>SDNV01000116.1 GCA_004524515.1 Promethearchaeota archaeon
AGTGCTTCCCAATAAGTTGAGAATTCTTTCATATTTCATCCAACTTAGCCTTTTCTTTTACTTTTTTCTCAACTAACACAGGTTTCTTATATTCCCCGGGTTTAATGGGACCAAGTGCCTCTAATTCTTTTTTAAATTCAGAAATCACTCGAGCAAATTTTTCACCTTCTCCCGCTGAAATGCTTTCAATTCTCACCCGATTTTCATTAATTCCTGCTTCAGCAAGCATTTCTCTAATACTTTCATAACGAGTTTTAGCCTTTATGAATCCTGTTTGATAATGACAATCTTGTTCATGACACCCTGCAATAAGGACTCCGTCGGCTCCATTGAAGAAGGCTTCAAAAACCAATGAAGGATCGAGCATCGCAGTACACATTACATGAATAGCTCTCATATTTGTAGGATATGTTAATTTACTAGTGCCCGCAAGATCTGCACCCAAGTAAGAACACCAATTACATAAGAATGCAATGATTAAAGGATATTCCTTTTTTTTAGCTAATATGGGTTTGATCTGAGCTAAGGTTTGTTCTTTTGTAAAGTTCGGTATAAATAACGCGTTATTTGGGCACATTGCAGCACAAGCTCCACACCCAGTACAATTGGCTTGAATAATGTTCAATTCCTTATCCTCAATTTTCAAGGCATTATAAATACAAATATTTTCACATAATCGGCATAAATCACATTTTTCTGGATCGAAATAAACCACATGAGGATCTAATTCAACTTTACCCTTCGCAATAAGGGCTATTGCTTTAGCCGCAGCACTTTCTGCTTGAGCAATACTTGAGGGTATATCTTTCGGACCTTGAATCATTCCCGCTAAATATATTCCATTAACCGAAGTTTCAGAGGGTCTAACTTTAAGGTGCTTTTCGAGCAAAAATCCATATGGATCTTGCGAAATATTTAATATTTGACTTAATTCATCTGTGCCTTCTGCGGGTTCAGAACCAACTGCTAACACTACTAAATCGGTTTTATGTTCGAAAATTTGGTTTTCAATAACATCTTCTCCTCGTACTAATAAGTGATCACTAAGGTCACTTTTTAAAATACCAGAAACATTGCTTTTAATAAACTTTATTCCGAAGACCTCCCTGGCCCTATTATAAAATTCCTCACAGTTTTTTCCAACCGCTCTTATATCGTTATAATAAATATTGATCTTTACGTCAGGATATTCTTGTTTTAATAATATCGCTTGTTTTATGGACACATTACAACATACTTGACTACAATAATCATGATGAATTTTTTCATTCCTAGAGCCTACACACAATATAAAGGAAACTTTTTTTAAAGGTTGACCACTGGAAGGTTTTACTACTCTTCCTCTTGTTGGACCATCGTTGTTAAGTAATCGTTCCATTTCCATAGTAGTAATCACATCAGGGTATTTTTGATAACTTAGTTCTCCCAACATAGAGGGATCAAAAGTTTTAAATCCAGTTGCGACTATAATTGCTCCTACTTTGATATCGATTTCTTCTGGCTCTTGCTCAAAGTCTATTGCATTTCGATCTCCGCAAGCTTGAGCACATGCTTTACATCCAATACAGTAATCCTTGAGAATATTCGGGTAAAGCGGTATTGCTTGTGGATAAGGTACATCTATTGCTTTTCTAGGATAAAAAGTATCTTTTACATCAATGGGACATACGTCTCTACAAATATCAAAACAGCCCACACAATTTTCTTCTACAATAAATCGAGGATTTTTTTGAATTTTAACATCAAAATTACCCACATAGCCCTCTACTTTTTTAACTTCAGAATAAGTTAATAATTCAACATTCGGATGATCTTTAAGCTCACTCATAAGAGGACCTAAAATACATATGCTACAATCTAGGGTTGGAAAAGTTTTATCAAACAAAGCCATGTGTCCTCCTATGGTTAAATCTCTCTCAACTAAATATACTTTATATCCCGCATCGGCTATCACCATAGCAGCTTTAATACCAGCCACTCCACCACCTATAATCAAGGTTGATGGTACCACGTTCGAAAATTGGACCTCTAAAGGCTCTAAAAGTCTTACTTGTTCAATTGCCATGGTAATTTGATCAATTGCTTTCTGGGTGGCCTTTTCAGGTTCATCGGGATGGACCCAAGAATTTTGTTCCCGAATGTTAGCAAAAGAGACTAAAAATCTATTGATTCCAGCTTGTTCAATCGTCTTGCGAAAAAGCTGACCATGTAGTTTAAAAGAGCATGCCGCAATAACAACACGATCAATTTTTTTCTCTTTTAATTCATCAGTTAACTCTTTTAATCCCGATTCAGAACATAGATATTGATTTTCTAATACCGAAACATCGGGATAATTGTTAAAATAGTTCGTTATTTTCTTGTTGTCGAGCACTCCGCTAATATTTTTACCGCAATCACATAAAAACAGTCCAATCCTCAATTATGACCACTCTAATTATTATTTATTCTATGATTTATATAGGGTTTTATGGATTAATAATTATTCATAATAAAAGTAAATTAATGATTAAATTGTAATTATTTAAAACAATTTTAAATTATTTAAAAAGAATGAAAATCGAAAATTAATTTTTTGAGGATTTAAATTCTTAAAAATATAATATCTTAACATTTTTGTAAGCAATTCTTAAATAAAAGTTCATCCCAATACAATATAAGTACGATGTTATAATCGTATTAATAATCAATGATAATTTGGTTAATATGAGAAATCTAACTACAAAAAAGAAAATCCTATTGACCTCTACTATCTTATTGTTTATCGGGATCTTCTTAATTAGTTCCTTTCCAATACTTGCCACTCCTGTAGCTACGACTAATCCAAGTGAATCAGACTCAGAATTAGATTCAGAATTAATTGTAGCTTTTGCAAGTGATGGATCTAATACAATGAGTCCAGATAATCTTTTACCTGGAGATATTATACTTCTAGGTACAGATGATACTTTTTTTGACTATCTCATCCCCGGAAAATGGTCCCATACGGTAATTGTTGGAGGTGTTGCCGGATATCATGAGATTTGGGCCACTGAAGAAGGTACATGGGTTCCAGAAGGTGAAACTTGGGTGGTTCATTCCACAAAAGATGATACTGATTCTGGATTGCGCACTTCTAGATATAATACAGTAGTTAACCATCATGCTGGAAATGTGGTAGCAATCAGAATTCTAAAACCTGGAGGCGCTTTGATGTCAGCTTCTGAAAGAGCAGCTATTGTAAATTTTGCTACTTCTAAAATAGGGCTTGATGAGGGCTACGATTGGAATTGGCTTGGTAAACAAATTGATATTGATACCGCTGATCCTGAGATCGCGCCGGATGGATATTATTGTTCTGAATTAGCTTGGGCGGCCTATAAATCAGTATTAGGCATTGAATTAGACGGTGATTTTTCACCGTTCAATATTGGAGTATCACCTGAAGATATTTACTGGTCCCAATATGCTCAGGTGATCGCTCTGGAAATGAATTCCGATCCAAACGGTAATAGTGTCCCCGGAGGAGCTTATAAAATTGATGCCTCGAATGATTTATATAAATTAACTGTATTCGTTGATGAAGTATACTACGATGATGAACATGAGGGATGGCTTATGGGGGATGGAGAAATGTACCTCAAGCTCTGGATCGGTGAAGGGTATTTCCCAAGTTGCGCTGCCAATGGTTATAAAAACGACAACCACTTAGATAAAATTGACGATGCGGGTGATCATTATACAAGTGCGGGTTCTCGTGAAGCAATAGATTGGAATAATTATCACTATGCTCTTGTCAGCTTTAATTCTTATCTTAAAATAAGGATTCAAGCATCTGAATACGACTCAACTTCAGGTGATGATGACTATCCTGTATTTCAGTGGTTTTGGGATGGATCTACTTGGCATAATTATATTGATAATGGGTGGTATTGGTCAGGTTCAAGAGTAGATTTAGGTGATTGTCGATATACTATCTATTTTAAAATAGAAACAGTATATTAAATATTAAGGGGTTAATAACATACTAATATACGTCCTGCAAGTTATGAAATATGATCTTGCGGGTTTTTTTTTAATTTTTAAAAAATATTAACAAGAAATATCTTTTGGAAGAAATTTGTATACTTTAAAAATATTAAAATTATTTTTTTTCATTTTCAAGAAGAATTCTTTTTCCATATTATATTCTTTAGTGGCTAATCTTAAAACATCTTCACGAGAGTAAAATTTGCCTTCATTTTCAAGAGATTTTCGAAGGGCAGGACACTTTTTAGAATAATTTTTAAAATTACTAATACTATTGATTAGCATATTCCAGCCAATTGGAAATGCTATGCATTGAAAAGGTCTTGCTTGATGTACCATACATTTATTATTCTCATCTAAAAACTCACAATGCTCATCATCTCCAATAAATTTAAATCCTAGGGTTTTAAATTTATATTTTTTTCCTCTGCTTTCATTGGGGTCTCTCCAATAAAAGGAATTATCCACAAGTTTAAGATATTTTCTTGCAAATTTTTTAAGGCTGATTTTATTTGTCAAATTCAAAAATTCAGTGAGTCGCAAGATATCTTCTTCATATAAATAGACTTCCCCTTCTTGAAAGCCTCTACAACAAGCACCACACATTTTACATGAGAAATAAATCCCGTTCTCAAACTTTTTTGAAATTTTAATTTCCGGAGTTGTCAAGGTCTCAGCTAAATATATTAATGTATAGTATTAATGGTAAAATATCTATTTTTTATTAATAAAAAATAGAATTTATATTTAAATATTAAATCATTGATTAATTTGGTTGAAAATTGAAAAGGAGTTTTATTCTTGAATAATTCATTACATTCGACTCAAAATTCGAAGATTAGCTTAGAATTGATTAGAACTGTAGTAAAGGAAATAGAGAAGATTCTCAGCAATGATAATATATTTGAGCAACAAAACTTTAAAAGGTGGCAAGATGATTTTAAAATAATTTATGGCTCCCAATTTTCAGATTTAAAACTTTACCTTACCCTTTCTTTAATATATTTTATTGGACAAGTATTGATATCTAAATTTGTGTTTGGTGAGGGAGATTTAAATCTTAATCATAAAAATTTTGTTTCAACCTTTCAGAGGATTAAAACTAAAGTAAATAAGGAATATACTAACTTCAAGCTTTTTGATTTTAGATATTTCGATCCTATTTATGAATCTATTAAATTGAATAAATTACCTCCTTATGCTAAGCTATTAAATAAAATTGTGAATATATTATCAAATTTAGGTATTAATCCTGAATATATTCTTGATTATTTTGTACAGGAGATGATTCCCCATGAAATTAGGCATAAAACGGGTGAATTTTTTACTCCCAATTTTATTGTGAAAAGTATGATAAACACTTCTTATCAGGTTGGAGAGAAAGTTGTTGATCCGTGTTGTGGCTCAGGCAATTTTTTAATAGCAATTTTAAAGAAAATTTTGGCTTCAAATACTACAGATGAACTAAAAATCTTAGCTATTAATAATATATATGGTTATGATATTAATCCAATTTCAATTTATATGACAAAAATAAATTTTTTACTTATATTAAAAGAACATCTTTCAATAGGTAAAGTCAATCTTTATGTCTTAGATTCACTATTTCCCTCTCATAATAAGAATAAGAAAAAAGCATATATTGAAAATTCTTATAATACCTTTGATTTAGTAATTGGAAATCCTCCCTGGTATACCTTAAGAGATATCGACTCCATTGAAAACCAAACTCAAATTAAGAATTTAGCTGAAAATTTGGGTATAAAACCCTTACCTAAAAACATTTTAAATATTGAAATTTCTGCTTTATTTTTTTATCAAGCAAGAGAACTATATTTAAAAAGCAAGGGGAAAATATTCTTTGTCATTACAAAAGGAGTTATGACTGGTTCCCACGCGTCCCGATTTCGTAATTTTCAAGGATTCAAAAAAGTAAAAATATGCCTATTAGAACAAAAATTGGAAAAAATTTTTAATATTGATTTTATCTGTCTTTTCGCTCAAAAATCAGAATTTAAGACAGAATTAACTAATAGGGAAATTAAAGTAGATTATCTTAAATTAAGTAATCAATCTAATTCTGTTGATTATTTTGATGATTTAGAATTAGTAATAGAAAAGTCGGATATATTTTTACCCTATCATATTGAAAAAAAGGGAAATAAAGTTTATACTAAGAAATACATTTCAAAAGAACTACTTAAAGAATTACTTCCCTATGGAGTGAGCATCTATAAAAAATTGTTTCATAAGGGAGCAGATTTAAATCCTAGAAATCTGATTTTCGTGAAATGTAAAAAGTTAGACGATTCTCTAGTTGAGATTAATCCGGATGACAGAATCTTCAAAAACGCGAAATCTCCTTGGAATAAAAGAGAATTTAAAAATGAATTAATTGAAAAGAAATATATTTTTAATGTTATCAAAAGCACGGAATTGTTAAAGTTCTATATTTATGATTCTTATCATGTATTTTTACCACTTTCCAAAAGGGATCTTAAGTTTAATTATAATGAATTAACTGACAAAGCTAAAAGATTTTATGACATAATCAACCAAAAATATATTACCTATAAAAAAAGATCGACTAAGCATAAATCCCTACTCGACAATCTTAATCGATGGGAGAAATTAATTAATAAACGGCAGTTGGCAAAGATTAAAGTGGTGTACAATAACTCTGGATCGGTTTTGAATTCTGTAGTTGTAATCGGAGATTTTTTGGTAACGGGGGATTTATCTTTTTATGATACAGAGAATTTAGAAGAAGCATATTATTTATCCTCTATTCTTAACTCTAATTTAATGACCAAACAGATTAAAATACGGAAAAGTTCAAGACACATCTTTAAAATCCCTTTTGAAATTCCAATTAAAAAATTTAATTCAAACAATCAAAATCATATACAATTGGCACATTTAGGAAAAGAATGTCATAGGATAGTCAAAAAAAAAGTTATGGAAATGGTTAACAATGAGAATCAAGATTTTTCTAAAATTAAATTTCAAAAAGCTTTGATTCTAAGGTTAAAATTACCATTAGAACAAATAGATGAAATTTTAAAATTAGAATTTGAATAAATATTATTTTAAGGCAACCATTCCCTAAATGAAAGCCAAAAAAACCCAAAATTAATAAAACTAAATCACCATTAATTTAGTGAGCAATCTTTACATCGGAGACCTAGTAATGCAAAAACATTTCCTATTTAAAATTCTGGTAGGTGGCGATGGTGGGGTAGGGAAGACAACTTTATTACGTAGATATGTTAATGGGAAATTTGATGAGAGTACAATCATGACAGTTGGAGTCGATTTCTTCGTAAAGGAAATAAGTCTGAACTTTAATAATTCGAAAATGAAATGCTCATTACAACTGTGGGATTTAGGAGGTCAAAAGCAGTTTCGACATCTAATGTCCAGCTATGTTATGGGAGCAAGAGGAGCCCTACTTCTTATAGATTTAACTCGATTGCCCGAAATAAAAGCAGTATTGGAGTGGGTAAATATCGTAAGGATGCATGATATTGATCTTCCCATCATTCTGGTAGGAACTAAATTAGATCTAGATGAGTTTTTAGCGATTGATGATGAAACGGCATTAAATATCAAGGATACTTTTAATATGATCGAATATGTAAAAACTTCATCTAAAACAGGTTATAATGTCGAAAAAGTATTTGAATTAATGGCAAAAAAATTAATGAAAATCAAAAATGAATAAGAGGCTTTTTTCTAAAAAATTTTGGGTTCAAAATAAATAGATTGAGTTATAATCACAAAAATTATTTTTTTTAAACCCTTCAATTCAAATATTAATAAAAAAATTTCAATACCTCAAATTATGGATGACGAACTAGTGATTCTTGGTTCTGGAGGGGGTAGGCATCACATTAGAACACAGCATAGAGCCACGGGAGGAATTTTATATAAGTTTAATGGAATTCAAAGCCATATTGACCCGGGTCCAGGCGCAACTGTAAGAATCAATCAATACGGAGAAGATCCAACAAAAACTGAATTATTTATAGTAACTCATCTACATATTGACCATTTCAATGACATTAGCGCAGTTATCGAATCTTCACGCGATACGCTGCATGATAAAAAATATAATTACGTGAAAAAAGGAGTTTTATTAACGACGAACGATACTCTTGAATATATTTCGGAATATCATTTAAACATGTTGCAAAAAGTCATCCGATTTAAAGCAGGAGATAAATTTTTTTATAACGGAGCAGAGATAAGTGGAACAAAAGTAGTGCATTCACCCAAAATAGAGGGATTTGGGATCAAATTTAAATTAAAAGATTATTCAATTGCTTTTACCAGCGACACAATGGTCTTTGATGGGTTTTCTGAACAGTATTCAGATGTGAATATTTTGGTTTTGCATCTTCTAAGGCCTGATTCTGTGACTTGTAAGCGGCATTTATGTACGGATGAAGTA
>SDNV01000117.1 GCA_004524515.1 Promethearchaeota archaeon
ATTGTTAAAAGCGGGAATACTCTTCTCAAGTGAACGATATATCCTCTATATTGCTGAAAAACCTCCCCGTAAATATTTTTATTCTCTAGCGGGAGTTAAACATAGAGAAATTGTGTTTATCCCTATTGATAATTTTAGTCAAGAATCCCTCAAAACTATCAAACATGTTCATATGCTTGCTGGGAAAGACAAGAGAAAAATTGCGCATAATTATATCTTTCTAAATAAATAAGCAAAAGATTTAAGAAATAATTGGGTATTAAATTATGCTAAAAATAGATATGTAACTTTAAAATTAAAAAAGAATAATAAAAATTGATTATTCCTCAATAGAATCTAAATAACTTGTGATTCTTTGCGTTATGATTTCCGGTTTTTCTGCCTGTTCATGTTCGAGAGCTAATGCCCTTTCTATGTTTTCACGATGTACTGTATTCATAGCACAAAAAGGTATTTCTCTAACTTTAGTAGGGTCATCTGGGTCAATTACCCCATAATGGACTAAACAATTCTTAACTCTATTAAGATCAAAATTATATGCATCTTGAAAATGCATGGCTGATATCATAAGGTTTCGAGAATGTAAGAATTGAGCCGCTGAAGCTAAATTTGGAGCAAAAACTAATCGAGCAAAGGATTGATAGGTTTTGCTGGATAAAATTTTTGAGGGATTTTTTACATATTTCAATAATCCTGCAAAAAAGTATGCTTTCATCATCTGTTTGTAGCCTAAACTAGTGATATCGTCAATAAATTTTCCAATTGTGCTTGCAAGTCCCCCATATTCTTCTAGATTAATATTACCAAGAAGTCCTGTAGGTTTTGGTACTTTTTTATCATGAACCATGTCATATACATTATTAGCCCACTTAATCAGTCCTTCAGCATCAAAAAAGTTTTCTATTGGCTCCCAATCACCTTTATCATTAACCACTATTATGGTAGCGAAGCCGCAGTCTTGGTGACTTGTCATTCCAAACTCAGGCATATCATCGAACCAAGCTAGAAGTTTAGTAAATTTGGCTGTTGTAGCTATTGGATAAAACCGTTTGATGCCGTTGTTCGTATGTTTATTTATGGCAACTTTCAGATCGGAGGTAGTATATCGTAAATCCATTAATTCTTCAAAACTGATACGACCACATAATGAAACTGGTTGAAAAACTACCCCTGACACTACATCGGCATTTTCTTTAGCAAAATCTAAAATGTTTCCTATTTGATGATCATTAACTCCTTTAGCGACCGTTGGAACTAACATAAGGCCATAAAAATTTGCTTTACGGCAATTTTCAATGACTTTTTTCTTTAGAGGCCATAGATTCACCCCTCTAACTTTTTTCCAAACTTCAGGATCGTCTGTTGCATCAAATTGCAAATACACAGCATCCATTCCAGCATCTACAAGGGATTTTGTATATTCAAAAGATTTCCCCATTCTCACACCATTCGTAGAGACCATAGTTTCTGTAAATCCTAATTCTTTACCTGTACTGATGATCTGTGGTAAATCTTCTCTAATAGTAGGCTCTCCTCCAGCTAACTGAAGCATTACCGCAGGATAAGGTTTCATAGATCTAAAATGTTTCATAATCTGGACTATTTGATCAAAGGTTGGTTCTACAACGTAACCTTTTGCACTAGCATTCGCAAAGCAAATAGGACAAGCTAAATTACATTTATTAGTGACATCTATCAAACAAATACATGGGGCTGACTTATGGTTTTCGCATATTCCACAATCATATGGACATCCATTTTTTATAGGCTTAATCCCAGAGGAAACCCATTCTGGTTTGGTAGGATTATTTACAGTGGAACCAATCTCGTCCGTAAAATCTTGAGCCCATTTATACTCTTCGGGATCAATTGAAATTTTATCTTTAAAATCGCCATGATCATCACAGTGTTTTCGCATCATAACCCAGTTTGTTTTAGGATCTACAAATATTTCGGCAGGTATCGGGTTTAAACATTCGGGACATAGCGATGTGGTTCTTCTAATTACTTCTTCAGTCATAAGCATTCACTATTAAATTGATTTAAACTTTAATTAAACGATTATTTTATCAAATAAAATATCTTTGAATATAAAACAAATCAAATGAAAAATAAGATTAGTAATATTATTAAAAAAGGTAATTTTTAAAGTTTTAGATTCTCTAATCCAACAATATTAATTCAAAATTAGATCATAAAAAGACCGAAATTAGAGATTAAATTAGCTAAATAGTATTTTAGATTAAAAATTTAATCATTAAAGATAAAAGGGAGACTCCTGCGCGCAGGACCTTAATACAAGGTCAAAAATTAAATAGGGGGAGGAGGGCAAAATCAGAGTGTATTTTCATACACTAACCAAAAGACAAAAATCCAGGGTGCGCGAGGAGTCATTTTTTTTTTAATATTTAATTTGATTATTACGTTTTAAAATTATTATAGTTTATGGAATTTAAATCTTTATCTTAAGATTATAATAACCTTTCCGGTATTTAAATAAAATGGATAAATTAGGTTAAACTAGCATAGTTAACACTATCTCGTACAAATTTTATTAATAGAATTAAATATTTATTTAATATTCTCAGAATGAATTCAACCCAATTAAAATTGAATCTATTTGAGGTATTAACTTTATAAGGAATACATTTATTGATTAGAATATAAAAACACTAGATTATTTTTGTGTGGTAAATGCAAAACAAAGAGGAAAAAAAAGTAAACCCATTAGGGAGACAAGACCCGGAATTTAAATTCGATATTGGAACTGCCATTTTTATTGGGATTGGTGTCCTCATATCATGGATAAATATGTTATTAATATTAAATTATCAGCTGCAAAATGTTCCCTCCATAACGAAAATAATGGCTTACTTATCAATCATTTTTACTATAATCATCCCGGGTGTAATAATTGGAATAAAAAATCGATTCTGGGGTTATGGATATATACTTGGATTTTCGATTGCAGGAATCCCTTTCCTGATAATGGTGGATCTATTCATAGGAGGGTATACTTTTGTAACTGCGTTATTTATATTTATAATTATGTGGCTTATCTTTTGGAAGGTATGGCGATCAATTTCCAAAATTAACACTTCTTCAGAGAATAAAACTTAAGGATAAAAAAATAAAAATATATTATATAAAAATTAATTGCTTACATTTAATGCATTTTCTACCCTCAGATTTAGCTTTCTTCGCACACTCCAAGCAATATTTAGCTTTACACGAAGGACATACATAAATTTTACCTGTTAAAGTTCCTTTATGAAAAAGACAAAAATTTTCTTCTCTTCTAGTTCTACTTGGAGGTAACGTAGGAGGAGGGGGCAATTTCTTATCATTCATAATACATACCCTTGTTGTTTCCTACTCTCGTTTTTTTTAAATAATTTCTGATTATAATATTTTTATTGGTCATTTTTTAACGACTAAAATATCCTTTTTATTTGGTATTTTCAACTTAAAATGGTCAAAATATAGGAAATTGGTATGTAATCTCGAAAATTTATTAAATTTATTTATTAAATACGGGAATATTTTCAATTATTACATTTATTACTTTAGCAAGGCTTAGAAATTTGTCTTTTATTGACTGAATAGAGACATTATTGGTTTGTAAATTATCGCCAACCAAGTAAGTCTCATAAAAACAATTATCCATTTCATAGCAAAGCCCTGTGGTATGTAGAATATGTTTACTTAAATCCAATTCCTTTAATACTGAAGATATTCCTTTCACTAATTCAGGAGAGAATTCTGTTAAATGAATTAAAACTTTCTTAATATTGTTAGTATCTGTAGGAAAGCAACTTATTTTTATCACATCTTCACGCGATATGAAAATTAATAAATAGTAAGATTGATCGGATATTTCTTCTAAAACCTCATCAGGAAAAATCGGATTTTTTTTGAAATCATCTTTAGAAATAATTAATCCAACAGAAATTTTGTTTTTATTTTCTTCATTGTTTCCTTCCATAAATCTCAACAAAATGAAACTATTTTTGATTATTTTTAAATAAAATATATTAGTTTTTATTATTTTATATTATTTTTTCTTTTTTATATGAATTGGAACCAATTGAATAATACATCGATGTTACATCGATAATGTTGTATTTTTTATGAAAATCTGAGATTTTAAGTATTATAGGTTCAACTTAAAAAATAGAATTATTAATTGATTAATTAATAAAATGGTTCATTATGTCTTTTAAATGGAAAAATGACGCAATTAAAGAAAATCTTGGGTTCTATTTGAAGCATTTAAATGTTAGAGAAAATAGATTTCATGCCATATATTTTGTAGACCAATTAACAGGTGCTTTACTGGTGAGTAACCGATATTCTAAAAATAATTATGGATTAACTGAGACTGATGATGATTTAATTAGTAATTTTTTAAATGCGATCAATTTGTTTATTAGAGAAATTGGGACCAATAAACAGGAGGAAATTCAGGAGATAAATTTTAAAGATACCCGAATATTATATGAAAAGAGAGGGCGTTTATTATGTGTAGGCATTACGAAAAAAACAAATGTTACCATTGAGAGAGCAATTTTACATGAACTATTAAATGATTTTTATTATAGATTTGAAAATGAAATTATCCATTTCAAGGGGTATGTATCACCTAAGATAATAAACTATAAAAATAGACTTGAAAATCTAGATTTAAATTCTTTATATAAATTTAATATCAATTTATAGAAAAAATATTAAAGATAAACTCTTAATCTTAAGAGTTTTAAAATATTTTACGTTTTGATCTGAAGAACATTATTTATTTTGTTCTGCCTTTTTTTTTTCGATTTTTTCAATTTCTGATTCCAGCTTCTCACCAATTCCTTGAATATCTGTCTTAATTTCTTTTCTGTGGGTATCGGTCTCTTTTCTTTTATTTATCAAGAATGCTTTCTCTGAAATGGTTTTGCTAATTGCTTCGGCAGATTTATCAAGATCTGGTTTTAGACTCTTTAACTCCGCATCTCTTTCTTTTTTCTTTTCAATCATATATGCTTTTTCTGAAATAGATTTACTTATAGTCTCACCGGTATCTGTTATTTTTGGTTTCAATCCTTTAAGTTCTGCCTGTTTTTCCTTACGTTTTTCAATAAGATACGCTTTTTCAGAAATAGAGGGCTCAATCGCTTCTGCGGATTTTTCAAGCTCAGGTTTTATGGCAATTCTTTGTGCATCTCGCTCCCGTTTTTTATCAATTAAATATGCTTTTTCTGAAACGGAAGATTCAATTGCTTTTGCAGTTTTATCCAAATCTGGTTTTAGTTCTTTACGTTGTTTTTCACTTAATTTTTTCTGCTCAATCAAAAATGCCTTTTCTTCAATTGATTTATTGATTACAGCCCCAGTACTCCCAATTCTTGGCTTTAATTTCATTCTTTCACTATCTTTTTCCTTTCGTTTTTCAATAAGATACGCTTTTTCAGAAATAGAGGATTCAATCGCTTCTGCGGATTTTCCAAGCTCAAGTTTTATGGCAATTCTTTGTGCATCTCGCTCCCGTTTTTTATCAATTAAATACGCTTTTTCTGAAATGGAAGATTCAATTGCTTTTGCAGTTTTATCCAAATCCGGTTTTAGTTCTTTACGTTGTTTTTCACTTAATTTTTTCTGCTCAATTAAAAATGCCTTTTCTCCGATTGATTTACTAATGGCTTCAGCTTTACTTCCAATTCTAGGTTTCAAACTCTTTAATTCGGTATCTCTCTCTTTTTTCTTTTGAATCATATAGGCTTTTTCTCCCAAAGAACCCTCAATTGCTTCCGCGGATTTTTCCATTTCAGGTTTTAAAGCCTTGAGCTCAGCATCTAATTTTTTCTTTTTTTCAATTTGCCACGCTTTTTCACTTACCGATTTTTGAATTTGCTCTTTGCTTTCTTTAAAAGTTTTTTTTCTTTCTAACTCAGTTCTTTTTAAGAATTCATCTCTCTCTTGCTTCTCTTTTTTATAGATATTTTCAACGATTTTTTTTTGATGTTCAATTTCTTCAGACGTTAATGGTTTATCCTTTTCACTCAATATTCTTACACCCAATTAAAAATAAATAATTTTTCTAAGAATAATTATGAGAATTTATATATATTAATTTTCTTATTCCGTAAATATTAATTAATATAAACTAGTTTTATTTCGGAGTTAATCTTAGAAAAAGAGTGAAAAGAAAATTATTACATCCTTCTGATTGGAACCGGTTCAAAGGATTCATCAACCGAATCCATAAGACTTAACACAGTCACTCTCATAGCTAGCATCTCTTTTACTTCCTTTAAAAGCTTGGAATAGATTTCTGAATTCATGGAGAGTTTGAAGTAGCCTACTAATTTATCATAGACTTCTATTAATTTTATTCTTATTTCATCTTGATTATCTAAACTAATATGTTGCGTTTCAAGCCATTTATCAATTTCTTTCTTAATTCTGATTTCATTCTCATCATTAAGTATATAACTTACTTCAATTTCTTCATAGTCCTTTATTTTATTGAGATACTCTTGATCGGAATACATTGGTTTTAAAAGTAAACCAAGATTAATGATAAGAGGTTGCAACTGTAATTTCCCTAATGATCCCGCCAAAAAATTGAGGATCTCTTCCTTTTGTGATAAATTGGAGTAGGTAATATATTCTTGAACGAACCGCATGATTGAATTCTTTACTAAAAGCTCATCATAATCATCGATATCTTCGGTTTGAATTTCTAATGTTTTTTTTATACAGATATAGACCGAATTCATAAAAGGTTTTAGTTCTTTAAACATATAGAAATTATTAATAAAGTTTAATACTTTATTTACAACAGCCAGCTTTCTCTCTTCAGGCCAATCGAAAATAACTTGATCTAAATCGAACTTACCATTGTCAACTGATAAAAGCTCCTTTATTTCAGAAAATTTAGATGCAAGTTCCATTTAAAAGAATGCAAAAAATGAATTTAAATTCAGTTCTAGTTTAAATAATTATCTCATTAATTATTTATATAGCTTGTGATTACATGTTATTTTGTCCCATAGAAACACATGATTTCAAGCAATGGTTTTAATTTTTTACAAAATTTTCAAATATTTTATCTTCTATAAATTAGTCCTTTAAAATGTTATAATAAAATTCAAAAAAAATAAAGAAAGATGGTTAAAATTAATCGCTCATTAGAGAGGAGTTAATGCGGTACTTCCATGTTTTTGAGCTTCTTCAACAAGAGGCATAAGTTCTTCAGGGGGAATGGGAACTAAATCAAATACCGTCATTCCTGCTAATTTTAATACAGCTCTTACGGTTTCTGCTAGATTATTACAATCCCCTGAAAAGAATACTTTTCTCTTACCAAATGCTTCAACCAGTTTTTCTCCAACTTCATCAATCGCACAATAACCTGCTACGAGTCCCTTTTTATATCCTTCTTTTTTTAATTTCTCTACGATATCCTCATCATGTCCTTTTCCCATTACTATAAACCATCCTCCCTTGAATTTATCTGGATAATCGTAGGCAAATCCTTGCAGAGTCGCTAAAGGATTATTCTGACAGCCCTCGATACATAGCAGCTCTTTTCCTTTAACGATCTTAACATCATCAGGAAATTCTTGTAATAAATCCCATTCATATTTCTCTTTATAGTCCCCTAAATCCTTTCCAATAACATTAATTTTGTTTATATCTCCTTCTCCTAAGCCCCGATCATGAGCGATTTTCAAATGGGGAACCTCTTCTAGGCTTAATCCGAAAATTCTTGCTCCTATAACATCGACTGCTAATGTATCTCTCCCTCCAATTAAGATATTAAATTTTTTCACAAGACGATCTTCGAAGGCTGTAGGAGGATAATGCCCATTAACTGTGCCAAAAAGTCCGTCAATTATCGTAAGATCCGGCTGGATATATTCATAAACATCCACTAATTTTGAATGTAAATTATAGTTATGATCTTTTCCACGGTCTTCATGTTGAGGATATCCCCATTGATTTTTTATGCCAAGAGTTACTCTAGCCATGGAATGCGTTTTAAGTTTCGGTATATTAATATATGTTATGTTATCTCTATTTTCCATAATTTTTATAATGGTCTTAGGCAATCTGAAGGTTTTCAAATTATATCCTTTAGGATCCTCTTTTATAGGAGCTTTTCCCTTGAACTCAAAGGTTTTACTCTCTTCCTCATCTAAGTAGATTATTTCTGCCCCGGTTCTTTCACACACCTCTTTAAAACCGGTTAGTGCGAAAACAATGCGAGTCATATTTGCTTGTGTAGAGTTTTCCATTACGTATACTTTAGCGCCAATACTTTTTAGGTATATAATTACCATTTCAAGAACTTCAGGAGATGTGTAAACATGTTTTTTGAAGTCTATACCATTAACTTTGATATAAACTTCTTTTGAGCTTTTTAATATTGGTCCTGATTCTTCAATATAAG
>SDNV01000017.1 GCA_004524515.1 Promethearchaeota archaeon
CATAGAATGAAGATTTTTAATTGGATCTATCAAAATTATGGCAATACAAGATCCTAATCCAAAAACAGAGATTTTTAAGGAATTTTTATAAGGATTTTCAGAATTAAGTAATGCATAATGGGCAATGGGTAATACTAATTCTCCATTACTATTAGGCTTAGCTATGCGATCTAATCTGTCATCCCCAGGCATAATAATATGGCTACTTTAAATTCTAAAAATTTTATTAATTCTATATGGTCTGGTATTAAGTTAATATTTTTTATATTCTCAGATAATTATTTACATATATTTATGAAAGGAACTAATCTCACTACATTTTTATGTAGAAATGATTTTTTCCATCAAGTAACTTAAAACTTAATTTAGAATTTAAAAGGGTTTCAGTTTTTCCAAGAACTAATAACCCCCCGGGAGCTAAATGATTCTCAATAATCCGCAATAAATTTTCCCTAAAGTCTCTATTAATATAGATTAATAAATATCTACAAAAAATAATATCGTATTTTTGATCCTTATTATGTCCTCTGGTAACATCTTCGATTATAAATTCCACTTTTCTTTTAATATCATTATTAATTAAAAATTTAGGTCCAAGTCGGTCATCAAATTTAGTAAAATAAGTAGAAATATAATTATGAGGTGTTTCCTTTAAAGATTCTGCTCCATAAATTCCAGTTCTTGCTATTTTTATAATATTTTTATCTATATCAGATGCTGTAATCTCATAATTGGGAAATTCCCCAATTTCTTCTTTAATTTGTTCCAATACCATTACTAAAGAATAAGGCTCCTCACCTGAAGCACAAGGACAAGACCAGATCTTCAATCCAGACTCTTTATAAGCATAAGATCTCCGAATTTTGTCAAATATGGAAAGATCTGTAATATATTCATAATTAACTGAAGGAATTTGAAACTTTTCATTCTTACAAGCAAAAATAATTTCACAGAGTTTATTAAAAATTTCAATATTTCTGAAAAAATAGCTATAATTAATAGTAAATCGCTCTAAAAATAAATCAATTTCTTGGGGATTTGTCAAAATATAATCAAGATAGCTTTTATCAGTGTTCAGGCCAAGACGAATCATTCGGGATTTGATCCTTCTTTCCAGAAAATTTCTTCTATAACAGTTAAATTCAATACCTGTCTGATTTTTTAACTGATCTAACAAGTTATTGATAGACCTTGGATCAAATGAAATACTTTCCACTGAATTACCTCCGTTTAGGAATTATTTATGGTTTCTTAATAACTGTTCAATTTGATTTATTCTTTTATCGATATGCTGCATTGAGTATTTAACGTGGGAGTGAATTTCTTTTATTTCTTGTAAAATTGCATTAATTTTAATATTGATGTTATTATTTCCATGAATATTTGAAATATTCAAACTTTTAGGAAATTTATTTTGTATCGTTTTGGAACTTAAATCCCCAGAGATTGTGGTTTGGAATTTATTCACCTTTCTTTTTTTTTTTCTTGACTCTCCAGGAAAACTATATTTTTCAGGACCTCTCTTTATTTCACTGGAGATATATTGAAATTCAATGGGTTCTCTCCCTTCTTTTACGACTTCATATTTAAAACCATAAAATTCTTTATTGTTTTTTAACTTACCTGCCCAGTTTGCGGCTATATATCTATGAAATAAGCGAGATTGTAAGCCTGCCCATATCCAAATTAGATGTAAGGATTTATCTACAAACAAATAAACATTTTTAGATTCAAAAAGCTTATCTGGATTTTTCTGCAAATTTTCGCCAATAATTTTATAGACATAATCGAAATAGGTACTCTGTTGCATATTTTTAACCTTTTTAATTGTATTTTAAAAAAAAATTGGATTTTCATAAAGGAATTCAGTAAGCATTCCCTGAGCTTTTAAACTTCAAACCTCATAAAATGTGGAAAGTGTATCTAATAATTCCTGTAAAGTCTCTAATTCGGGTATGAATAAAAACGTACCTTGAATTTCAAATTCTTTAATTATCACATTAGTAGTAATTACTAAAGACAATTCTTTCAATAATCCAATTTCTTTATTTAATATTTCAAATAATTGTTGTCCATTATCTAAACTTATATCAGGAGGTTCAGTCATCAACCTCAAATTTAATAAATTGCCTAAAGCTGTAGTGTAATGACTCGCTAAAATATGCCCGAGTTCTTTCATTGCATCAACATAAATTTCTGGAAAATCATTTGCGGATTTTACTTTTCTCAAATCTATTTTAGTTTTTCCCTCATCATTAATTATGATAGAGGTTAAACTAAGAATATCAGGAACTTTAAATAATGATAATACCGTCGCTCTGGTTTTCCCCTGAACTCCACTCCATGAAACAAATAATTTTTCATTCTTCTTACTTATTTTGTTTGCAAATTGGTCTATAGTCACTACTTCTACGGAGGGAACATTAATATCCACTCTTTTATTAATCATTTTTGCTAAAGCATTAGCCGCATTGCCCGCACCTATATTGCCTACTTCTCTTAAGGCATCTTTTTGAACTTCAGTTAAATCTAAATTTATCAAAGCCTCACCTTTGCTTTTACTGGCTTCAACAGGTTCAAGTTTGACAGGAATTTTTAAAACGCTGAAGAGATTTTCAATTGCTTTCATATCAGGTATATAGAAAAAGATTCCCTTCATTTCTACACCGACTACTTTGATAGCTGTTTTTATAATAATAACATATTCAGACTGCTCTTGCAGTTCTTTAGCTAAGAAATCTCCAATACTACCTGCATTACTCATTGCAAATTCTGGTACATCAAATATCATTTTGGTATGCATTAAATCTGCTAGTGCTGAAGCATAATGACCAGCGAGAATATTACCGAATTCTGTCACGGTAGAAATGGCAAAATTATCTAAATCCTTTTTAGTTTTCACTTTATCGGGATTAATTTTTGACTTTTTACCCGCCAAATCTGCTATTAATTTCATCAATGGCGTTAATTCAAAAACTTGTAATATTGTGGAAAGGGAGGGTTTTCTTATGTGAGAAAAAATACCACATACAATTTCTGAAGGACTACCAAATTGATTAGGTAATTGATCTAATGAAATTAAGCCCACATCCGTTAGATCCACATCGATTCTTTTATTTATTAATCTTGAAAGTGCAGTGACTGCATTTCCACTGCCAATATTCCCAATTTCTTGAAGTAAATCTTTTTGTTCTGAAGTTAATTTTACTAATTCTATGGCTCCTGGAGAATATGATCCTATATTTGAGTCAATTATAATTTCTTCTTTTTGGATCATATTAGGACAGAATTCTGGCTTATACCGCTCGGGTAATTGAGCATATTTAGATGAAATTCTTGAAATTTGTTGTTCAGGTGCTAATGGAACAATTAATGATTCTAAATCCAATATAATATATGATTGACCATCCAAGACTCCTATAGATTTAATATATTGCATATCGGTATCGGTTTCTACTATGGCAGGTTTTCCTTTAAATACAGAAATTGGAACTTCTTTCATACTGAGCACAGAATCGACTAAGGCAGCAATATTCATCTCGTCGATTTCTAATAATACTAAACGTGATTCATTGGTTAATTTGAGATGTTCACCATTTGTATGAATTCTTTGTCCCAAAGAAATTATCGTATAAATATCGCCTCTGATATTAGTGATCCCTACTATTGATTTTTCAGCTAAAGGAATTGGAATAATTAACTCGGGAACAAAGATTTCTCTAACATCATCTATTTCAAGAAAATATTTGGTATCGTTTAGCTTTATTTCTACTAACTTGATCGTTTTAATATATTCACTTCTAATCATAATCCTTAATTACCTCTTAATTTTTCACTTTTAATTTTTTATGAAATATCATTTTTTATCATAATACCTTTCCAAATCAGCTCCTCTTCAAATTCTTCTCTTTCAACTTCAGAAAAAAAATCTGCCTTTTTGAGAATTGAAATTTGTCCCCCATCTGAGAATTCATAAACATAATCCAATAAATCTTCCATGCTTGTGAAATTAAATCCCGCAATTTTTAAATCTGAATTACTGATAATCAACATATCTTCATTATTGAACGGAGAGGATTCGTCATTAATTTCTAACCATAATTCTGCGATTAATTCTTCATTGTCAATTATTACCGCATTTTCAATAGGGATATCCCGAAATGTTTTGTTGGTAACAAAAAAGATCCGATCTGGTTTGATTTTATTCGCTTTAACAAATTCATTACATCCTTCAATGCCTTGATTAAATTTTTGAATATCTAACACATCGAAACAGAGTACAAAAATATATTTATTATCCTCAGTTTCTATGATAAAATCAATAATTTTGGTAGCATCGTCTGACTGATTGATTTTTATGCTCTCTATGATAATATCTCGAATATATTTGAAATATTGATAAAATCTCCATTTCACTGCAAATCTATCATTTATTTCACGACTTATAAAAACTTGATAAATATTTTTTAGTTGTTGTTCAGTTAATTTAGAAAAATCAGCATGCGTTTCAAAGTCATCACCTATTTCTTTAAATGCATCTAATTTATTAGATTTGTTAGTTTTTTTGCTATCCTTTGGTTTATTTGCAATATCGTCGATAAAATTTTGAAGCTCGCCTATGGTTAATTCAGGTGCAATATAACTTGCTAAATATTGTAACCTTTTTTCGGTTTTATCCTGCAATAAGTCATAATATTGTAAAGTCATTTTTTTCACTACTTATTATTTATTATTTTATAATTATCCAATGAAATATGATTCTAATTCTGAAAAACTCACATCTTTTCCAGATTTATTTTTAAGATAATACATAATTTCTTTTTCTTGAAATGGTAAAACACTTTCAACAGAAAAGGAGATTACATACTCATTTTCTTTATTAGATTTAGTAACTTTATTTTTAATATTCGAAGAAATCAATTCGAATGTAATGGGTATAGTATCTGTGATCGAAATGTTTTTTATCTCAATAGTGGATTTATTTTTCACTGTCACACATATAGCAAATTCATCATCATAACGACCAGGATAAATCTCTTTAGCAATAGCTAAATTTCGACGTTTATGGGAGACTTTTAAAGTGGGTTTCTGCATGTCTGATAATCGATGTCTCACCACGTAGTAATCAACTTCTTCTTTCTTTTCCTGATTTTTATTTTTTAAATAATAACAACTTATCTCTAGAGGAAATTCATAAGCTTTATTATAATCAGGAGAAATAGCTTTAATGGGATATGAAATTTCTAACAATTCATTTATACCAATTAATTGGGTAACTTGGTTCTCTTTTAAATTGAGAATTAATTCTAAAGTGTGCTCAGTAGAAGGTTCATCATTTGGAGGTGTAATTTTCAGATCCACATTTTCTAATTTCTGCTCTCCAGAAGCTTTTTTCAATTTGAATTGAGAAATTTCTAAAGGCGGTTTAAAATCTTCTGGAATGATTTCATTAATTACAACTCCTTTAATCGCAACATCTCCGGTATTACGTATAATGATTTTATTATAAAGTTCTGACTCTTCAAATGATTTTATTTCTTTTTGTGAAATATCTTTTTCAAATTGAAAACCAATTATCTCAAATATATCATCCTCAACTTTTATACTAACATCAGTGCCTTTTTCAATACTATAATCTAAGGAGTAAGAAATCTTTCTAACAAATTTGGGTTCATTTTCATTGAAAACCTCCCATTTTTGAGTAGTAAACGTTTCTCCTGGTGATAATATTATTTTATTATTTTCCGTAGTTAGATCCAAATCCACATAATTCTCTGATTTTGACTCATCTGTTATTAAAATAGATTTTAAATACATCGTAAAATCACTATGGTTAGCAAATAAAAAGGAGCAATCCCAATGATTAGGCTGAGTCTCTTTTTCTTCCACATTTATGAGATGTTTCGCATGAGAATATGCAGAAAAATTGATAATTTCTGTTTCTGAAATAACAGAGTTTTCTATGTTATATGTAATATTGTAAGCCCCAGTCCTTATTCTTTCCTTTTTTTCGGGAAAAATTTTTGCAGTAATATCTACATTCCTTTTTTGTCCAGGATTTAATTCTGGTAATTCAATTTTTAAGATATTTCCTTTTGTTTTGATATCTGCTTGAGAATCGCTGATACATTCTATATCATAAAAATGCTTTGATATCTCTTTTTGAAGATTAATGTTTTTTATTGTTGAATTTGAATTATTTTCTATAATTATCGTAAATTTAACCAAATTCTCTTTACCAAATAATAGAAGATATCGCTTTTCTCCATCTTCTAAAATAGAATCATAATGATCAATTCCAGATATCTGTTCTATATCTTTATAAGATTTTATTTCTTCATTTAAAATCTCTATCCTCTCATGGATTACAAGAGGATTTTGTAAATCATCTAAAGCTTCAATGCTATATCTAATGTTTTTATTAGTTCTAGGTTCAAATATTCTGAGATTCGTCTCATTTTCAATGTTTGAACCTAATATTTCAATTCTGGCGTCCCAAATTCTATCTTTATAGGAATTATTTACAATCGAAATCGTTCCATATCCTTCAGCAGATTTCAGGTTCATCTGATGATCAAATAGAAATTCTAATGATTCATTGTTAACGATGGAAATTTCAGAGATTTGGTCTGTAGATTTTGAAATTTCAATACCAGTTGTTTTATATTCCGTTTCCTGCTTAATTTCTTCCAAAAATCTCAATGGAACGCCTATATAATTGGGACCAGATTTTATTTTTAATTCGGTTTGGCTAATACATTTAAAACCCATAATATTTCTACTCTTCTGATTAAATTTTTTTTTAATTTTTTTTTAATTTTTCAATAATTTTAATAAATATCGCTTAATTGTGAATATTTCAATTCATTTAATTTAGAATTTATAATATTAAAAACGTCAAGTATTAAACAAATAGACCCATCGGTTAGAATAGTTGATCCCGCAATGTGGTTAGAAATCGAGAAATCTGATTTAAATGGTTTCACCACAGCATCAATTTGTTCCAATAATTCATCTGCGATTAAAATAGCTAATGTTTCCTCGTCCCTTTTACATAACACTGCTAGTTTAGAATGTGAATGTTTATATGTTTTTTCTTTTCCATGATTCGTTAGATTTAATATTTTATCCAACCGAATTATTGGATAAAGATTAGAATCAAGTTTATAATATTTTCCCTCCTCAACATATTCCACTAATTCAGGTTTGTATAAGTATATTTGTTTGATATTTTCAGTAGGAATCGCGAATAAATCCCCGGCTACTTTTAATAATTGAGTTTTCATAATGGCTCTAGTAAATGGTACGATGATTGTAAATTTACTTCCAATATTCTTTTCTGTGAAAATTTGAAAAGAACCGCCTAGTTTCTTAATCTTTTCATCAACAATTGCCAATCCCATTCCACGACCGGAAATTATATCCGCGTCTGAGAGGGTTGAAAAACCAGGCATTAAAAGGAACTTATTTAATACCTCATTGGATAAGTGTATTATCTCATTAGGTGTATAATACCCTTTAGCAACTGCTTTTTCTCTAATTTTTTCATAATCTATTCCCTTTCCATCATCTGTAATTTCAATATATATTAATCCTGCTCTTCTGTAGGTCTTAAGTTTCAATATTCCGGTTTGATCTTTATTTTTACTAGCTCTTTCCTTGGGTGATTCTATACCATGATAAATCGCATTTCTTAGAAGATGAATAATGGGAGAATTAAGCTCCTCCAAGATCTTTCGGTCCATCTCTACATTTATCCCTTCTAAAATAAACTTAATCTTTTTTCCTGTTTCTACGGCAACATCCCGTACTAATCGTTTATATTTCCTAAAAGTTGATTCTACTCGTACAAGCTTAAGGTCAAAAATAATCTCTTGTATATCAAGTAGAGATTTATCAATATTATCGAAAAGTAAATTAATCTCCTGATCTTGTCTTTGTTTTAAAATTTGACTAATTTGATTTTTAATAATGATTAATTCTCCAAAATAATCCATTAATTTCTCTAATGTATCGATATCAACTTTGATTCTTTTTATCTTAGCGCTTTCCTCTGGAATATCCTCCCTAAATCTTGAACTCGGCTCAAGTTGTCCATCAATGATTTCTTCCTCATATGTTTCTTCTTCATCTAGCTCTAATTTTGCTATATCTGATTTTTCTTTCTGCAATTTAATACTAAAATCAGCTAAAAGTCTTTCAAATTCCTCGGGAGATAATTCCGATATCACTTTATTATCAATTTCGAGAATTTCATCTAAAACTTGAGTAATGTTAGTTGAATTTTTTTGAGATAGGTAATAAATTTCGAAATCTCTATCAATATTTCCAATTTCTAATATTCTAGGTTCAGGATTACTGAAACATATTTGGCCAATTTCATTTAGAGCCCTAAAAATAATGAATAATCTGACTTTTTTAAACACACATGTAGCTTGTAAACGGATATAAATTTTATAAAATTTATTATTTTTAGCATTTACTGTTTGTTTAATCTTATTCGGAGGAATTGGATTTATAAATGTAATTTCATAATCTGTCTGAAAATCTTTAAACGTATCCTTTATTTCTTCTAAAAATTTTACATCAATATCAGTATGATCCCCTTTTTTAACTTTATTAACTACAGTTCGTAACACATCCAGGCTTTCAAAAAATATGGAAATAAATTTACTTATTTTTTTAGTAGACACCTTATCACTTTTAGCTCGGTTTAAAAAATCTTCTAAAAAATGACAAAATTTTGAAACATTTTCAAAACCTGCCATTGCGGTCAATCCTTTTAACGTGTGAAATGCAAAAAAAAGTTCTTGAATTGGTTTTTTATTCCGAGGATTCTCTTCTAATTTTAAGACTTCTTCCTCTACTTTTTGAATAAGGTCCTCTGATTCATTTATAAACAGTTGAATATCTTCTTTAGATGCCATATGATCCCTCCGATAAAATAGATTTATTTCTTATCCTTAATCTTTAGGATCCTTTCCATTACTTCGATTATCTGCTCTGTCTTAAATGGTTTTTGAATAAAATCTTTAGCCCCTTTTTTTGCAGCTTCAAGAACTAAAGCCTCCTGACCTAATGCTGAGACAACTACTATGATTGCTTTTGGGTCTACTTTTAAGAGATCTTCAATAGCTTCAATTCCGCCTTTCTCTGGCATAACTAAATCCATCGTGACCATATCAGGCTTCAATTTCTTATAAAGATCGATAGCTTCTTTTCCATTTTTTGCTTCCCCTATAACCTCTCCATAATTCGTTTTTGAGATAATATTTTTCAATATATTTCGTGTAAATTGGGCATCATCAACAACCAATATCTTGCTTTTACTACTTGCCATTTTTTACTCCTCTTTTTTATTTATTTTATTTTATAATAGTTTGTTCTTTTTCAAGAAGTACTTGTTCAATTTCTAATAAAATTTTGCTCAAATCAAGTAAAATTCTAGGTCTATCTTTAAATTTAATAATTCCTTTAATATATTCAATTCCAACACTTGTTTGGAATATAGGACTTAATTCTTCAATCAAATCTATATCGATAGTAGCAATATCGATAATACGATCAACTAAAAATCCTGTATTAATATTATTGATGTTAACAATTATAATGTATTGGGAGACGACGTCATGTTTTTCTTTGTTTTGGGTATGTCGATATATCTTATATTCATAGAGATTTAATTTTTTACTTAAATTTATGATATGTATAATATCACCTCTATAATTATAAATTCCCTCAACAAACTCATAACTTTGCGGCAATTTTCTAATTTGGCCTGCTAAAATTATTTCTTTTGTATCATAAAGATTAATCGCAAATTGTTCTCCCTCTGTTTCAAATAAGACAACAGAAAGTTGGTCCCCTTGCGTATAATTTCCTTCTTGCATTATGTTTTCCCTTATTTTTTTAATTATCTTTATTTTTATTCATTTTTTTTTAAATACTAAAATATCTGTTAATATTGTGTTCAAATTTATAAAATCTCGTTACATCTCCATTGAAATTTTCAAGATCCTGATTATATTCCTCCAAGAATTCATCTGCCATTAAATACATATATCTTTTAATTAGAGGGGTTAATTTCTCAACTAAAAACGCAAAAATGATATTTTTTTTAGTAATGGTATAAAACAATTGATTTCCAAAGTTAATCTCTTTTAATTTGCCACCAGTCTCTTTTCCTATAACAAATTGTGAAAAAGAAAAGAGGGCCGATATAAATCCTCCAATTTGAACCTCCCCGTCAATAATATCTGTTCTTTTTCCCATTATCTTCGTAAATAGTGGACATCCTGCAGTATCAATTATAAATATCCCTATAATCCCATCAACGGATGGAATTTCAATGGAATTTTTAATCCCTATCTTAATTTTTTCAAGTGAATTTTCCTGACAGCAATATTTTATAATACTTTTTGAGTGCAAATATAACTGAGAATAATCTAATTGGCTTTCTTTAGGATAAAGGTAAATAAGAATTAATTTCTCTAATTCTTTATCTTTATCTCTAAAAAAATTCACGAAAACAGATAAATCATCTATAGGGATAATGGAATTACCGCTATCCTTCCTAATGATTTCAATTTTAAAGATTTCGAGGATATTTTGTATCATAGGTGTACCAATTCCAATTTGGTATATAACTTCTGACTCATAGGTTGTCGAATCTCGTGCCTTGAATGATATTTTAATTAAACCAATTCCGAGCACCTCCAATACTCCAAGGTTATTTACAATCCTATTCATACTTATCATCGAAACTAACCAAATTTGTTTAAATCGGAAATTAAGTATCCTAAGATAAATATATCCCCTAACGCACTAACGAAAGTGCTGTAAATTAAAATATTAATTTTTTTTATACAGATAATACTTTTTATAATCTTGATAAACTAATTATTTAAAAAATTAATGAAAAGTAAATTAGTCCGAATTAGTGATACAAAATATTTTGAGAAAAAATCAGTTTAAATATTTAAAGCGTCCAAAAGAATTTTTATTTTAAGGTATCTTCCAAACAACGGTACTATATACTTGTTTCATATAGCAAAAAATAATTTAAAAATAAGTTTTAATCACGATTTTTGCCATATTTTAATAATATGATGATTGATTAAACCAAAGAAATTATTCTTTTTTGCTTAATAGTCAAAATAAAAGGAACTATTTTAACTGCTTTTTAAAAACATTGAAATCTGTATCACTGAATAAACAAAAAATTACTTCTTCAATCTGAGTAGGACCTGATAAGTAGTCTTTGGCAGAAGAAATCATGATGCTTGCACAACGATCAATAGGATAGCCAAAAATTCCCGTTGAAATCGCTGGAAATGCTATTGTTTTAAGTCCATGTTCATCCATTAATTTGAGGCTATTAATAGTAGCATTTTTTAATTTTTCATCTTCATTTCCCTCTCCCATTCGTGGACCTACCGCATGGATTACGTATTTGGCCTTAAGATTTCCCCCTGTAGTAATCACCGCACCTCCCACAAAAGTACCTCCTATTTTATTACATTCTTCCTGGATTGTAGGTCCTCCTTTCCTTCTAATTGCACCTGCTACACCTCCCCCCAATATTAACTGAGCATTAGCAGCATTAACAATTACATCAGTATCTTGATCGGTGATATCTCCTTGGACTAATTTGATTTTTGAATTATATAATTTTAATTCCCTCATGTTAACTACCTAATATCTTATTTATTAAGGTATATCTTATGTTTTTAACTAGAATAAAATATAATAACCATTTTAGTAAATATAATTATAAGACATATTCAAATATTATTGCTAATATTTAAACCTGATTTTAACGGCGTAGTTATATGAATATAAATAAAGGAAACAAACATATGTTGATTTTTGTTCTTTTATTTATAACAATACTACTATCCCTAACGCTTATAAAAATAGAGATTAGGGGAGATCAAGATGATAATAATCTAACTAATAAAAATTCAAATGAAAATTTACGTCATTCCACAAGGTTAGAAAATTGGAATCTTACAGGGAAGCCCATTTTTATTGATGATTGGAGTCGATTTTATAATTGGGAAAGAGTAGCTTTTAAAAACGAATGGTGTTCTGGAAGTGGAACTGTGGATGATCCATATATTATAGAAAATATCCTTATAGATGGAAAAAATTCTGGCAGCTGTATTACAATTAGAAATTCTAATGCTCATTTTATCGTTCGAAATTGTACACTTTATAATGCCGGGTGGTCTAAGTTTAGTTGGGAAGCTGCGATTAAATTAATTAATACCAAAAACGGAAAGCTCGTCAATAACAATTGCTCCTTTAATAAAGGATGCGGAATTTTACAATTTTGGGGTTATAATAATAATTTCACAAAAAATTTGATAAATTATAATTCTCATCATGGAATTTATTATTGGTTTAGTGATAATAATTTAATTTTAGAAAATGAGATAAATAATAATGAGATAAATGGAATATATTGTTGGTTTAGTGATAAAAATAATATCTCAGCAAATGCCATTAATTTTAATCAAAACGGATTAAACATTGCCATAAGCAATCACAATCGTATAACTGAAAATTATATCGTGGGAAACAATGTTAGTATTTATCAATTCAGATCTCAAGGGAATATAATCCAAAATAATAAATATGAATATGAATCCCCCACTCCTGACACAAATAATGAGGAAAATTTAGCAGAAGAGGATGAAGACGATGATGACGAATCAGAAATAAGTGAAGATCAAGAGATTCCTAACATCAGTTTAATAATACTTAGTACCTTGATTGGAATGCTCAGTGGGGGAATAATTGGCTATATGATTCATAAAAAGAAAATTCAGAAAACAAGTATAATTCCAGTCAGCAAATTATTAAAAGAAAAACCTAAATTTGATTCGATTCAACCTATAGAGGAAAAATCCCCACCTGGGCCCGTAATTGGATTAATTCCTAAAAAAGCCATAGTAAAATTTAAAGATTTAAAAAAAATGAAAGAAAAAGACACAAGATTCAAAGATAATTTAAGCCAAGATGAAGAATAGTAATTATATGATATTTATTTAAGGTTTTCTAACTGTTTTCTTGGTCTTTCTTAAAAATCTCGTCTAATTTAGCTTTATCTTCCTCAGACATCTTGCTTAAAGCCTCCATTTGCTGTTGCATCAACACTCTCATGAAATTATTAGAAATTATTTGATTTAATACCGGTAAAGAAATTCTGATTCGAGTTAATTCATAATTCATCATTTTTGCGGTGTCTCTCATCTCCTTTAATTCTTCTTTTGACATTCCCTCCTCTCCAACTCCAGGACATTCTACATCGACGATACTATGATTCTTTCCATCAAATTCTAATGGATAGGTGCGACAACTTAGAGGACGATTATCATAGATTAAACATTTCTTTTGTTCTTTATTGTATAACGGGCATTTTTCTTCAAGTAGATCTTCTATCGGTTTTTCTGAAAAGGGTTCTGGTTTTTCTTTATCTTCTTCTTTTTTTTGAGATGGTAGTGGTTTGAGAATCAAATCGATTCCTCCATCAGGTTTATTATAGATATCTAAATAGGGTAAAAAGTTAGCAATTACCCCATTTTTTGCCCATAATTCCAAATCCCACAAAGTTATAGGGATAGGACCTCTTGCAAGACAACATTTATCGCATCTCGTACATTTAAATGTAAACTTAGCTTTCGATTTTTCTGTTTCAATTTGGTCATTTTCTGGCTCTTCTTTTTTGATTTCTTCTTTATTTTCCGAATTTTGATTTTCTTGGTTATTTTCACTCAATTGATATCTCTCCAATTAATTTTTTAACAAATTGTTTTATAATTCGATATACTATAATTGCAAAATTAAACCTAGAAAAAAAATTTTATTTTTATTAAGAATAAAACACTTAAAATTGTAACCTTCTAATATATGATTTAGAATTATAAGCGAGTGTGTATGAAAGATGACATTTGAATCAGATTTTCAAATAATAAAAAATTTAACTGAAACTCAATCGTGTTCAGGGGACGAGAGCAAAATTCGAAATTACATCAAAGAAATAGTTGAACCATACTGCGATAAGATTGAAACCGATATTTTGGGTAATTTATTTTGTTTTATTTACGCGAATGCGGAAGGAGAAGAGCCAAAGCCAAAAATACTATTAGATGCTCATATGGATGAGATTGGATTTATTGTACGATATATTGATAATAAGGGATTTATACGGTTTTCACCTATAGGTGGTCAAAATCCTCGAATTCTTCCTGGTCAAAAGGTTACTATCCATTCCAGTTCCGGAGAGGACATATTAGGGATAATTGGAGAACTCCCCATACATCTGATTAAAAAAGAAGATAGAAAAAAAACGATAAAAATGGAAGATCTTTTTATTGACATAGGGATGTCCAGTGGGGATGAAGTGAAAAAAATAATTTCAGTTGGGGATTATATTGTTTTAACGCAAGAATGTATTGCCTTTAAGGGAAATAAGCGAATCTGTTCTAAATCATTTGATGATAGAGCAGGATGTTTTGTGTTAATGAAACTTCTAATGGAGTTTGCTAATATTAAAGAAAAGTTAGATAAAGATTTAATTTTCCAATTTGCTGCCCAGGAAGAAATTGGTGTAAGAGGAGCTACAGTAGGAGCTTACAAAATAACTCCTGATATTGGAATAGTCGTCGAAGTCGCTCATGCAATAGATTTTCCCGGGATAAGTAAGGATAAATATCATGAATGTTATTTAGGTTCAGGTGTATCGATAAGAATTGGACCTAATTTATATCCAAAACTTACTAAATTACTGATTAACACTGCAAATGAAGAGAAGATTCCTTTTGTTTTAATAGCTGAGCCGCGCCCAACACCAACAGATGCAAGGGCAATTCAAATGACTAAATCGGGAATACCCTGTGCTTTAGTAGCGACTCCGTTAAGATATATGCATAGTAATGTGGAAGTAATTGAATACCAAGATTTAATCCATACCATAAATTTATTAAAATTCTTTATAATGAAAGATTTAAAATCTTTAATTAGGAATGAGTAAAAATCGCGAAAATTAACTTTTCATAAATAATTCATTTTTTTTAAGTAACTTTCCAAAGTTAATTAATGCGGGTTCTATAGACTCTTCTCTATTTATTCCCGTAAGTACAATTTTACCATTATTAAACACTAAAAAAACGCATTTAACGGGATTGTTTGACTTATATATTAAAGCAGGAAACACTTCTGGTTCATATATACTATTTTCGAGTCTAAGTGTAGCTAGATCTAAGTTTATCCAATCACTAAGATTAGCGGTAATAACTATATTAACTACTTCCGATTGTATGGTATTTAAGTTAATGTTAGCGATACTTTCAGATTTAAGCTCAGCAAGTATACGAAACAATACTATTTCAATATCATTAAAAAATTTTAACCCACTCAAAATTATTTTTGCATTTCTAAAAATTATAGCTACACATTTGGGATCACGTATTCTTAAAAACAATCCAGGAAACCGCTTTTTATTGTATTCAGCATTTTTTATTTGTTGTGATAATTTTTCAAGTTCTAAACTTAGATTTAAGGTTGAATGTGGATTTAAATCCACCTTAACTACAATATTCTGAATAGTATAAGTAAGACTTCTGGTTTTTCTCTTGGATTCCTTTTCGATTTCCATTAAGTACAGCGCTAAAATTTGTTTGATACTTAAATAATGATCGAGTAATATTACGACACCCTCATATATAATATTAAGTATTTGCAATATCCCTTAATATATGAGTTCAATCTTTAATTAGCTAAATCTGAATTTTTATACTTATTATCTTAAAATGCTTTTAAATTGAAATCTTAATAAAATTATAAAATAACATTAAATAAAAGTAATATTTACTTTTTCTAAGTACCTATTTAGGATTTTTCAAGAAATATTGAAATAAAAAGTTAAGAATAAGAAATAACATGAATAGCGTTATTAAAAAAAAGATTACAGTATGGATAATAGTATCCATAAATTTAGTGATAGCATTTTTTAGTGGGTTACTCATTCCGGAATTTGAAATAATTTACCGAATTTTATTTGGATTTGTTATAATCCCAGCATTAATTGCATTTGACTTTTTCATTTTGGATCTTTTAACAAGAGAGTTTAAACCTTTATCAATTTCTAAAAAAATAACGATATGGGTGTTTCTCTGTTTAAATTTATTATTTGCCTTCATTATAGGATCAACGATTCCCTATATGGAATCAAATGCAAAATACAATATGGGAGTAGTTATGATCCCATTGTTAATAATTCTCAATTATATTATTGTCGACAGATTTCATTTTTACTTAAAAAACACTGAATTTAAAGATGGAGGTTATACAACTAGAAAAAATGAACACTCACAAATAAAGGATAAAAAACCAATCATTGAATTTAATGGAAAAACCTACATTTTTTCTATCAGATCGCTTATTATTTTGGCGGTTGGAGCGCCCCTGCTCTCATATGGGATATATCAATTTTTTGACACCCCCTTCAATTTTTGGCTCCATGAAATTGTAGTAAAACAAACAGTATTCTTTTTAAATTTATTATTCAACATGGGAGCAGAATCAGCATACGCTCCCGTGGGTACTCATCATTGGAGTTTTGAAATTCCTAATAGAGGTAAAATTTATTTTCAAACATTTTGCACTGGAATTCAAGCTATTTGTGTTTTCGCAGCGTTAATTCTACTCATTCCCCATTCTCAGGATTCAGAGACAAGCCATGATATTATATGGAGAAAGACAAAAGCTCTTATAATTTCTTCAGCAATATTCTACGTTGTAAATATAATTCGGATGATTATTCAAATTTATTTATATTACATCGGGTATGCATGGGAAGATATTCATTATTCGATTTCAGCGGCCAGTTCCTTTATCGCAGCAATAATAATTCTTTTACTACATAAGTGGATTCCTGAATTTATTATCTCTATTTTATATGGAGGGGCTTTAGTAGATAAAAAAATAAAAGAAAATCGTAAGGAAACTATTTCTGAAATGATTAAGCAATCCCATAAAGTTCCTCTAAATTTAATTAGAAAAGTTTTAAAGATGGATAAAAAAACTTATCAAAATAATATGATTTCATGGGCTAGCAAATTTGGATATTCTATTAAGGGAGACTTCTTAATTATTCCTGAGGATCGAGTGGAAAAGTTTTTAGAAATGTTAGCATGGGAGAAATCATTTGAAAAGGAAGGAGTTAATTAATTAAAAAACCTCATTTTAATTAGAAGTGCCAAATTTTATTTTTAATTTTCTTAATTTTTATTAGAAATTAAGAATTTAACAAATTCAATTAATAATAAGAATTATTGATCTAAAATGTTAGATTTTAGTACTGAACAAAAAGTAATTCAGGTTGGGAATATAAAGATTGGAGGACAACCTGGTGAAAACCCAATAGTCATGGTTGGCAGTGTATTTTACGCAAAGCATCCTGCTCTTTTAGATGAAAAAACGGGCAAATTTGACAAACTAATGATTGAATCGGAAATAAACGAATTTATTAATATTATTGAAGAGACTGGGATGCAGGCGATTGTGGATGTGGTGGGATCTTATCCAGATGCTTTAATTAAGGAATGTGAGTTTGTCGCCGATTTAATAGATTATCCATTTTTAGTAGATGGATTAAACGATACAAGTAGAATCCCTGCTATGGAAGGTCTGAAAGAAATAGGGTTATTGGATAGGGCAATATTAAATAGTATAGACGATAATACATCGCTAGAAAATATTATCAAATTAAAAGAAATTGGGGTAAAAAATGCTGTTTTATTAACATTTGGAAATAGGTACATATTTCCTCATCAAAAATTACATTTGCTACAAGAAAAATTGTTAATTGATGCTGAAAAGGCCAATATTAAAAATCTAATGGTGGATACTGCGGTATTAGATTTACCCTCAGTGGCAATTAACGTCGAGACAACTCATTTAATTAAGAGTGAATTAGGACTACCAACGGGATTTGCTCCAGCAAATGCCATTTATGGATGGGAATTCGTGAAAAACTATGGGGAATCTTCAAGATGTGGCGCAATTGCATCAATTATGACGTATTGTGCAGATGCGGGAAGTGATTTCATCCTGTTTGGTCCAGTTAAATTTGCTAAATGTGTGGTTCCGGCAGTTGCTATGATATCGGGGATGAATTCATATTATCGGAAAAGAGTATTAAGAAAAACAATATCTGAAAAAACGCCATTTAAACTTATTTTTTAATATTTAAGTTAAGTAATATATCTTAAAAGTAAATCACTAATGCGATATAAAAAATTAGGCAATAATCCCTCTATTTTTTCTTTTTTCCTCTCATCATCTATTAAAAACAAGACATAAAAATCATGATCTGAGATTTGGATTTTTTTAATTAAAATTACAGAATTTGTGACTTTAAAAATAGCCTCATTTTGCTTTAAGGTCCGAAATTTTGAAAAAATTTTATACAATATAGTAAATTGAGGAGCAGTTATTTCGAATATTTCTCTTAATTCCTCATCCCCCGATACTTCCTCAGAATATTCAATTTCTAATAAATCTAATACTTTAGGAGAGTAATATTCAGCTAAAACTAATCCTTCATTGTTTAATAGCAACATTAATGAAATATTTATACGATTGGCTATATTTTTAAGATTAAAATTAATTAGTTCTCTATTGGGACTTAATTTTGATATTCCTGCAGAGAAAGCTCTTAGGATGCTGAAAATTGAAAAGATACTAGTTATAAATATCTCTGGTTTAACTTCAGGGGTAATTTCAGCTAATTTTGATTTAATATATGAGATATTTTTTTTTATTTCTTCAGAATTCACAATATCTTTATCCCCTTTCGATAATATGAATATGAGGGGAATATCCTGTTTAAATTTTTTTAGCCCATCTTTTATTTTTTGAAAATATTCAAGACTTTCTTCAAATCTAGATTCATTTCTTATATCAATAAAATAAAAAAGTAAATCTGTCTCATACAAATAAATTTGAGATTTATTTAAATATTTTTCTCTTGAGGAATATTGACCTCCTAAATCCCAAAGAAAAATTGAAGTTCCCAGTGCTTGAATTGAAGATACATTAGCACCAATAGTAGGTTTTATTCCAATTAATTTAGAATATTTTCTATCAATGGATAATAGAAACGAGGTCTTCCCACTATCATCAAGACCAGCAAATACCACTTTTAGTCTGGTTGTTGCAGATACAACTGGAGCATAAGGTTTTTTTTCAATTTCAATCAGTTTGGTAAGCAAATTTAGAAAATGATGCGATATATCATCAGAAGATTTATATCCATTTGTGATTTCTTCATTAAGCTTAAGTAAAAAATTAAACACTAGCGATTTAAGCTGATTTAAGTTATTATATAAAAAACTTCTACTGTTCCTTTCAACTAAAATGGAGAATGCTGATGGGACAGGTTGTGTGGAGGTTTTAAATTTAATAAAATGAAAAACCGTAAGAGAAGTAAGTTGGAAATCTGGAAAAGGAAGAATAGCAAAATAAGGAAAATTTTCCATATCCTTTTCAAAATCTAAAAATTTTTTATCTCCTACCATCATACTTAAATTTTTGATGGAAATCTGCATATAATCTCGAAAGCTTAACATAAATATATTTTGAAGCTTACTTTTTTCTGCTTCCTGTTCAGAAACCTCTTTGGGAAACATATATATAGGTTGTGGTCCAAATTTATCTTGAGCTGAAAAGAGGAGGCCTCTAATTACTGTTTTTTCGAATAATTTATTTAATTCCATTACCAAAAGGTTTTTATTTTTTATGTTAACATTCTTATAATATTCTTTAGGAAAAATAATTATTAATAGCTTTACTTTAGCAATATAGATGTTAAAAAAAATTGCTGAAAGTATAAGGACAAATCAGAATATTCTTGAGAAAAAAGAATTAGATCCTATTATTAACTTTATTGATTCAAATTCATTTAAAAATAAATTACGTATACACTCGGATCTTGGTGAAGATTCTGCTGCTATTAATTCTAATGATATCTATATTTTGGTAACAACTGATAGAATTCGAACAGAATTTGTTGAAAATTTTCCCTATGGAGCAGGATTTAGCGCGATATTGGTAAGTGTTGATGATATATATGCTTGTGGGGGGATTCCTATAGCAGCAAGTATAATCTTGTCATATGCCGATTTTAATAAGGGTAAAGAAATTTTGGCAGGTCTATGTGAAGCATCTAAAAAATTTAAAGTTCCAATTATAAGAGGCCATACTAACACCCTTGGAAAAACCTATGAATTGAGTTCCACAATGATTGGGGAAATTAGAAAAGAACACTACATTTCAGCTAAAAATGCCAAAGTTAATGACGATATAATCCTAGCTGTTGATTTTGATGGTAAAATTGGGAAAGCTAGTAAATATTATTTTGATACTACCACTTATAAGACTTCAGAAGCTGTCCTACAAAAAAGGAAAGTTATGAATATTATAGCAGAAAAACATTTAGCACATTCATCAAAAGATATTTCAAATGCGGGCATATTTGGGACTATCTTACAATTAATTAAATACTCCAGCGTAGGAGCAGATGTAAATATAAATCAAATTCAAATACCTCCAACCTTAAAGAGACTAAATTATACTTTAGAAATGTATATTAAGATGTATTTGACCACTTCTTTTATTATGACAGCCCCTGAAGATAAATCTCATAAATTAATGAATATTCTTGAAAAGTATGGTTTAAACGCAAATATCATAGGAAAAATTATTAAGGAAAAAAACCTCCTTAAAATTAACGATGGAAATAAAGATTTCTCCATCGACGTAATCAGATTTTAATAATTTTAACAAAATATTAATTAAATTTAAGCTCGAAAAACATTTCATATAAACGTGATTTATTAAGAGGTAAAATTGGTGTGTTGGCATATTTAGAGGTAAAATTACCGGATTATCCTGGTACTTTAATTGAATTGATAAAACCTATTTCGAATAATGGGGGCAATATCTTTTCAATTCTTCATTACCATGATAGAATAGTAAATAATATGATACCTGTCTCCATCTCATTTGATCTTAATGAAGAATTATTAGATATAAGTTTAAATAAGATTAAAAAGGAACTAAATGAAAAAAATATTAAAATCGAGAAGATCACCTTTGGAAAGAAAGGAGAAAGGGAAGTAATCATAATATTAACAGGTCATGTATTTGATACAGACATAGTTGATACGATAAAACGGTTAGCTTCTAAAAATATTAAAGTACCCGAATTACAAGCTAAATTTACGGAAATTTCTGAAGTAAGTAATGTGAAATTAAAATTGTTATATCCAAATTCGATGAAAGAGACAGAGCTCATTAAAGAACTTGATTCAATCTGTAATGAAAAAAATTTATTCCTCATTAGATCTTAATTCATAGCATATAGATTTATCTTGCCGAAAAAAAAGAAAAAAAATTCTAATAAAATCACATCGGGAAAAATCAAATGTCCTGAATGTAATAGTATTATAGAGGAAGGATTAGTTTTTTGCCCTGAGTGCGGAAATAGGATTCCTCCATGGGCACGGTTTAATGCAGATTCGTCTCAAGGAGTACTTTAGATTCTTTGTTTTACATTTAAATTAACGATAAGTAAATATTACAATTTATTTTAAAGGATTAAATAATTATAAACAATTATCTATCAATCAGATTGAAAAATCTATTAATAATAATTTAACTTTAACAATAAAATTATGGATGCTAAAATTGCTTTATTTGGTTATGGAAATGTGGGGGCTAGCTTCCTTAAGATTTTAAAAGATAAAAAGGATTTCTTAAAAAAAAATTTTAACTTAACTTATAAAGTAATTGCCATCTTCGAATTTGATGGTGCTTTGATAAAGGCAGATGGGATCGATTTAGAATTATTATTAAATAAAGGAGATAAATATAAAGAATTACCTTTCTGGAAAAAGGATATCATCTTTACAAGTTATTTGCTACGGGATTTAGGAATAAATACGTGTATTGAAGCGACACCTACTAACCCAGACACGGGAGAGCCTGCTTTATCTCACATTATCACGGCATTAAACAATGGAATTGATGTTATTGCGTCTAATAAAGGTCCATTTTATTTACAGTATGATAAAATCAAAAACTTAGCAGAAAAAAATAACTGCTTTGTGAAATATGAAGCCACTGTTGCGAGTGGTGTTCCCGCTCTTTCCATAAAAAAAAATTTAATTGGAAATAAGATTACACAAATAAAAGCCATTTTAAATGGAACTTGTAACTATATTCTTAGCCGTATGACTGCTGAAGGGATTCCTTTTGAAATTGCTCTAAGGGAAGCTCAAGAATTAGGAATTGCTGAAGCAGATCCAACACTAGATATAGAGGGCTGGGATGCTGCGGGGAAGCTAGTAATACTAGCAAATGAATTGCTTGAAAGCTCGAAATCTATTAAAGATGTAGAGGTTAGAGGAATTACGAGTATAACCCCCCAGGCAATAGATTTAGCAAAATCTGATGGATTTGTTATAAAACATTTAGCTATCGCTGAAGATAATAATTTAATTGTAGCACCCCGATTGATAGATAGGAATTCTCCCCTAAATATTTCAGGTACTTTGAATGTAATTGAATTAAAAACGGATTTTGCGGGACCCATAGTTTTAATGGGAAGGGGGGCTGGCGGATTTGAAGCCGCATCAGCAATTTTAAATGATTTAATTGATATCGCTAATAAAAAGGGATCTACTAAATAAATCTTTTTTACTAAATTTTCTCAAGAAATAATTTGAAAATTAACATCTCTAGATGTATAATTTATATATTCTTAATTGTGTATTTTTCAATTTTAAAAATAGTATTAAAAACGGATTGATTTTTAATTACTAAAAACAAATATTAAACTATCAATAGAGAGAGGATAATAAAATTTGATTTTTGATTTCAAAAAACAATGTCGAGGTATAGTTTCCATTATCGGTGCTAGCGAAATTGATAAAAAGACTGAAGAGATGACGGTTGAGATTGGGAGATTATTGGCAAAAAACAATTATGTTGTTTCATGTGGAGGTTTGACAGGAGTTATGGAAGCGGTTTGTAAAGGAGCTAAGGAGGAGAATGGATTGACGATTGGAATAATTCCATACAAAGAAAAAAGTGCGGCAAATAAATATGTGGACATTGCAATACCAGTTCCTTTTTCTCAAGCAAGAAATATTGTTGTGGTACTTTCTGGAGATATATGTGTGGCTATCGGGGGTAAAGCTGGGACGTTAACCGAAATTGCATTGGCTTGGATTTATCAAAAACCTGTTATTGCCTTATCTAGTATTGAAGGCTGGTCTGCTAAATTAGCCGGGGAAAAAATCGATGATCGTCGTCCTGACATTATCCATAAAGCAAATAATCCTGAAGAGGTTATCCAAAAGGTAAATGAATTAATGGGTAAAAATATAAACTTAAAAGATTTCTCAAATGAATTTTGATTATAAAGAAAAAATAAACATTATAAATAGTCAATCTTAAATTATTATTCATCAAAAAAAAAATTTTGTTAGCAATAGTTCTGTTAAAGTATTTAATTAATCTGATAAGTCCAAGAAAATGGAAGATCAAAACGATATCATAAGTGAGGACAAATCTTCAAATACTTATATCAATTGGTTTTCAAGATATATCATAATATTAATTATATCTTGCTTATTAGGAGCAATATGCGGATTTGTAATGGTGGGATTTAACTATCTTTTAAATTTTTTTAAATTAGGTTTTTCTTTTATACCTTATTTCATAGCACCGCTTATAGCTGGTGCATTAACCAGTCTTTTAGTTAAAAAAGGAGTTAAAAATAATTTATTCTTAATTATGGGAACAGGAGCAGCCCAATTTATTACGGAAGCTACGGGCAGAGAATCTGCTTACGATAGATTTCCTGTCTTATTAAGTAAAACATTAGCAACCTCATGGACATACGGTTCTGGAATGCTATGTGGAAAAGAAGGTCCCGGATTATTGATTGGGGCAAATTTAGGATATATCATAGCAAAAAGATTTAAACGTCTAGAATTAGATTTAAGTGATTATTTTTTTATAGGAGCTAGTGCTTGTACAAGCGCCATTTTAAGAACACCTATTAGCGGAGCTTTATTTTGCGCGGAATTACCTTATTCCAACCACATCCGATACAAATCCTTATTACCCTCTATTTTTGCATCGATTATTGCATTTTTAATATTTAGTTTTTTTTTTGAATTTAAACCGTTAATTAAAACAGATCTAACTGCAGTTGAAAAAATTGATTATATTACATTATTACCTCTCCTCATCTTTTTTGGAATTTTGACGGGTTTAATAATGTTTATTATAATTACTTGTCTAGGAAGATGGATGAAAATGATAAAAAATCATTATAATAGACGATTAGGCTTTTGGAAATTACCTCTTATAGGCGCAGCATTATATAGCGTTTTTCTATTTATTGTAATTCCTCTAATTGATCCCCAATATAAAGGAGTACTAATCACACCGGACACGTCCATTTTATCGTTTATTACAAGTTCAATAAAAGACATGCACTGGTTGACCCTATTAATCCTTATTATATTATTTTTAGTAGCAATTCTGTTTTCCATTGGTTTTTATAATAGCGCGGGAATTATCCTCCCATTAATGTTGCTGGGTGCCTTGATTGGAGGTCTTTTTGGAGTAATTTTTTATCCGGAATACCCAGAATTATTTGTAATATTAGGTATTTCAGCAGTATTAGGGGCGTCTATAAATAATCCTATCACTGCAATAATATTGATTGTAGAGATGACATGGGAACCATATTTATTTATCCCCGCGGGAATCGTTACAATTCTTGCTTATATTTTTAGTGGTCCGAACTCCATAATCCCTGGACAACGCACTGTAAAAAAAATAAAATTAGATGATAATTAAGTTCCTAATTATCATTCCCAAATCTTTAAAAATTTTTTTTACATTTATAAGGTTTTTAGTAAAAGTTTTGAAGTTTAATTTCTTATTTGATTATAATTAAACCGTATTAAGATTTATTATTCTCATGAGCAATAAAGGAATTATGTTTCATTCAACTAATAAAAATACTGCTGACGTAGATTTTAAGACAGCAATTATTAGAGGCCAAGCATTAGATAAGGGTTTATACATGCTTAATGAGATTCCTAAACTATCAGATACGCAAATTCATACCTTTAAAGATTTGGAATTACATGAAATTGGTTTTAAGGTACTTTCTAAAATTATCGGAAATGTTATTCCTGAAGATAAACTTAGGATGATTTTAAAAAATGCGCTAAATTTTCCTGTACCAGTGAAAAAAATTGAAAACGCCGATTATATTTGCTATCTGGATCAAGGTCCTACTGCGAGTTTTAAAGACTTTGGAGCTAGAACTCTCGCAAGAATTATGGAATATTTTTTAGAAATTGAGAACAAAAATGCGGTTATTTTAACGGCAACTTCGGGTGATACGGGAGGGGCTGTAGCTCAGGCATTTTATGAAATGAAGAGAATTAAAGTGGTAGTTTTATATCCAAGAGAAGAGATTAGCGAATTACAGAGAAAACAGATGACCACACTTGGAAAAAACGTAACAGCCGTGGGAATAAACGGAAAATTTGATGATTGCCAACATTTGGTAAAAACTGCTTTTGCGGATCCTGATTTACACCATATCGGCCTTTCATCGGCCAATTCTATCAATTTTGGTAGATTATTACCCCAGACACTCTATTACTTCTTGAGCTATTCTCGGGTTATTGAAGAAAAAGACGAACAAGTAATTTTTTCAGTACCTTCAGGAAATTTTGGAAATCTTATGGGGGGATTAATCGCATATAACATGGGTTTACCCGTTAAAAAATTCATTTCAGCTGTAAATGAGAATGATGAGTTTCCCAGGTTTATCAAAACTGGAAAATATGAGAAAGTGGAGCCTTCAAAAAAATGTATTAGCAATGCGATGAATGTAGGGCATCCCTCGAATTTTGCCAGACTAATCGACCTATACAATGGACAAATAGATGAAGCAGGAGTAATGCATAGAACACCTAATCTTGAAAAAATTCGAAAGGATATAGTTTCTTATTCAATAAGCGATGATTTAACAAAAATAACTATTGCAAACTTTTATAATAAATACCACAAAATTATCGAGCCGCACGGAGCAGTAGGATGGGCTTGTCTTGAAATTTATCGAAACCAATTTCCAGAGGACCATATTTATAAAGCAATCAATTTAGAAACTGCAGATCCCGCAAAATTCCCCGATGAGATTATATCCCTAATAAATATCATTCCAAAAATGCCCAAATCCTTAGAAATTATTCAAAATAAGAAAGAATATCCTAATCCTATTGAAATCAATGATTATCAAGATTTTAAATCATTTTTGAATGAAAATTATTAGTAAAAATAAAAAGACTTTTTTTTGGACAATAGTTATATAATTAAATTTCTTTTCATCTTATTGATATCTTAATGTTTTAATAATACATTTTTTTAGGGTATGGTATTTGGAATATCTAAAACAAGAGAAGTTAGTATCTAAGAAAATTTTATTCACAGGACTTGACGATGCCGGAAAAACCAGTATAATTTTAGCGCTTAAAAGAGAATTTTCCAAAATTGCAAATATTCAGCCTACAAAAGGGGCACAAAGAACTGTTTTTGAATTTATGGGAAAAGATATAAGCGAATGGGATTTAGGAGGTCAGCAAACCTATAGAATTTCCTACTTAAAGAATCCAGATAAATATTTTGCCGGAACCGAAATTGCCGTCTATGTAATTGATATTCAAAATGAGGATAGAATCTCTGAATCCCTAAGCTATTTGAATGATGTTATAACAGAATTTAAAAAATTAGATATATCTCCTCCTATAAATGTTTTCTTTCACAAATTCGATCCCATCTTGGTGGAATCCACTAAGAATGAAATATATAATTTTACGAACGATTTAGCTAAAAAAATTAAAAAATATACGAAATATAAGGAGCTATACTTTTTTAACACTTCAATTTTTAAAATACAATCAATTATGTCTGCGGTATCTCAGATTTTATTAGAATTATACCCAAAATCAAAACTTATCAAAAAAACAATTGAAGAATTTGCGGTAAAATTAAATTGCGAAGGTTTAGTCATAATTGATAATAATTCTCTCTTAATTGGATCCTATTTTAAAGATAATACAACAGGAGAAATATTAACAAGGTCTATCCCATATTTTTTAACATTAAATGATAGCTTTCAGATTGAAGGAATAGAACAAAAAAATGAAGATCAAATGGTGGTGCGTAGATTTGGCAAACATTTTTTGTTTAAACAGATTTCATTGAAAGATCGTGGTATTCCTTATTATCTCCTTTTTCTCAAGAACGATAATCCTTGGGATCTCTATTTTAGCAACAAGGATTTTATCGCATTTATTCAGATCTTGAGGGATATACTCTACTCAAAATAATAGAAAATTTTGAGATTTCTCTTAATGATCTCTATTAAAATCAGATTTATTATTCTAAAGTTAAATATAAAAAAATCATTATAATATACAAAATATTTAAATTTCTAAAGATAAATTCAATTATAGGTTGAGATTTTAGTGGAGTACCTTAGAGACGAGAAATCAGAAGCTAAGAAAATATTATTCACAGGACTCGATGATGCGGGGAAAACCAGCATTATTTTAGCACTTCAGAGAGAATTCTCTAAAATTGCGAATATTGAACCTACAAGAGGAGCACAGAGACGAATCTTTGAATTTTTAGGTAAGAGTATTAGCGAATGGGATCTTGGCGGACAGGAAACATATAGAATTTCCTACTTAAAGAATCCAGATAAATATTTTGCTGAGACTGAAGTCGCAATTTACGTAGTGGATGTTCAAAATCGGCAAAGGGTACAAGAATCATTAAGTTATTTAAATGATGTTATTGCACAATTTAAAAAACTTGAAATTACTCCCCCAATCTTCATTTTTTTTCATAAATATGATCCAGCATTAACTCGAAATGTATATCAAGAATTTGATAAGGTTGTCCTTCATTTTAGAGAAAAAGTATTAAGTAACGTGGACTATAATATATCCGCATTTTATAAGACGTCCATTTATAATTTATCCACGGTCATAAGTGCGATGTCAGAAATACTCCTAACATTATATCCCAAAGCAAATCTGATCCAACAAACCATTTCAGAATTTGGAGAAAAATCGGATGTGGAGGGCATTGAAATCATTGATCAAAACGCGTTTATTGTAGGATGGTATTATAAAAACGAAAAAATTAAAGATATGTTAGTCTCATCAACGCCCTATTTTTTGAGTCTAAATACAAGCTTCGGATATTTGGACTCAAGAGAAGAAAAGGGTGAAGATAAGATGATTTTACAACGATATGGGAAATATTTTATTTTTACAAAATTTTCGCTGAATGAAGAAGCTGTTCCTTATTATATCCTAGTCTCTAAGGACAATCCAGAGATAGATACGGAGGATTTCAAAGCTTTAATAAATATTTTATGCGAGATTTTATACAAATGAATAACCAGTTTTATTCATAATTCATTATAGGTAGATTAATAAAATGGAATTATTATATTTTAGATATTAAGAAAATGTAAAAATTTAAAAAAATAATGATAATCTGCGGAAACTGCGGGGCAACTAATAGTGATGAGACAAGCAGATTTTGCAGAAAATGCGGTGCTTTATTGCCTATTTCCTCTAAACCTAAAAGAATTCGGATCCCCCAAATTAGCTCTCAAGTTCAAGAAGGGGATATTCCAACAGTACCTATCAAAAATGGTGAAGATATCAAAATAAAAAATAAAGAGAATGCCTCTGAGAATCATCCGCCTGGAGGACAAATAGCTTTTTTTGCTTCAAAATCAAAAAAAAATAAAGAGGCAAATCAAATAGAATTAAATTCTATACCTCAAGCAAAAATCAATTCTCTTTCTCCCCCAGTTATTATTGAAACTGAAGAACTTACGAGAGATTTAGAGGAAATTCCATTTGAGAGTATTGAAGATAGTAGGCATGAAAAAAAAGAATATCTCAAAGAAATTAAACCTAAACCGTTCAAAGGAACGATAATTTCTTCTCAAAAAGCATATGTTCCTCCAATAACCCAAACACCTCAAAAAGCCAGCTCAGCTTCCAGAACACAGGATAGTAAATCAGAGGATTCGGTTCTAAAGCAGAAACGTTTAGAAGAGGATATGTTGGATGTATTAAATGTATTATCGAAAAAGCTAAAAGTCCCAAAAATAGAAGTACCTAACAAATCGGTTTCAAAAAATAAAGAAGCAGAAGAAAAAATAATACCAGCTAGTATGAATGAGATATTAATGCAGATTTTAAATTTAGATACCTTCATTGAAGCATCTGCTTTAATAAAAAGAGATGGTACTATATTGGCATCTGCATTATCAAATAGAATATCTGATTCATTATTTCTTACGATTGGCCAAAACCTATCTATGATTGGTAATGATATTATCGAAGGATTGAGTGCGGGAAAATTAAATTCTATTTCTATACGCGGTACTGAAGGTATTTTAGATCTAGCTCCTATAGACAAAAAAATTTCAGAACTAAAAGATATAATATTAATGATATTTAGTCATCCCAGAGTGAAATCTGGAATCATTGCATTTGCTGTAGGAATCGTTCGTCGTCAGATAAAAGAATACTTGGGAATTAAATAAAACCGATAGTTAAAATTTATTATGTATTAGTTTACTTTTTTTAATAATCAAGTGAATTTATTATTATTAAAGAAAAAAATGGGAGGTCAAATATGATCCCAGATTATTTAAAAAATGATACAACAGGGTTAAATAAGTATGAGAAAGTTTTGCATTTAGGGAATTATCAAACTGAAAGAATCACGGTGTTTGTTCCTGAAAGATTTAACATAAATGATACCTACTGGAATCAATTTATTCCTGATAACAAAGTACAAGCAGCATCCATAACGACCGGAGAAAGAGAGTATAAATATGTGGGTAAAGAAATTATTCATATTGCCTATGATCTAGAACCGAAAATTGAACAGCGGCCTGATGTGAGAAAATTAACTTCCTGTCCTCATCCTAATTGCATATATTGCCTTCAAATAAAGGAAATTAAAACCCAATTTGAAAAAGGGATATATAGATCGATTAAAGTAGGAGACCATTTTTCCTTTTCGGCAAATGCGAATTTAATTCAAGCCACTGTTTGGATTGAGAAAGGAAAAGCACAAATTTATGCCTATGAAGGAAATAGAGAGTTCATGAAATCAGAAGTTATAAG
>SDNV01000018.1 GCA_004524515.1 Promethearchaeota archaeon
GAAATTAACGATACATTAGAAGTTCCAGAAATCCATCATTCTAAAAAAATAATGATTTCCTATAGTTTTGGAATGGTGGTAACTGAATTTATTGGTACGGTAATTATAATGGTGCTCTTTATTTATTATGAGACGGAGATTGGCTTGAGTTCTTTACTAACAGGGTTAGGATTAGCAATATTCGCTATATGGGATGCGTTTAACGATACGATCGTAGGATATATATCTGATCGTCCCTATCGTTTTACTAAGAAATGGGGTCGTAGATTTCCTTGGATTATTGGAGCATTTATACCAATGCTAATTTGTTTCCTCTTAATTTTTAATCCTCCAAAAGTTGATCCTCAAGAAAATCCTTGGATTATCTTTATGTGGCTTGTAATTACTACTTGCCTTTTTGATACATTTGAATCAATGGCATTTATGAATTTTTTTTCACTATTTCCTGATAAATTTAGGTCTGATTCTGAGCGTTTAAAAGTTGCAGGATTTGGAGCGTATTTTGGATTTTTCGGGATATTACTTGGTATGTTAATACCCCCAATGATAATAGTATTTGGGAGAAGTGAAACTTATTTCTTAATGGCTATTTTAGTAGTGGTTATATGTCTTGTTTTCTGGGTTATTAGTATTCCTGGTGTAAGGGATGATAAAGAAGTTGTTGAATGTTTTCTAGCTAAATGTGAAGAAACAGAGAGCAGTTCTGTTTTCAAGGATCTGTCAAATGTTCTTAAACAAAAAAATCTCAGAACTTATATGTTTGTCTATTTCCTATTTTTTGTTTTGATGAGTACTATGGGAGCTTCTTTCTTTTATTATGTTCGATATGTATTAAAAGCAGATGCATCGTTAATTGTGTTAATTATGGGACTTTATTTTCTGGGTGTTTTGGTAGCTACTCCATTGTGGTTAATTTATGTTAAGAAAAGACGTGATAAAAAACAAGTAATGATACTGGGTGGAGTCATAATGGTTATAACCGCTATATTAATCACATTTGTACCGAATTTTGAATTTCTATTGATCATCGTTTTCATTCACGGAATGGGTTTAGGAGGATTTTCGCTTATGATTAATCCTGTATTCGGTGATATTATTGATGAATCTGTGATTCAAACAGAAAAACGAAGAGAAGGATTATTAGGAGGATTACGATTTTTTGTTACAAATTTAGCTAGAGTAGTTCAGGCATTGATTCTCGCTTTTGTGCATGAACTTACTGGTTTTAAAGAAGGCTCAGATACTCAACCTGCATCTGCGATATTTGGTATCCAGCTACATATAGGATTAATACCTGCTATTTTTCTTTTAATCGGACTTCTAACCTTTTGGAAATTGTATGATATTACTCCAAATAAGCTGGAACAAAATAAACTTAAATTAAAACAATTAGGTTTCTAATTCAATTATAATTTTTATTTTTTTATCTAATAGGAATTATTCATAAAATACTTCTGGAAAAAAAATAAAATATTGGTATGATTTGAAATCTTGAAAATCTTTAAAATACTAAATATCAAAGAGTTCTTCTTTTAGTTTTTTTAATTTTTGATACAGTCTTTTAATCTCTTCTAATGCAGTTGAGCTTGAATTATAGTCAATGGGCGAGATACCTTTTAAGTCTGCATTAATGATTTCAGGATCATAATGTATAGTGTGATATAAAGGAACTTCCCAGTTTTCAATTGTTTTATATATCACATCCATCTGGGAATCGTCATATACTTTGTTGGCAATTAAATAAATATTAATAACACCAAGCCGTTTTGAGAGTTTTATTATTTTAGAACATAAATCTAATGATTTTTGGGATGGTTCAGTGATAACTAGCATAACATCTATTCCCTTTGCTGTACCTCGACCAAGATGTTCTAAACCAGCTTCAAAATCCACAATAATTACCTCATCTCTTTTAACTAATAAATTATAGACTAAGGTTCTTATTAATGCATTTTCAGGGCAAAGACAGCCAGTAGCAGGAGTTTGGATTGTTCCCAACACTAATAGTTGAAGACCATCTGGACCCGCAACCTTAAATCTGTCTGGTATATCGCTGACTTCTGGATTTATATTGTAAACTCCAGCAGTTTGTCCTGGAACGCTCACACGCTCATCAATAAGTTTTTTCATTTCAGAAATAGGCACAATACTTGCTTTGACATTTTCATCTATCCCCAAAGTATAACTTAAGTTCATAGCAGAATCGTTATCAATTGCTAAAACATTAAATCCATCTTTAGCGAACAATCTAGCTAATGTACCGGCTATTAAGGTTTTACCTACTCCTCCTTTACCAGATACTGCTATTTTCATAATTATCTATTATATTATTAATTGAGATGTTTTTATAATTTGTTATTATTGAATATTAAATCTGAAAGAGTCTTATTATTATTTATAAGTGTGAAGGTTATTTTACTAATTAAAATGGATTTCGAATCCAAAGGATGAGAAAAATATTAGAAATAAGATTTGTCCCCAACACCATATAGAATATGATTATGTCTGTCCTGAGTGCGTTAAACCCTTTTTAAAAGATACCAAATTTAATAATTTACAAGAAATCCGTGATTATCAAAAAAATAATTCAAAAAGGATTAAACTTGTGGATTTGAAATCTGAATATAATATAATTGGAATTATCAAAACAAAAGTGTGGAAAGAGAATGCTTATTCTGGATTAAAAATCTATGATCTTAGAAAAAACAAAGAGATCGATACTACTTTTAGATCATATAAACCAATTTTTCCTAATTATTTTCCTTCCATCTTATTTTTAAATCACACTGAAATATATATGGATCTCATAAAAAATATTGATATTTCAGTTGATTGTTGCATCATAAATACTAGTGGCCAAATACATCCTTATCTCTACGGTTCTGCTTGCGATTTGGGTCTAAAAATCAAGATTCCGGTGATTGGATACACAAAAAACTTATTATTTGGAGAATTAGGAGAAATTAAGGAGAGCCCTAATATTCTTGGAGTATTTTTTCAGAAATCTTTGATAGGATATGCGGTATCGAAGCCAAATTCTAAAAAATTTTTCTATCTATCTGTTGGTAATAACATTTCGCTCCAATCGGCCTTAAGAGTGTTTCTAAAAATAGATTATAACCTATTTAGTACTTTGAACAATGAATTAAATAATTTTTTTAGAAAAAGGTATTACTTCGAATGAAATTATATATCATTTCTGGGCATACACTGAAGTCTTTTGGAGATCCTAACCATTTCATTAAAAATTTTGGTATTTTCTCCAACATCTTTTGTTATTATTAATTTTTCATTCAACTCTTTAAGCTGCATGGTAAGACTAATGAACTCTTCGGGAGGCTCTAATTTATAGTAATATTTTTCTTCGCCTTGGTCATTTATTTCTATAAATATCCATTTCTCATCTTTTTGACTCCAATTCCATCTATTTGGTGTTAGTTTTCTGGGCATAGTTCGAATACCTAAAGTTTAAAATTGAATTTATACAAGACTATAGCAATTATTACTATTATAAATTTTATATGAAAATGTTTTTATCTTTTTTTGCGAAAATTATTAATGGATTAGTACTTAAAGCCATTTCTTGAATATAAAATATAAAATTAAAATACGACTTAATAGGGAAAATTCATTGTTATTTCAAAAATTAGATGACTTTTGAGTATATGAACAAATCATAATTGAGAATTCTTACAAAAAGCTAAGGTTTTCTTATTCTTCTTGTCGTGGCATGTTCTGCATTTTTTTCGAGATCTCAATCAATTTTAAAAAAAGTTCCTTATTTTTATCTGGATCTTTGGTCTCCATTAATTTGTCATTAATTTTTTTAATTTGCATGGTTAGTTCTATAAATTCTTTTGGGGGTTCAAGTTGATAGGTATATTCTCTTTTTCCTCCTTTCCCTTTCGTGACATAGACCCATTTCCCTGAACGTTCACTCCAGTTCCATCTGTCTAGCGTGTATTTTCTCAAACTTTTTTTTCTCAATTTTTAATTTTTTTTAAGATTTGGGATAAATATTGTTTTTCCCTAAAAAAAGAATTTATTATTCTTATATATTAAATAATTGTTCGGTTTTTTATTTATTTTCATGTATTATCAAAGTTACATTATTTTCGTTTTGATGAATCGAAATGAAATAAATTCTTATCTTTACTAATTTATTTGAGTTTCACCCTATTTTTGTTATGCTATTCTATTTAGTAAATTACTGGCTGCTTCTTTTACATCTGGATCTTTATCATTTCGCAGTTCTTTTAAAGAATCTCGAAAATAAGTTTTAATATCACTGATATCAAATTTATTAAGAGATATTATTGTATATAATCGAATTACCCAATCTTTGTCATGAATCGTTTTCAATAATGCATTAAATACTCTCTCATCTGTTAAATTGGAAAGAAGATTGATAATACTCCTTTTTATATCGTCATTTTTCGAATTGAATAAATCTTGAATTAAAGATTTAATCATCATATCTTTTTTATGGTTATCTAAAATAGTATACAACCTTAAAAAGAGATTAGTTTGATAAGATTTAGGTAAAAAATGATCTACATCCAATTGAATTTGATTTTGAATTAATTCTGAAATAACATTGTTAAGATTTATATTGTCATTTTTTAATTTTTCTATAGTTATTTGTTTTTCGTTTAACTCCTGTATAGATTTTTTTAATTCAAGATTTTCCTTTTTCAGGTTTTCTAATAATTCATTTTCCTTGATATTGAAATTATTTTCAATAATAAGATCATGTGGATATGATTCTTCTATACTATAGATGTGTGTTAATTCTTGTTTCAATTGATTATTCTGACGAATTAAACTTTCTGATTTTTCCTTTAATACATTTATTTTAGTATTCTTTTTATTAATTTCATTTTCTAACTCAGATATTTCATTCACATTAATATTAACTTCATTTATTAAATTATCTTGTGTGATTTTAGCGGTTTGTAATTCTCTATTTAATTTTTCCTTTTCCTCCTCCAAGCCTAATATTCTTTCTTTTAATTCCTTAATTTGGTCTTTTGAAACAGAATCAGCTTCAGAGCTAGCTATTGCCTCATAACCCATATTCAATGAAATAGAATGGAGATTTTCTAGTTGTTGCTTCAAATTTTCATTTTCTATAATATATTCTTCATTTTTTATGGTCAAATCTTCAATTAGTTTTTTGGCACTTGATTCATTTAATCTATATATTTCATTTTCTTCGGTTAATTGAATAATTAATTTTTGAGCATCCATTAGATCTTTATTTTCTTTAGATGGATCAGAGATTTCTAAATTATGTTTTAATTCATATAAGTTGTTTTCTAAAATTTCAATATCTCTTTCTTTTTTATTTAGTTCTTGTCTTTGGGTAACAATTACTTCTTTTAATAATTGAATATCCTCAGGAACTTCAAAATCTTTTGAAATTTTTTCTCTTTGCTCTTCTATTAATATTTTTTGCTCTTTTATCGTAAATTTTAATCTCTCGTTTTCTTCTTTGAGCTCTCTAACAATTATCTCATAATCAGTATGTGCTTGATTCTTCTCTTCTAATGCATCGATAAGATCTTTTAAATTTCTAGACATTCCACACAGAAATAATTTAATTAGATTATGTTTTATACTTGAGAAATCATAATCTTTTCATTATACCTTATTACGTAGGATATAAAGAAACGAGTTTATAAATTTATTTAGAAAAAATAAATGAAAATTAGGATTAATTTTTAAAATTATATTCTAAAGGAGCTTGATTTCTAAAATTTGATCTCCTTGTCTGATTGAATCGACTATATTTTGATCTTTATCACTAGCTACCTCTCCAAAAATGGTGTGTGCATTGTTAAGATGAGGTGTAGGAACATGAGTTATGAAAAACTGAGACCCATTTGTATTTGGACCAGCATTGGCCATTGCTAAAAGACCTGGTTTATTAAATTTTCTGCCACTTTGAAACTCATCGGGGAATGGATAACTTATTTGTTGACCCTTATATGGAAAAGACGAAATTCCTTTATTTTTTGGTCCTCCATAGCCCTTTCCTAAGGGACAACCGCCTTGAATCATAAACTCCGCTATCACTCTATGAAAAATTAATCCATTATAAAAACCTTGGTTAATTAAGTGCAAAAAGCTAGCAACAGTCATAGGCGCATCTTCATCAAACAAATTTAAATTAATTTCCCCTTTACTTGTAACTATTATTATTTGAGTCATAACATAGGAAAAGATTGCTTCATTAAAATTTTTTTTAAGATCATATTTTTACTTCATAAATTTAATGTTTATATCCTATGATAACTTTAAAAATAAATGTAATAATTGCCTAGTATAATTAATAAAAATTTTGATTAACATATAATTTCTGACATGAGAGAAAATCACGATATCTCTTTTTTTTTTAACCCAAAGAGTATATCTGTTATCGGAGCCAGTGATAAGACCGGTAAAGTTGGAAATACAGTTATGAAAAATCTTATTGAATCGGGATACTCAGGTAATATTTATCCCGTTAATCCTAAAAAAGGCGAAATTTTGGGAAAAAAGGTATATAATAGTGTTTTAGATATCCCTGGAGAGGTTGAGATTGCGATATTTACGATTAAGGCGTTATTTGTACCGGATGTTGCCGAAGAGTGTGGTAAAAAAGGAGTTAAAGGACTTATCGTGATTACTGCAGGTTTTAAAGAAGTAGGGGGGAATGGCGTTATTCGCGAAGAACGGTTAATTGAAATTGCTAAAAAATACAATATGAGAATTCTGGGACCGAATTGTTTAGGATTTCTTGGTCTTAATTATAATGGTTCTTTTGCGGCATACTCTCCGAAAAAAGGCAGTATTGCGATGATATCTCAATCGGGAGCGATGCTAACAGGGATGATGGATTATTCAATGGAACAACCTTTTGGATTTTCTTGTAACATCAGCTTAGGGAATAAAGCTGACTTAGGCGCCGTTGATTTTATAGAATATCTGGGTAATGATGATCAAACTAAGGTTATTTTATGTTATTTAGAAAGTATTAAAGATGGAGATAGATTTTTAGAAGTAGTGGCAAAAGCAGCCCGAAAAAAACCCATAGTAATCTTAAAATCCGGAGTTAGTGCGGCTGGAGCGAGAGCAGCTTCAAGTCATACTGGGGCCTTGGCGGGATCTGACATTGCTTATGACTTAGCTTTTGAGAAATGTGGAGTTATACGAGCAAAAACTATTGAGGAACTCTTTGATTATGGTGAAACATTTATCTTTCAACCCATACCAAAGGAAAATTCCTTTGCAATTGTCACCAATGCGGGTGGACCTGGAATTGTTGCTACGGATGCTTTTGAAAAAGAAAATTTAAAATTAGCTCAACTTTCAGAATCCATACTTCATAAATTAAGAGAAAACTTACCATCAGAAGCTGCTATTTTTAATCCTGTAGATATTGTAGGTGATGCGAGTCCAGATAGATATGATTTTACGTTAAAGACCATTTTTGGCTTAAATCATGAATTCAAAGATGTCAAATTGAAAAACGACATTTCTACTCATGGTGTCTTGGTGATACTAACACCTCAAGCTCAAACTTACCCTACAAAAGTTGCTAAGCTTATATATAATATAAAATCTAAATATTTAAGAGATAAAGTAGTTGTGTGTTCCTTTATTGGAGAAAAATCAATAGCCGAGGGCAGAGCTTTTCTTAAAAATAATCAAATTCCATGTTATCATTTTCCTGACCAAGCCGCTCAATCTTTGAGAACTTTAATAGAATATAGTGAATTTTTAAGAAAAGAACCCATAGAAATGCGAGAAATACCTACATTTGAAGTTAATAGAAATCGAGTTGAAGAAATTTTTCAAAATGTTAGAAAGGATAATAGAAGAGTTCTTCTTAGTTTTGAAACCAGTGAAGTATTTAATTGCTATGGAATAAAATCTCCTATTTCAAGATTATCTAAAACTCCCAATGAAGCTAAAGATTTACAGAAAGAGCTTTCAAAAAGAACAGGAAAAACTGTTATGAAAATAGTAAGTCCGCAAATAATACATAAAACTGATGTAGGAGGAATAATTTTAAATGTCGAGACAGAACAACAAGCATTTGAAGCGTATATACAAATCATTGATAATGCAAAAAGATTCGGTCCTGAAATAGCGAAGATATATGGAGTAGAAGTACAAGAAATGATTGATTTCAAAAAAGAAGAAAAAGTAAATGAATTAATTATCGGTATGTCCAAGGATCCTCAATTCGGTCCAATGCTGATGGTAGGAAGTGGGGGAATATACGCTAATTTTTTGAAAGATGTGTCTTTTGCTTTATCATATAAATTTACTAAAGAAGATGCAAAAAAAATGCTTCAAGCGACCAAAATCTATAGTCTTCTTGAAGGGGTAAGAGGAGAGAGTAGATCTGATATTGAAGCGATAATAGAAGTATTATTAAGGCTTTCCCAATTAGTTAATGATTTTCCAGATATAGTTGAGTTAGACATTAACCCATTATTATCTTTCGTGAAGGGATATAGTGCGGTAGATATAAAAATTACGATTTCACGATAAAAATTTAATCAAATATAAATAATTGTAAAATAAAATAAAAAGAGTGTAAGTGATAAGGGATCAAAATGGTTAGGACTATTTATTTATGTTCTTTAAGAGAACGTGTTGGCAAAAGTCTTTTAAGCATTGGTATTATGCAAAAGCTGAAAAAAGAAGGAAAAAAAGCTGCCTATTTTAAACCAATTGGAATTCCTAAAGGCGCCTATTCAAGCAAAGCTGATCCAGATGTTGGATTTATTCAAAATACAGTCTTTAAAACGGATCTTCCCTACAACATAATTTCTCCCGTGTCTATTCCCGACTGCTATTATGTCGATTTAATAGATGCTTCAAGAAAAGGAGAGAATCTTAAAAAAATTAAAGATGCATATAACGAGTTAAACAAAGAAGACCTTGATTATATAATCATTGAAGGTGCACCAAGTATCAAAAAATATATTCGTGTAGGATTGGATGATTTAAGTGTGGCTGATGCCATAGGACTTAATGAATTGGTATATATTCAGACTGAATCTTCAGATAAATGTATTGATGATTTATTTTTTACGAAAAAATATTTCGAATACAGAAATATGAAATTTAAGGGGATAATATTTAATAATATTGATTATGATTATATCGCACGAATCAAGGAATTAAATGAAAATCATATAAAAAGATATGGTATACAAATATTAGGAATTGTGGAAAAAAGTATTGAATTATTATCTGCACGAGTTTCTGAAGTAATGTACGCAATTGGTGGTGAATTAATAAACGATGCAACCTCCTCAAATTTGGATAATCGAGTGGAAACCTATATAATTGGAGCAATGAATACTCAAGCAGCCCAGAAATATTTTCGACAATCAAAAAAATCGGCAGTCATAACAGGCGGAGATCGAACTGATTTAGCGCTGGCTGCTTTGCATGAGGACGTTTCATGTTTAATTTTGACAGGTTTTATTCACCCTGATGTAAGTGTTATTACCGCCGCAAATGAAAAGAATATTCCGATAATTTTAAGCCCATCTGATACATATACCACCATGAGGAATATGATGAGATTAAAACCAGGTCTTCAAGAAGATGAGTTAAATTTAGTCCTGGATATTATGGAGAATAATATCAATTGGGAATTTCTTTTAAGTTAAATTAATTTTCTTTAGTCTCTATTTTTACATATATAATTTAAATTTAGGTTAGAAACTTAATATTTTATAGTTCTTTAGATTTTTTTTAGTTAGAGTTATCACGTTATTATTTAAAGTTTATATTTTTCAGTATTATTCAAATTTGTTAAAAATGCAAAAGAGTGAAAAATAGAAGAGATTAAATCTTTCTCAATTAAATCTTTCTCATAATTAGAGTTAAAATTAAGGTAGGTTATTCTTTAATAAAGTTTGCTTTCAATTCTTTAAATTCTTCTATTAAACTATCTAATTTTGATTCCATTTTTTCAATTCGTTTTAATACATCTCTTATAATTTCAGCCGTATTGAATGATTCCACTTCCTTTACTTGAGATTCGAAGGTGAATTCTTGTCTTTTAACAGGCTGAGATATCTGTTTTGTTTTTGTTGTTGCAGGTTTAACTTTTAATTCCTGTGGTGTGGTTAAGGTAATAGCGCTAACTTCGGATTTTTGAGCCTTCTCAGATATTTTTTTAGGTGTTGGTATGGTGATGGGTTTAGACTCTTGTTTAGGAGTAGGTTCAAGAACAATTTTAGGTTTTAGTTCTAATCCTTGGATTTCTGATTCGCCTAATTGAAAAGCTACAATAATTTCATCAATAGGATTGAATTTTTTGTTTAACAACTCATCAAATTCTCGATTAGACTGATCTGTTTCAGCGTCCTTTCCTACTTTTCTTTGATCTATTTCTTTAATGATCCTTGTTCTGCTCCCTATAATCGTATCTTTTGCCTTATACCCATATCCTTTGAGAGCTTCAGCTTGTCTGCTAGCTATTCTGCGATCAACTAAACTTTGTTCAACACCATGCCAAAGCCAGACGGCAGGGGTGAATTCTTCCAATAGAATTATTGATCTGTCCGAGGTAAACACCTCTCTGCTCCATTTAATAGGTTCTACCTCTCCATCCTTTAAAACATTAAACATCAATGCGTATTTCATATTTCTTCTCCACAGTTATTATTATCGTAATACAATTTTAACTTTCTTAACGATAGATTAATATATCTAAAATTTTACATAAAATGTCTCCTTTCTTATTTATAAATTTATTTTATATTCTCTAAGATTAGCAGGGGTTATTTAGAATTTTCTATCTCACAATACTAAATTCAAAATTTGTTAGATTTAATTAATGATTTTTTTTAAAATAATTAAGCTTCAAATTCTAATCTGAATATGTAAAAAAAATAGTAAATAAATAAAGCCGACCTTTGATTTTTCAAATCATTATTATTAAAATTGATTATTTTTTTTGCCAAATTAACGATTATTGAAAAATTCAATCCTTTGTAGTAACGAAAAAGGAAAGGAACTCTTAAAATAGATCATCTATTCTTATCATAAATATCAAATATTTTTAATTGGTTATCTGAAAAAATGCATTTTCATTAATGAATATACATTTTTCATTACTCGATAGTACTGAAAAGTGTACTATAATGTATCCTATCTGACAGAAAAATGACTAAATTTATATATAAAAATTCCTTTTTTCTTCATAGGAAAATAAATTTTTCTAGGTTTCAAAAAAATGAACGAAAAGCATATTGATGAAGCATTCGAAAACTATAATAATATTAGAGAGTGTATATCAGGATTGAAAGAAATATTAGATATCAATCTTCTTGAGAATAATATTTATCATAAGCTAGGGATGGATAATTTAAAAGCATTACACGATAATATTATTGAGCTAATGAACTATACTTATTCTCCTCGTAAGGTAAGAATACGGATCCGCGAAATAGAATACGATGAAAAAGAAGCTAAGAAAATGTTTCCGTTTAAATTATTAACCTAATTAAACTTTTTCTTGAAAGTAAAAATTACGTTAACTTGATTATTTGCATAATCGAATTCTTCATTCTTTAATAAATAAAGAATTTTTAATGGGATTTATAGTTAAAATTAAATATTTTTGAACTATAGAGCTTTAAAAGATCTATTTATTTTTTTATTCAAGGGTTTTTTTTTGTTTCATTAGAACAAAATACAAATTTTTATTACAAATTTATAAATTTCCACTATTTTACCTATTTAGGTGGTTATGGATGATTAGACCGAATACGAGTTTAGATGAGACGGATCAAGCAGTAAAAAACTTCGAAAACATCAAAGAATCCTTAAAGGGACTTTATGAGATTTTGAGCATCAATATCCCTCAAAATGATATCTATTTTAAATTAGCCTCAGATAATATTGTGGCACTCTATCATAATTTCTTAGATTTGATGTTAAACGAAAATGGATCAAAACAAATTAAGAAAAAATTAAGAAATTGTGAATTAGACGCCGATCTATCCATGGGAGATCTTATGGTGGATTTAAATAAAAGAATAAATTTCTAACTTTCCCCCTATTGAATCATCTTTATAATTAATTCCATATCTTGGAACTATTTCAATATTTTTCCGGTTTCTAAGTACCATAGATATAAGTCTAATTCAGCCATATTTAGATTTAATCTATTTGCCATCTGTTCTAGGATTTCTTCTATTTCTAAATATTTTTTTTTCGTCATAGTTTTTGGTTTTTCGATTACATGATATTTTGCTAGTACATCTACAATATGAAAATCTATGATTGCATAATTTTTATAGCCAATATTTCGAAGGAAATGACTGGCTTCTTTATATCCTAAACCTTTTATGTGTTTTACGACCCAGTCCCTTAACTCTTCTTTTTCAATCGTAGAATTAAGCATTTGATGTAATTTATCTTTATATTCTCGTGCTTCTACTATGTAAATCGAACGAACATTCGGAAAGCGATATCCTAGATCCTTGAATTTCTCAGTGAGGTGCTCCTGAGTGAGATGGAGAAATCCATCCGATATACCCTCATGAATCTCCATACATTTTTCGGCTCCGCAATTCGCAGTCATAATACAAAAACATAACTCCTTGAAGATATTATCGATGGATTCTCTTTGAATCTGCTCAAATTCATAGATGCGAGTATCAATTAAATATTTGATGTCACCTTTCTTAAGTTCCTCAATTGAATCTAATAATTTCTTCATGTGAGCATTCTAGTGATTAACCCTTTAAAATTCAGATTCTTTAAATTAATAAGTAAATGATTAACAAAATAAAACCAACCAATATTTAGACTTTTAGAAATAATCATGAGATATATTAACTATTATACTTATCCTAAATCTTTTTTATTTTCAAATTGTTATTAGAAATAAATAAAACAAATTATATCTTTACATAAAACATAATTTATTAAAATTCTATAGTAAAGAATGGCAAATAAAAAAAAGAAAGTTATTATTCTTGGTTCTCTTGCGTTTGATTATATCATGGGTTTTGATGAGAATTTCACTAATGCGGTTTCTATTGACCATGAAAAAGGCAGTTATCAGAGTACAGTCACCACAAATAGTAGGATCCAATATTTTGGGGGAACTGCTGGAAATATTGGTTACAATATGGGACTATTAAATATTGGAAACGCCCATATATTCTGCTCAGTTGGAAAGGATTTCGAAACTCTAGGATATAAAAATCACGTAGGCCGATTTAAGAACGTAGAACTTAGTCTTGATATTCAACATGAATTATTTACAGCTGCATGCTACATTGTTAATGATGTCAAAGCAAATCAAATGATTATCTTCCATGGAGGAGCACTTGATAAATGCCGAGATATTGACTTGAGAAAGAGAATTAAAAATCCTGAAGATTATATCTATGCAATAAACTCTACTCAAAGTGTAGATGCTATGATAAATTTTCAAATGCAACTGTTTGAATTAAAAATTCCCATAATTTTTGATCCGGGTCAAGTAACTCCTCTGTTTGCTAAAGAATTGTTAGAGGATGCTATTAAAAAGACCGATATCTTGATTGGGAACAGTTTTGAAATACAACAGATTGAAAGTAAATTGGAAATCACTGTAGAAGAATTAATAAAACGAGTAAGAGCAATAATCATCACCAATGGTGCTGAAGGATCACGACTCATCTATAAAGATGAACATCGTGTTTACCAAATTGACATCCCTATTTGTAAACCTAAAGAAATTGTTGATACAACTGGAGCTGGTGATGGTTACAGAGCAGGAATTTTAACGGGATTATCTTTAGATATGACCTTAATAGATTCCTGTCGGTTAGGGTCTGTTATTGGTTCTTTTGTGGTTGAAACTAGCGGACCACAGACTCAGTTTTATCAAATAACAGATGTTAAAAAACGATTTTTCGAAAACTATGGATATCTTCCTCCAGAATTAGAAACCATTTAGATACAAAAAGTTCTATTTTTTTACACACAAATTTTTCACACAATTTTTTGTTTTTAGTTAAATAGTAATAGGAGAAACGTGAAAAATGGTTTTATTTTTAAGCTAGGACAAAATATTATAAATTAGGAGTTTTTAATAAATAAAATTACTAATTTCTTTCAGTCGTGGGATTAACGATTAGTAAACAAGATAATATTATAAATGAAGATTCAACGGAAATTTTTAAAGATCCATATAATAACGGTATTGATATAAATCAATTATCGGAAAAAGAAAGAATTAAAATACTTTCCATATTGAAAGAAGAATTTAAAAAAATATAATCAACGTTACAGGTTAAGTTGAAAATTTGTTCTAATCTGATAAGTTCAAATTACTCCTTTTTTATAGAGAATTAAAAAAAATTGTAGTCCAAATAGTAAAATCTTTGATATAATCAACATTCAGAAAGAATTTAATAATAATCAAAAAGTTTATATTCGCTTTTATAGTGTAGTATAAAAAACTTTATAATTTCGATTATATTTTTTAGACTAAAATATTTCATGGAAAATTTTTCCCTAAAATCCTAATCTTTTTAAAAAATTTTGATGTAAGATGCTTTTTGAATTACCAGTCATTTTGAAACTTCGCGAAACGTTATCGAATTTTGAAGCAAATCCAGTTTTCTATTTTTGTTTGTTTGGGATAATTCCATTTTGTTTAATAACTTCCCTTATATGTTTAGTTCTAATTTTTAGAAAAATAAATTCATTAGAAGCAAAGACGAAACGAATGAGGGAAATAAATTCTTACATTAATAAAGGAGCAAGTGTTTATTTGAAGAAGCAGGCCAAAGTGCTTTTCATTGTGTTAGCAATTCTCTTTATTCCCGTTGGATTTACAGGTACAGAATACATAAAAAATCCATATTTAGGCTTTATTATTACAGTTATCATATTTATTATAGGATCATTAAGCTCATTAATGGCGGGATATATTGGTATGAGGGCCGCGACAAAAACTAATATTTTAGTAGTGGAGGCCTCAATCGAAGATCCCAATAAAGGATTCAGGTTAGCCTATTATGGAGGAATGATCACGGGGATTCTAAATATTTCAATGTTTGTTTTTGGGCTTTGGTTGATCCTCATTCTCACAAATGCTAATATTTATTTGATGGTAAGTTTTGATTTTGGTGCCAGTGTTGCAGCACTTTTAGCTCAAGTTGGAGGTGGAATTTATACAAAATCTGCGGATATGGGAGCCGATTTAGTAGGAAAATATGAGATGAATATCAGAGAAGATGATCCTAGCAATCCCGCTATAATTGCCGATTTAGTAGTTGATAATGTGGGAGACTGCGCTGGAAGGGGTGCCGATTTGTTTGAAAGTGCTTCTTCTGATGCCATTGGGGGGATGCTTCTTGGATTGACAATATTTATTTTAATTGGAGATCCAATTTTTATAATTTCAGATTTAACCTTAATTTCTCTTGGAATGCTATCATTGTTTTTTACAACTCCTTTCTTAAAAATAGATTTCGAGAGACCTTCAAAAAGTATCTGGCGGGTCTTTATTGCCTCCACCTCATTTAATTTTATTATCTTATTTTTTGTAAATATTTTTTTATTTGGACCATTTGGAATTTTCCTTTTTATTTCCTGTATGATTGGATTAATTGCGGTATTTCTTACAATTCTTCTTACAATTTATTACACAAGCATCGATTATTCACCAACCCGTAAAGTAGCAGAGGCTAGTAAAGACAGTCCCTCCATCAATATTATCGCAGGATTATCATCAGGTTTAGGTTCTACTTTTCTTCCAATTTTAATCTTTTCTATTTCTGTAATATTAGCATATTACTTTGGATATCTCTATGGATTATCTTTTTTATATACAACGAATAATGATATATTTGGAAATAAAATTGATCCAATCCTGTTTATTATTGCATTTGGAATTTGGGGCGTAAATATGGCTTCGGTTTCAAGTGATACTATTATTAGTACTATTCTCAGCTTTGATACTTTTGGTCCAATTATGGATAATGCTGCGGGCATAGTAGAAATGGGAGGTCCTGAAGATGGTACTCCAATTGGTTTGAGAGAAAACTTAGATCGCCTTGATGCTGTTGGAAATACCACAAAAGCGGTTGCGAAAGGATTTGCCTTAATCTGTGGAGGATTGAGTAGTATAGTTATGTTCTTAACATTCTTGCTATCAACTTCAACCCTCGCAGGAGAGCTGCCTAGTATAATAGAACACGAACAACTTTCTAATATATTCAACTATCTTGATATATATCATCCATTAATAATATTAGGAATATTTATAGGAACAGTATTACCCGTATTATTCACTTCAATGATCTTAAAAGCAGTTCAGAGAGGAGCTGAGAATATGGTTAAAGAAATTAGAAGACAATTTAATGAAATTCCAGGATTAAAAGAGGGAAATGCAAAACCAGATTATGATAAATGCATAGATATTTCTGCTGATAATGCTCTTAAATCCATGATTAAACCTGTTTTGATTATTATAGGAATTGAGATTCTAATGGGGATATTATTTGGCCCAATGGTAATTGCAGGATTATTAATTGGTAATCTGATAGGGTGTCTTATTTTTGGATTATTTATGAGTATAGGAGGTGCTAGCTACGATAATGCTAAAAAAGCAATTGAGGGAGGTCTTTATGGAGGTAAGGGAAGTTTTGCTCATAAATCAGCAATCATAGGAGATACTGTTGGTGATCCCTTAAAAGATTCAGCGGGACCAAGTATGAATATTCTAATCACAACCGTTAATACTTTGGCTTTAACTTTCCTCCCTATTTTTATAATGACGGGATTTTTATGGGTTTTAATTCCAATTTAAAATATTGGGTTCAGGTTAATATATAATCTTAAAATATCCACTTTTTTTAACTTAATATATGGAAGGAAAAAAAGCAGAAATTGAAGAATTAAGATTTGTGTGTAAAAGATGTGGAAAATGTTGTACAGATAAGAATACACTGGTTAATCTTACTTATTCTGACATTTTAAGAATTAAAAATGGTTTAGATTTGACTTTGGAGGAGATCCTCAAAGTTGTAGGATTTTATGTTTTTGAAAAAGAGCCCGCCACTGAACTTCTTAAAAAATTGGTAATACCTCCCATAGAAACGGAAAGAGGGTTATCATTTGTAGGACTTTTAAAAAATTCTGACGGGGATTGTTATTTTTATGATAAAAAAGAAAAAAAATGTTTAATTTATGAAATAAGACCTAATTTTTGTAGGTCTTTTCCATTTTCATTTAGAATCGTATTTGACGAGGTTGATAAATCTAAAGCTAAAATAATTATGAATATTACCGAAAAGGGAAAAGAATACTGCCCTGGAATTGAAGCTGATGCCCCTAAAATCGATGAAAATGATTGGATTACATTAGGAAAAAAGATTATTGAAGATATGAATAAAAATTCTATATTAATAGAAAAATGGAATAATGCGGTTAAAACCGGTAAAATAAATAGATCGGTGAGAAATTTCTTATTAAATATTTTTAAATTGCAAGAAAATTTTAGCTAAAATTAACGGTTTATGAACCTTATGTTAAATAAATACAGAGCTGGCTATTAGCGCCCAGAATAACATTCTTAATTCTACAGTAAACATATGTTTGTCTATCATCCAATTATAATTTTTATTTAGATTTTTAGAATTAAAGAATGTTGTATCTGATGAAATATACTCAAATAATTTTTGGCATGTTTTTATTTCTACTACTTTTAAATCAAGTAAATCAAAAATTAAAAGCATTCTAGAAAAATCAGTTATATTTTGATGCGAGTTATCCTTTTGCTCAAGTATATCCTTTAATACTTTACCATAAAAATTAAATTGAGAAAGTTCTTTATGCCTATCCAATAATTTTATAATCGCTAAATGTTCAAAAATATCCAAAATGGGATTAACAATATTTTTATTTGACAGTATATCTAAACTAAGGATAGGAGCTATCAAATGTCGTTTAAAAATGGTTAAACCCACCCTAAATTCTAAGACTTTTAAACAAAGAATGGTATAAAAATTTAGATGTATTTTATCTGGAATAAAATTTTTTAATACAGATTCAAGATACAATTGAATATCGGAGGCATTAATAATATTGAAAGTATTTAAGAGATTATTTTCTGATAGAATGCTAAGACCATAATAGTTGCTAATCGGATCCGGCTTAGCATTAATATCTGAAATGAAAAGCCTTCCATTCACATAATTTCTCAATAAGTCAATTATATTTTCTGAAGTAAAACCCGCTTCTAAGTTTAACATTTTTAGTATTGCAATAAAATAGTAGAGATTTTCTAAATCAAAAAATTCTGGAGTGGTATTCTTTGTATTTACTAGATTTTTTACATCGATCTTAAATTTTTCAAGGATATTCGAATTTATAGGAGAAAATTTCCTAAATATATCTAAAAAATGTGTTAATTTTTCTTGATTTTGAGGGATTTTGTAATGATTATCCAGTTTTTGATTTGGGGGTTTTAATTCTACGTCTTTTTGTTGAATTTCTATGAATTTTTTTTGGGGAGTAAGATTTTGAAAATTTTTTTTCTCCTCTGAAGAATCTTTGCCAGATATTGATATATTAGATGGGATGGGCACATTATTAATAGAAAGGTCTAAAGGGTTAATGTGGCTGAATAATTCTGGTAAGTTTTTTATGAAATTGGGTTCTAAATTGGTGGAAATGAGGTGTGTCTGCTTAAATTTATCTATTTGGTTTATAAAATTTCTTGGTAGTAAATCATACAGTTCTAAATTCTTTATAATTAAGTGATCCTCATCAAATAGATATAAAACTAAAATTTCAATTAATATTTTATTGATATACTCATTTAATTCTGTATTGAAATAAGTGTAATAATCTCTGTAGATTTTTACTCTTTTAAGGAGAACTTCTCTTATTTGATTTGATTTAGCTAACAATTTTGTTTTTGGATAATTTATAGTAAGAAAAGCTAAATCAATCGTTTGAAGTATTTGTTCAATTGTTCTCTTTACAGATTTAGGGTTTTTATGAATTATTTCTATGTTTAAATTAATTTTTCTTTCGTAAAAAAGTTCTAATATATAAGATTTAAATCTGTTATAAAGCTCTAAAATTTCATTTTCTAAGGTTTGATATAGCGTTGATAGTAAAACAGCAAATTTTTCCATTAATATAGATTCAAATTATGTTAAAATAATATGAATTAATATGATCCCTTGACTATATTTATATTTTGGATCAATTATCTTACGTACATTAAATTTTCTTATAAATTATCATGAAAAACTACTCCTATAACAAAATTGCATATGATTACCATTTAAAAAGAAAGAAACCCTGGAAACCCCTACAGCAGTTTTTAGATTATTTAAATAATAGAGGTTATAAATTTAATGGAAACTGTATAGATTTAGGTTGTGGGAATGGGAGAAATTTTAAGATTTTTATTTCCTTTCCAGACGTTAAGATAATTGGAATTGATAATTCTCTTGAATTTTTAAAAATTGCTCGAAATAGACTACAAAATCCAAATCATTTTTCCAAAATCGAACAAAATAGCGTTCAATTAATATTAGGGGATCTAAAATGCCTCCCAATTAGAGATAACTCTGTCCAAAATATATTTTCCATAGCATCCATTCATCATATAGAAAAAAATTTGGAAAGAGAAAAAGTTATAAATCATATATATAACATATTAGAAAAAAAAGGAAAATTTTTACTTACAGTGTGGCGCAGATGGCAAAAAAAATTTCGTTTTTTTTTTATCAAGGATTGGATTTCTCGAAAATTCAACCCAAAATATAATGCCCTACAAAAAAAAAAGGGGTTATATGAATTCGGAGATAAATTTGTCCCCTGGACAGTTTCGAATAAAGGTATAAAATATCAACGTTTTTATCATTTTTTTTCTAAACGTGAAATAAAGAAATTATTAAAAATTTTTAAAATAGAAGAGTTATGTATCATGGGGGGTCCCACAAACAAAGATAACATTTTTATGCTAACTCAAAAAGTATAAATAGGCTTATTAATGGCAATTAATTGAATTATAAGCTTCTAAAAGAAAAGGTTTAAAGCCTTCGTAATGATTTTTTATAACTACTGAGTGAATATCGAATTGTCGACTACTCAATTCGCAATAGAATAAGCCATGAATATGATTTTCTTGATAATATCTTTTTCTTATCATTTTGGTGCGATTACCGAACCAATATGTAAACTCATGACTATTGAGCCATGTATTTTCTTTTTTAGTTACAACCACATTGACTGCATTATATAGATTTATGGATTCTTGTACTTCCTTTGGATGGTAAAAAGATAACCGATCTTTCTTTATAAAATTTATTTCTATTTTTGCGTTGCTTCCATAAATTTCATCATATTCATTATACGAGTCAAACTTTATTACTCCTTGGTTTCCCTTCTCATCTAATTCATAGAAAGATTCCTTAAACCAAATAGGTAACTTATAAATCGCAATATTACACTCTGGCTTTTCATATATATAGTAGTTTTTCTGCATTATCAGATCTTTTTATTCCTATTGAAGATTCTCAAATTCTTTAATGATGAATATTTTATATAAATTTAAAATTATGGTTTTAATCATAACTCCTTTTAAAAGAAAAAAAACGAGATTAACCTTATTCTGATATAAATTCCTCGGCTATTAAGTAGGGTTCTTATTCTTTTTGTATTTTTAAAAAAAAAAACAGGAAAAATTAAAGACTATAAAATTCGATTCTTTTTATTTGTTTAATAATGTTTTAGCCTCGTCGATCCATTTTTTAATTCTTTCTTCAGAAACTCCTGAAATTAATAAAACTAGTTCTTCAGGCTTTTCTTCAATCAATTCCTCGAGAGTGTTAACGCCCACTTCCATAAATTTCTTTACAGTCGCTGCTCCTAATCCAGATAGAGTGTCTAATGGGGTAGTTTTTTCTTCTATTTTCTCCTTTTCTTTTTTTTTGGCCTTCTTTTTTTCTTTTTTTTTGATTTTCTCTTTCGGGATAACTTTTTCTTTAGGTATCTCTTTTTCTAATGGAACTGTTTCATGTTCTGAGGGAATTATTGCCTCTTCTTTTACTTCTGGAACCTTTTCGGCTTTAGATGGGGGTTTAACTTTCTTTTTAGGAATCTTTTTAGCTTTAACTGCTGGTTTTTTAGAAACTATATCAACTTTCTTATCAGATTTAACCTTTTTCTTGCCTTTTTCTGCTCTAACTCTTTTTTTCTTTTCTTTTTGAACAAATGGGGTTCTTTTTTTACCTTTCTTATCCACAACTTTTATTTTTTTTAACTTTTCGACATTTTCTTCATGTATTGATTTTCTCAGATAATCAATTCTAATGCTTAGGCTTTTTACTATTTGAATACTTATACCTGCAGAATTTATTTCACCTAATGAAAAACCGGAACCCTTTCTTAAATCAGCATTTCTGGAGGGCGATTTTACAGTTGGTATTATTTGAATACTTGACTCATCAGTTTTTTCCATATTTTCAACCAAGATAATCTATTAAAAAATTGTTATTGATAAAGTTTGAAAATTTTTATTTTTTTCTATATGAAATATTAGAAGATTTTAATATTTTTTTTATGATTTCAAGAATATCTAATTTCATGAATTACTACTAAAATCTAATGATATCTAATTGTTCCAATTTTTTAAGAACGTCATTGATTTCAGTTTTTGAGATATCACATATTCTTGAGATTTTAAGCGGTGAATTTTGACCATTACATTTTAAAGCCACTTTAAATTCCAATTCGTTTATCATACCCATGGACAAGATTTTTTCTAAAACACTTTTTATTATCAAAATTTTAGGAAAAATCTCAGCAATCCGCCCGCCAAGACTTAAATTTTCAATTTCCGCTTTAAAGGCATCAAATCTATTTTTTTCAGTGGTTGTTCTATATACTTTAAGGTCCCCTTTATGTTTTTTCCAGAATCTATTGCCGATTTTATTAATGCTAACTTTTATTTTTTCTGTGTCATCATCTGCATCTGATATAGAACTGAAAAGAACTCTAGATAATGGATGATAATAAATTATAATTGTAGATTCTTCGGATTCCAAAACTCTAGTCATTTCATTCATTCTCCTTCCCTTAGCCATAGCTTCTTGAACTTTATCAATCATTATATTGACTGCATTAAAAAAGGCTGCCAAAATTTCATCTTGAACTGTTGATTTTGATTCTTTAAAAGCTTTAAATGTGACTTCTAGCAATGAAATCCCATTGTCCGCGTCAATTAAGAATATTTTATATATCATATGAATTAATATTCCGATTTGATATGAATCTAAATAAATTAAGTAGTTTATAGAGGATAATGAAAATTCGAATTTTTATTCTTATTTATTTAGGGCAAATTTACTGATTTATATCTGAATTATTTTAAAGATCAGTTCTAAAAATTGACTTTTATTAATTTAAACGAGTAAATTTAATCAGTTAATTCAAATATAGGTACTTATAAGTTCATTTAAAATATTTGAAAAATTTGGTAAATATTTCTCAATTTTCTCTATACTATTAAATTGTTCCATAAATAAAAGTAGATATAAATTATACTTTTCTACCCTAACTTTTTTAAAAACAATATTCTTGGTATCAGTTTTCATACCAGAAGAGATAATATAATCTTTTTTTAGTAATTTAAACTCATTAAATGTTTTATATAATGTTTGGAAATGGGGAGCCGAAATTTCAAACACTTTTTCAAAACTAATATCATTCGAATAACTTGATAATATTATTCCATTTTCATTAAGTAATAATAGCGCATCAGCATTAGTTTTTTCTGCAAAGATTTTTAATCGGTTTCTAAAAAATTCTCTATTTGGGCTCAATTGGGATAATCCATATGAATAGGCAGAAATTAGAGACCAATAATCAAAGATTGACGTTTTAAAAATTTTAACAAAGAAGTGCTCTACTCTTTTTTTAATTTGTGACGTAATTATCTGTACATTTTTCTCTATCTCTTCAGAATCCTTTATATCCGGGTCAAATTTATTTAAACAAATAACTATAGGAGGATATTCATCAAGCTCTTTCAGAGAGGTAATAATTTTAAAAAATAAGTCTAAAGAATCATTTAATCTTTCTGAATCTTGTATATCAATTAAATAAAATAATAAATCAATATTATAAAGATAATATTCACTCTGTTCAAGAAATTTTTCCCTATACCTTTTTTGTCCTCCTAAATCCCAAATTGAAATTTGCGAGTTTTGTTCCTCGAAAATATTCTCTTCTGATCTTTCAACTCCCTTAGTTGGCAATGTTTTAATGATTTCAGAGTATTTTTTTTTAACTGCCAGCAAAAAACTTGTTTTCCCGGCTCTATCTAGACCCACAAAAATTATTTTTAACTTTCTTTTTGTGGAAAAGGGATCTTTTAAATCACCACAGAATGCAATCAATTCTTCTCTTAATGAATCCATTACTCTCTGATATTTTTGAAGATTTATCGATTCTTGTATTTGAGTTGCTGCTTTATCAAGTTCTACTCTTAAATATTTCATATTTTCATAAAAAAAAGAAGAATTTTTTTCTTCGATCAAAACGGTTATAGTTGCTGCTTTTGCATGACCACGAGCTTTCTCATCAGCAATTAAGAAGAAATATGTCAATGCCTTTAATCCTAAATCAGGAAATGGTAAAATTCCAAAATAATTTATGCCTTCAATAGTGTCCCCATTTTGATAAATAACATCCCCCATTAGTAAGCTAATTGTCTTTGTTGCAATTAAAAGACGAGCCCCCTCATCTATATCCTCTGGCCAATAAATTCTTGGTGTGGGTCCCTCTTCTTCAAAAATGCTTAAAATAACACTTTTTATAATGTTATCATTGTTTTTTTTCATATTTACTCCTTGCAAACTCTTTACATCATATTAGAGTAATCCATTTTCTAGGTGTACTCAGGGTCAGAAACATCAATAAATACTTACTTAAATAAACAAAAATCTTTCTTCAAAATTTAAATCTATATATTATTCTAGTATAAAAGATATTAATTTATATTTAAAGACTTATGCCTCTTAAAATGAAAAAAATAATTTTTTTAATTTTCATGTTAATTAAGATGAAAATTTTACACATGCTATTTTGGAACTTTCACAAATGATTCTTATTAATTCAAATAAATCTGTATATTTAATTTCTATTTGTTTCAACCAGATATTTTCAATATTACGTCCATTTCTCATAATTTCATGGAATTCTCCTTGTTTACGAATTCTTTCAATTAGATCAATCTGAATATCTTTTCTGAAATGAGCAGAATTGGTATAATATATATTTTGTTCTTTTACAAGAGGGTGAGTGGTATCCGGAAAATGTTTTAAATCTAATCTTTCAAACTTCATTAAAACTTTATTTGAAAGATTTTCTTGAATAATATAATTTAGAGAATCTTTTTGACCAAGCTCTGTAGCAATTTTCATCATTTCTCGAACAATTTTTTTACCAAGATTAAAAGCATCGGAATTTTCATGAAGCTCATAATTAGTTAAGTATTTTACAGCTTCATTCAACCCAACATAGTTAAATGCTAAGTTTTGTCTTTCTAAATTAAAAATAGATTCATGGTTTATAATGGAACTACTACATAATGGCAGATGTTTAGATTTTAATCGTTTTTTAATAATATTATATTTTTTATGTAAGATAAAAGCAGATAAATTCATTTTTTCATTCAATATTTCTGTGAATTTATCTTGATCTTTACCCAAATAAGCATATCTCGGTAGATTTAAACTTATATTTTGGAGAGTTCCTAAATTAAAATATTTGTCACCTGAATATTGATCCTTAATTTCATTTTTGACCCAATCAGAGCATAAATTTACGATATAGACTATTTTTCCCTTATTTATTTCTTCCCATATTTTGGAATAAATCTCTTTATTATTTTCTAACCAATCTTTTCTAACATAGATAATATGTTTAGGATAATTAAAAGACGTTCCATAATAATCCCCTTGAATGAATATATCAGTAATCAAATTGAATAATTTCATACATTCTTCATGATAATCCTTATATATCCCTTTTGTTTTGCCATTAGGACCAACTGCTGATAATTGCGCTAATTCTTCAAGAATTCCTGGAGTGCAAGATATTGATGTTATCGGAGTATCACGACCGATAACTGCTGTTAATTGATTAATTTCAAAAATTAAATCATATACTCCCTTTTTGATCTCATGATCTTTTAAGCCTTTCGCATAAGGGGCTAGAAAAGTGGTGATAAAATTAAATCCTTGACTCCCGCTAAATTCGCCCTGAGTCATTCCTAACCATTTGGCCAGATGATGCACTGCATGTCGAAAATCTTCGGCTGGACCTGATCTACCACAAATTTTCCAATCTAAAGCAGGAGGTAAACCATTTTTAAGAATCATACGGGGATCCCAGGATTGGCTCAATGGTCTAAGATCAAAATACTTCAATTTATGGATGTGGATATCACCATATAAATGCGCTCTTGATTCATCGTCACCAAGGATTCTTAAGAGCGTGTATTCTTCAGATAATTGATTGGCAGCCCAATGATGGATTTTTTCTGGATTTATTGTCTCCCCTGGTTTCGTTTTAGGCCATTTTTCGAGTATCTCTTCATAATCCATTAGTGGCATACCAATTCGAGTATATAACTTTCTTTCCTCCTCAAAATGTTGTTCAGAAAGAATGGAACATACAATTTCTCGAATATGAGGTCCAGAAAGAAATTTAATACCTGAGCTAATAATTCGTCTTACAGCGAGTTCAGTTATGTTTTTTGCATCCTCCTCTTTCATTCCTGTTTCTTTTATAATGCTCTCAAAAATCTTCGTTGGTTCAAAATCACTTACATCATCTTCAGTTCGAAATACCTTAGGTAATAAATGCATTTTAGTATCCAAATTTAAATAATTGGTATTGTGAAATAAAAGTACAAAAGGTTTTAAAAAAAATATTATTAACGCATTAAATCTGATAAAAAATCAAATAACAAACAACTTCAACATAATTATTTATTTTGCATAACCAATCGGAATTATATAAATTGGATCTATGTTTTCAGGAAGTTGCAATAATTGTTTAATTAATTTATCTTGAAAAGCACCTATTGGTACTGAGACTAACCCTAAAGAAACTGCTTCTAAATGAATATTTTGAGCACAATGCCCTACTTCTATTAGCGCATATCTTCTCCCTCTCTCTCCATATCCGCGAATGATTTTAGGAAAATCCACACAAATCATAATATTTAAAGGCGCTTCATAGATGAAATTTTGATTTAATGAGAATTGAGCTAATTGTTTAAGTAAATTTTCATTCTCATCTTCTTTTATCCTTAAATTTAAAATATTTTTTTTAAAATTATAATAGTATATCCCTTGGTTCTTTAAGAAAACATATACTTCTAATGGATAAATTGCACCCGCCGATGGTGCTGTTCTTTTTGAAGAACTTTTTCCTTGAGCGGCCCAGATCAATTGTGATACCTTTTCAATCTCAATAACCTTACCTGAAAAGGATCTGACACTTTTTCGTCTGAATATCGATTCTTCAAGACTCATTTCTCCTTTATACAAAGGTTTTAAAAGTTCTATGTCCACTTAATTACACCCACTTAAAATTTATTTAATAAAAATATTATTTAATATAACAATAAGTTTTTTCTAATCATTTTGATTTAACTTTTCTAGCTTTATGATGTCAGATCAGTTCTTTGACCAGATTAAACTAAAAATTAAACTTGGTATAAAAAAAAAGAATCTCATTTTAGATAATATTATTAAACAAATTGTTAGCTATAACTATAACTTTTTAGAAACTTTTACCATTGTTACGCGCAAATTTGAAAAACTCAATGATACGGATATTATTGATTTTTACAGAGATATTTTTACTGTGATTTTAAAATATATGAAAAGTTATAAAAAAGAGAATAAAGTAGAAGATTTCCATATTACAAATGATTTTGTCGAGAAATTTATAAATGAGATCGTTGATATCTTAGTTCTAGAAAAACTTTGCTTTAATTGTAAATCCTCAAATATTTATAAAACCTTAAGTCCTTTTGATGAGACTAAAACGCTATTCTTCTGTAGAAATTGCCAGAAAAGTGTAAAAGTGTTTCAAAATATTAAGTATTTACCCATCTTTTTGATATTTTTAAATAATTGGGTGCTAGATGATGATTTTGAGCAATTAAATAAAAATATTATCAATCCTAATGACCATAAAAAGGAATTTTTGTTCTATCTTTTTTCTTATTGTCTTGATTTTTTCAAAGATAAAGGATCCTTAGATTCCCTTTTATTATTTTATGAGTTTTTAGAGAGTAATGGCATAAATCACTCGATTCTTAACGATAAAGATAAATTTCAGACGATTTTGATACTCAATTTAAAAGAATCATTGAAACGTCAAGACTTTTATGACTTTATTCGAGGTAAAAAATACTATAATGCCAATTATGGAGAAATTCCAAAAAATATTCATTCGCTAATAATAGATTCAATCGTAAAATCGTTAAAAACTGGAGAGATATCCAAGATACAGTTTGCTATTGAAAATCTTGTAGAAGATAATTTTTTGAGAGTTTTGAATTTATCCTCTAATGAACCCATCAAAGAAGTAATTGAAAGAAACTTTTATTTTGGACTTGCGAAATGTCTTAGCTCCAAAAAATTTCAAAATTTTAGCCAAATGGCAGACTTTTCTATAGATTTTGATATATTTATTGATGTAACGAAAATACCAAACCGTTTTGAAATAATCACAAATCTCGTCATTGAATGTATCAGGGAAGTATCGGAAGGATATCAAACTTCCAGTTTAGGTAAACAACTTGAAATCATTCGTTTTTGTAATAAATATAATTTATTTCAAAGAGATTTAGTGAAAACAGATCTGAAAATTATTGAAGATGTCAAAAAAGATAAACTCTTCCTGTCCAATTTAAAAGATTTGTTTGGAGACGTGTCGGATCCTTTAATTTTTTATATAAGAACGATTATTCCTCAAGAATTATTTGATTATTTTATTAGTGAACCCTATTTATATTATACTGACCAAGATCAATTGATAGAATATATTAGATTTGTGTTTTTTAACCAGTATTCCATTTATGGATTAAGTGTAAGAAATCTTGGTTCAGTTGAAGAATTTATTAACGAATTTAAGAAGAATTATCTGAATCATAAAAATAGTCAAGTGAATCATCAAGTAGATGATTTTATCGAGTTTAAAACTATACATAAATATCAAATCTACTATTTTAACATCGAAGAGGAACGAATACATACTATTTTGAAAAAACATTTAGTATCTCCTAAGGTACTTTTTAAAAATATGGATCACATTTTAGCAAATGATAATCATTATAAATTTTATAGCTTATCCATGGTTTTATTAGGCGGATTAGGTCCACAAGGACATGGTTTCACGTATTCTACTCCTAAAGGAGAAGTAATTGAAATTTGTTCAGATATTAAAGAAAACGAAGCAATCATTATAAAATATAAACAATTTTTAAAACAGCAGTTTTTAAATAAATTGGAAAAAGAATTGAGAACATTCCAAATTAATGGTGAGATAATTGATAGGATAACTAATTATCTATTAGAGATTCTTGATCAAAAAGAATTGATTAACTATTATAAAAAAGAAAATATCCTAAGGAAAATTAAAGATTTTTTAAATCAAGATGCTTATGAAGGAAATGAAATTTTTATAGATTTACAGAGTTTAATAGAGGACATTACTTCTGCAATAAATAATATCCTTAGAGAAATAAAAATGGAGGATCAATTTAAAACAAGAATGAATTTGGTGTTAAAAAATAAAATTAAATCTGAAGATATAGCAAAACTAACCTCTCTTCGCGAAAAATCTCATTATGACGTACTACGTGAAAGATTTTTCTTTCAATATATTGTAGAGTGGTTTTATGATCTCTATATGTCTAAAAAACTTAATGAAATGTAATTAGAACTTCCAATAATATATATAACCCTGTTTCGAATGATTTCCTGAGTTTTTCTTTCATTTTTAAAATAAAAGTATAATCCATATTTAGATTTACTTATCTTGAACCCTCTTTTTTTTAAATTATAATTTTGGATTAATTTTAATCATGTCTAACCTATATTCTCGTGGATCTATAAATCAATTCTTCCACGAAATATACGTTCTTTTGAAAAATTCGGGAGATAATAAGTCGGGCTGGTTTGAATTTGCCCAAATTGACTTTTTAAAAAATTTGAATAAATTTGAGCTTAAAGAATTTTTATCAAATTTCGCTTTTATAGAGATTATAAAAGGAAATTATAATGTTGAGTACTTTGCGATTGATAAGATTTTATTCGCCATGGAAAGTATTAGGATTTTGAATTTAGACTTGAAAAATGTTTCGGAACTTTTAGACTATACCGAATTTGAACAATTAACCAATAATATTTTATTAAAAAATAATTTTAAAGTTATAAATAATTTCCGGTTTTCAGATAAATCAAACTTTAAAATAAAAACAGCTCAAAAAAGATATGAAATCGATGTTATTGGAATTAATCAAAAATTCGTTTTATTAATTGATGCAAAACAATGGAAACGTAAGGATTCATATAGTTCAATGAATAAGGCTGCAAACCTTCAATATCAGAGAGCTATAGCTTTAAAAAAAAATCCTGATACATTTTCTAAACTCATCCAGAATATATTAGGCATTAATACAGATTTAAAGCACTATCTTCCATTTAATCTAATACCAATGATGGTTACTTTGGAGGATAATGCAACTAAAATAAGTGATAATCAAATTCCCCTTGTTTCAATCTATTTTCTTAATAATTTTTTACAAGAATTAGAAAAATACTCGCATTATTACAAGTCTATCAAAATAAGGAAAATTAATGTTCAAAAAAAATTATTATAAACCGTAGTTTCAACTTAAAATAACAAAATTATAAATCGATTCAATCCATTTTTAATCAATTCATTTAAGGCCAATTTTCTATATTATACCGGCTGATATGACACCATAAACGAGTAAGATTATCTTTTTTTTCGTCTAATTCATCTGGTCTTGCATAAATTTTGATTGTTCTCAATTCCCTTCTCCCATAGGTATATGCACTTGCTGATTTATACTGACTTATAACTTCTGATTTCATGAACTCTCTATTTCCTTCATAGGCATAAATTTGTGCTTTTCCTTTCTCAATCCAAACAGTGGCTTGAATTAAATTCGCATTTGCCGAAAAGGAAAAATGGTCTCCTACTTTAATCGATCTATATATCCC
>SDNV01000118.1 GCA_004524515.1 Promethearchaeota archaeon
GAAGCTTTTAAATTTAGACTAGTAGAAAAATCTAAAGGATATTGTGCTTTTATACGAGGTTCAAAATTCTCATTGACTTCTAAAATAATTGTTCCTTTCACGCTTAATCACTTGGGATAATAAAAAACTATTCCTTTTCTTTCTCTATTGATAATAATAATTATAACCACATTTAATTTTTTTATCTTTTTTGATTCAACAATGAATTTAAAGCAAATTTGGAGAATTCATCTTCTTAGAGCAGATTATTCAAAAAAAGTAGCATTTTTCAATCTGTTTATTTAAATATTATACATAATCAATACAAATAATTAAAATAATTAAATTAAGAAGATTTTGATCAAAAAACTTGAGCTAAACATTCAAAGGTCTTATTAATATCTGTGGCTAAATAGGATTGTTTAAAAATAGATGCAAAAAATGCGCGATCTTCTGGATTAAAATATTTATATCCAAATTTTTTCCATTCGTTATCTGGCCCTAATGGCGCTAAAAGAGAAATTGAATTATCTTCGAGAAGTTTAGTGAAATAGAGGGGGATTTCTTCATTCGTATTCTTTTTTATTACGTTTAGAAAGATATTTTCGTTGAATTGATTCCAATTTTCATTAAATTGCATACAAAAGCTCTTAATATCAATCGTACCCATGGTAATTAATTTAGCTAATGCTTCAATAGCAGTATTATATGCACTAAATTTATTTTGATCCATATTAGGATTGGAAATTATCGTACTTGGTAATCTTTTAGCATCTTTTTTAATTTGAGGCAAATTATATTCGGGTAAAACTCTGATTTGATTCAATCCAAGTATATTTTTAGTGTCCTGTAAAGTTCCTCCCGTATCAAAAAATTGTCTATTTATTATATAAATCATTAATTTCTCCGCATGAACATCTCCGAAATAAGGGTAATCCGAAGCAAAAAGCACATATTCAGACCAGTCGCGACCATCAACATTAATTTTATTATTATTTTTAAACCAATTTCGAAAATCCATAAAAAAATTCCCGGCCCCTTCTCCGTGAAGCATAGAAAGATCTCCATAGGTATTTGGCTGAACGATTGTATTGTATACTTCATGATCGCCGATATTTCCTTGAGCAAAATGAGCAATTATCACTTTAAAATGCGGCAATAAAGTAGGGTGTTTCGATTTTAAAATATTTCTAGTTTGTTCGATTAATCTACCAATTTTCAATATTGAGCCTTTTCCTCTCGTATCAAAAATAACGGGCATGGAATATTTAGTAGCTTCTATAAGAACATTTATAGCGGATTCTGAGTAAATATTATCAATCCACCCCTCTGAACGAGGATGAAGTTTTAATCCTCTCAAGCCTAAAACTTCTCTCATGTATCTAACTTCATTAACTGCTTTTTCACCTTCCATCGGGTCACAGCGCCCATACCCGATTAATTTCATGGAAAATGGGAAGCGTGTTGTAAATCGGGAAACATTTATATTACTTGCTCGGTATAATGCTTCTGGTTGTTTATCACGGAATACATCTTGAAATGGAAAACACACTCCTTGGTCAATAAACGTATAAAATTTTGATTTTTCTTTTAGATCAGAATGGCTCTGCTTCAATTTTTCTAAGGCAATATATAAATTATCTGTAAATGGATATGGGTTAAATGACCATGAGATAGTCGTTCTTTTACCATTAATATTCGTCGTAAAAGATTGCTCTCCAGATTTTTCCCACTCTGCTTTAATTTTTCCCTGAACATTTCCCCAGAAGTCAAATGTTCCCGATCCCGGAGCTAGAGGATTCATCATAGTTGCGCCATCTACATCTTGTCCTAAATGAGAATGAGCATCGATAACAAAGATATTATCCATCTGTTTCTTTCCATCTTGTTCTATTACTGCCGTTAACATCTTTTACCCTATGTTTATTTTCTTAATTTTAAAAGATATTTATAAATTTTAAATAAAACTTAAATTTTTTACTCTCTCATTTCTTTGGGAAGTGTTAATACTCCTGTTAATGGGTTATTTAAAGGATCCTGGCAATATTCTATGGTGAAATAAATCAAATCATATAAAATATTAGGATTTTCTCCATTTTTTATTTTATAATCATATAATGATAATTGATATTCTGCTTCGGTGATGGGTGGTTCTGCATATGACACATTTCCAAAGACAGACTGAAGTAATGGTTTCATAAAGGGAGAGTATAAAAAACCAAGCTCCAATAATTCTTCCTTTAAATAAAAAAACATTCTCTGAACGGCCTGAATCATATACCTTACAGGCTTATCTTCTGGTCCTAAATATTGCTCAGCAAATTCGGGATCGTATTGTGCAAGTTGGTCTCGGGTAAGATTTTGAGGGCGAAATAATGAGATTAATCCTCTTTCAATAGCTGTTTTTCTATTATATGCTATTGTTTCACTCCCTGCATCTGGAACCCAGGTACCTCTTGCGAGAAGCTTTCTAGCTTTATAGCATAATGTCTGTATTAATAATGCTATTCCAATACGTCTGCAAATTGAGATCTGAGCATCACTAATTCTCACTTCTACTGTGCCCCAATCCGTAAAGGGAAAAACATCTTGAAATCTACCATCTTCCATACTTGCTTTTTGGACAACTTGAAGAAAGTAATTTTGAGCATTTTCATCTGATGAGGTCAAATAAGGAATAAAATGCTTAGGATCATTGTTGCTTAACATAGAAGTATTATATTTCAATCTTAATGACCGCACACAATTAGGCGCAGTTATTCGATTGTTGACAATTTTTACTACATCAGTAGGTTTATTGTTTAAGATAGGCGAATTACATGTAAGAGCAATTATATGAGGGATAAAATTTCTTATCATACAATAGGCTTGAACTTTTTCTAATTCTGACTGAAATGAACCAATATGAGAATGGTCTGCTTGACTTAATCCTCGCATATATTCCTTAGCAGCGGGATTTATCGCAGAAGCAATGATATGTAAATCAGAGGGTAATGTATTTTTTGCCAAGAGAAATAATGTTGAAGCCCAGTAAGCGAGTTCTTCTACATATTCACAAGGAGGGGTTACCAATTCAAGAATATAAGTCACTGCTGTGACATTGCCATCTCGACCAAATGTATCAATATCAACTGCCACTCCACTAGGTAAGTGATATCGAATATCCATTACATATCCTTTTTCGATATCTTCTTTTCCATAAGGCCTTGCTAGTACTTTTTGCCTAATATAATCCGGAACTGGGAGAAAATCCTCTCTTCCTTCATATAAAATTTGATCCATGATTTTAATGGCATCTTTTACAATTTCTTTCATTCTATAAACCATCTCCGCTCCATCGGGATAATTTCCATAATCATCCGCTACGATTAATTCCATCTCAATTCCATGTGTAAAGGGTAATGGTGTCCAATTTTGAATATCTGCCAAAATCTCAGCCCAACTTCTTTCATATGGCCAGGAATGTATTTCTCTATAATCCATTCCAAGAAATAAATTATCACCAGAACGATCAATTGGATTGCCGATTGAGATTGCTGACGCTGACCCAGAAATTTGGCTTTTTGCGTGAGCCTGGGAAAAAATAGGATTATTACTGCTTTTTTTATCTTTTTTGCTTTTCTTTTTCTCTTTTTTTTGCTTTTTCTTCTTTTTTTTGTCTTTCGCCATTTAAACTATCCCTTTTCTATTGAAACATTTTTTATTATTTTTGTGTATTCTCTTCTTTCATTATAATTAAAATCTATTTAATAATACTTTTTGTTTTAATTAAACTTAAATTAACGACAATGTAAATGTTTTAAAAATTTCATAATTATTTATAAATTCATAAGACAGGATTAAATTAACTAATTCACATTTAGGCGATGAAAATAGTTGTTTTAAATGTTCTTCTGTTTTCCCGCCTTTAAATAAAGAATTATCATACTTTATATTGACATTATTTCCAAGCTTTTTATCGATTTTCGTCAAAAAGCTTTGAGCTACTTCTTGATCTGAAGATATAATTATGGTTGGTTTCCCTAAATAGGGAATAAAATCTAAATTAAGTATTAATATTTTATTTGGCTTGGTATTGAATTTGGAAATCAATCCAAATTGATTCAAGGTATTGTTCATTATATTTATTTCAGAGGGGCTATGATTATCTTTTGAAGGATAAATATAATATGCTATCGTTTTATTATCATTATATTTTAAATCTGTATATACTCTGTCAATAAGAGGAAATATGCTAAAATCATAACTGAATAAGGACATGAATATTATATCAAAATTGAAATCTTTTACTAAAATATTATGGCTTAAATTTCCTCCCATCATCGAAAATTGTTTTATATTTTCATTGAGACTTGACACATATGTGTTGAATATATAATATTGAGAAAAAACAGGAACAGGGTCAAATCTTATTCTAGTCTCATCAACCATTTTATATATTAAATCAAATATTTCTTCTGCTATCTTATCTTTAGCTTCCCTTAAATTAAAACCAATCAATAGGTTATCAGCTGCCTTAGTTGAATCCAGTTCAGCTAATAATGCTATGCAATCTTTATAAATTTTATATGCTGGATTTTTATAATTTTTTTCAGATAAATTTAATTCAGTAGATTTTTCGATGGTATTAATAATATGTCTTAAAATTTCATTAGCTTTTGAATTATTCTTATCATAAACTTCTTTAATTATATTAATCAAGATTTTTACTCTTAACAATTCATTAGCAATTATCTGAGAAATCTTGACAGCAATATCTACGTTTATTTTCATAATTCTACCTATGATATTGCTCATAAACTGTTCTCTCTGAGAAATATCGTCAATTAAAAACGCAATTCTGGGGACCTGTTCGGGATCAACATTAATTTGATCCAAAGCCAAATTCTTGATTAACTCAATCCTCTTCTCATTCTTGGCTAAATTCTTAACAATTTCAATAGTACCATTTAAATCAAATTTAGCATATGCTCTTATTAAATTATAATATAGCGTTAATTTTTCTTTCTCATCTGAAATCTCTAGTGCTAATTCTAATGCTCTAACTGGATTTTTATGATATATATATCCTTTTGCAATATTACTAATACTTTTATCAATGTCCTTTAATTTAACATCTGAATTAGTATTAGTGCTATATTTCTCTCTCATCAAATTTAATTGTTTTTCGGCATGTTTTAATTCTTTAGAAGAGTATTCAAAAATATAATTTTCTGGATTGAAATTAGCCGTTTCCATTGAGAATGTGATAGAATTTCTGCTAAGTATCTCTTTAATCTGACTTTTAGATATTTGTTCTCTAACTTTTTTGACTTTTACTGTATATTCTACCCTCTTTAACCAATTCACATTAAAAGTGAGTGTTCCATATCCATCTACGGTTGGAATCAATTTGATATCAAGATTTTTCATTTCTCCTGGTCTAAAATGAATTTCTTCATCTAATTCTTTTGGAATATTAATCTCGATATTTTCCCCTTCAAAATCAAACTTAAATTTTTCGTCATTATTGAAAGAATTTATCGCTTGAAAACCTATGAGATTGTCAATGGAAGGGATCAGTAAATTCTGTGGAAATTTTGTGAATATTATTGAAATTGCTTTACCTTGTTCTGGTACCGACATTATGAAACCTTATCATAGTTTAAGTGATAATTTATATTTTGAAAAATGCACTATAATTTCTGCTATTAATTACTAATGCTTGAAATTTTATTTTCTTTCTTTTTACAAAATTAATCTAATTAATTGATTTTAAGTTTATCCATTTTTCTAATGTGGTTTTTTGATTAGTAATTAGAATAATCACATATAGAAATTAATATAATATAGAAAATAGTAAATTTAGGTCAAGATTGTTAAGTTTATTTGCCTTTACGCCGATTTCTTTTTATATAATCATTTAAATCTTCTAAAAGCATTTCATCATTATACTCTGGCCAAAGATCATTTCTAAATTTAAACTCCGCATAGGATGCATCCCAAAGTAAAAATCCAGAAAGTCTCATTCCATCATCCATTCCTGTTCTAATGAGATAGTCAAGTTCAGGAAAATTCTTAGTATATAGGTGTTCTTTAATTAGTGTTCGGTCAATGCTATTAACTTCAATTTTTTCATTAATAATTTTTTTTACTGCATCGACGATTTCTGCCTGTCCATCGTACATAATTAGTACATTTATAAATGCTTTGTCATGTTCCTTAGTATAATCAATTAATTCATCAATTTTATCTCTTACATCTTGAGGTAATAATTCCAGTCTTCCAATTACATTAAATCTTACTTTTTGTTCGGTAACAATAGGCTCTTTCTTAACAGTTTCAACCGCAATTTTTATGATTTTATAGATATAATCAAGTTCTTCTTGTGTGCGTTTTACAGCATTTTCTAAGGAAAGAGCATATAAACTTAGATATTTAATTCCTGCGTTAAAACATGAAACTAATATTTTTTTTACAACTTCATACCCACGAAAATGCCCCATATTTCTTGAGATATTGTTTTTCTTTGCATATCTTCTATTCCCATCCGGCACAATTCCAACATGTTTTGGTAATTTTTCTCGGGGAAGTTGTTTTAATTGTTCTAACCAGTAATTTTCATCAGCCTGAGGGTCAAATTGTTTAGAGATTAAATTTTTTTTCAATTTTTTTAAATGATCTATTTTTTCAACACCCGATAAGATGTTATTTTTCAATTTTGTATAGGTTGCAGATGTCCTTGTGCTGATTCTTAATATTAACTAATAAAAAATTAAATCTAAACTTTACTAATTTTCAGAGTATATTTAATGTTAATGTTAATTACATAAAAATATATTTAATATTTATGTTTATTTATTACTCTAAGATTGACAAGTGCTCTCAGAATTATTTTTTTAGTTATCCTACTAATCTATACTTTTAAAACTGTTTTTCTTAACCAAGATATAGTCATAAAATCGATTATATTTTTATTAAAATTATCAGTTATCAATCATAACTTAATTTTATTTACTAATTTTAATTAATTAAAGATTGTAAACATTTAATCGATTAAACATGGGATATCTGAAGAAAAGCTTTATAATCTAAAGCGGATTAACTATTTTAATTAGATTTTTTCAAAAAAAAACTGTGTATGTCAAAAAATTTATGATTTAAAATTAATTTTATATAATTATCTAATTAAATAAATAAATATTTAAATAAAGATTTCTATTAAAAAGAAGGGAGAAAGACTATGATTTCTAATGATTATCTGTTTTCCAATGTAGGGATTGATTCAATAAGTTTTCATGCACCGAGATATTTTGTTGATATTGAAGAATTAGCAATAAAAAGAGCAGTGGATCCCAATAAATTCAAAAAAGGTTTATTATTGAAGGAGATGCGATTACCTGAAGTAGATGAGGATATAATTTCAATAGGATTAAAAGCAGGGTATAATGCTCTGGCTAGAGGGAATATATCTCCGAAGGAAATTGATGCTGTTTTTGTAGGTACTGAAACTATTACTTATGCTGTAAAATCCGTATCTAACATATTTGCCGAAATGCTAGGACTGAAAAAAAATATATTAACTCAAGATATTTATAACGCATGTGCGGGAGGAACCTTAGCGATCCTTAATGCTATTGGTCTAATTGAGCAGGATATCATAAATAAAGCTCTTGTTATAAGTGCTGATATTTCTTCCTATCATTTAGGAACACCTTCTGAGCCTACACAAGGTTCTGGAGCAATAGCTTTTGTTATTTCAAAGAATCCTCGGATTGCAACCTTTAGTAAAAAGTTTGGAAAGATCTCAGGAGATATTAATGACTTTTATCGATCTGCTAATGAAGTAAATGCTAAAGTTTTTGGCCAATATTCGGTGGATGCATATCTTAACTTTCAATTAGGAGCTTATGATGATTTAATGAATCAAATAGGAGATTTTTATGCAGATTATTATACATTTCATGCTCCATTTTCTAAACTTCCAATTAAAGCCATGCAACACATAATTCTTAAGCGTTGGTTAACGAATATTAATAATCTCCCTAAAATTAATAGAAATAATTTAAGATCTTCTTTATTGAAGAAAATTGATTTAATCTTACATGATGTTTCTTTTTTGCCAGAGTATATTTATTTAAAATTAAAAGAAAAAGGATTTTCCTCCGGGAGATTAGAAAATTGGGCTCATTGGGTGAATAACAATGTGAAAGAAAGAGTTTTCCCTCAATTAAGAGTTCCAATGCACTTTGGAAATATGTATAATGCTGCTGTTTGGTCTCAAATTCAATATATCATTGAAAATTATGCTCTTGCGAATGACACGATATATTTTGGTTCTTATGGTTCTGGTGCGACTTGTATTTCAGGATTATTAAAAGTTA
>SDNV01000119.1 GCA_004524515.1 Promethearchaeota archaeon
AGCCGAAGAATATAAAGCCATTAAAGAGTTTCCCTTTAAAAGAGAAAGTGTTCATGGAGAGCCTAAGCATAAATTAGTGGTTTATATCAATAAAAACTTGGAAATAGACAATTTTAAGATTAAAGATTTAACTGAGACAAAACGTGAGGAGAAAGAATTAACACAAGAACAAAAAGCTTTGACAAAACAATTGTTAAGTAATATTGATTTAAATGATGAGGAGATTGAATTATATTTTCGAACTACTGGCCGTGATGCGGTCTCTCTTGGAGAAATTGCATTATTAATCAATAAATCTAAAGAAGATAGTAAAATAATTGCAGACAGATTCGTAGAAAAAGGATTATTTAAGGATATACCCGGAGCAACTCCACACTATGCAGCTTTACCTCCATATGCGGCATTAGTCAGCCAATTGCATAGATTCCATAATTATATCGCAGATTTACAGAATAGTGCTCCAACACAATTAAATGAATCATTCTCTCATCTTGAAGCTCAGGCAGGTGGAGTTAAACAGCTAAAGGATTACACTGATTTTATATTAGATTTAAAAGAAAATGCTCTCTCACAATTAATAAACCAACAAGAAGATTTCGAAAATATTTCAAAAGCTATTTCTCAGATAGGAGAGATTTCCTCAGTTATTACAAATCTCGAAACCGATGCAAAGGGAATAATGGATAATCAAATTGAAGATTTAACCAATCAATTTAAAGGAATCAGTTCGAAAATCTCGGATAGTATGAAACTCCAACTTGAAGATCTTACCACCCAATATGAAGATATCAGTAAAGAGATATCAAATATGGTGGGATCACAAGTTAAGGGGCTACAAACTCAATTTGAGGGGATTAAAGAAAAAATTTCAAAAAATTTAGAAAAATTAAGATTAGGTGTACTTCAACAAGCAGTAGATCAAGTTGTTGAGATGAGTTTTGCAGACTGGATAAAAAATATTTCAGAAAGCCTTAATCGACAATTAAGCGCCATTGAAAGGGTGTCCAAAGATGGGTTAGTAAAAAGCAAAATAGCTCTTAATAGACAAATAAAAGAAATTGAAACTCTTCATGATGAAGGATTAGCAAAAACCACACAACTATTTAATAATCTGATTTCCAAATTGAGAGGAACAATAGATAGTACCGTCAATTCTATTAGCGGGATTACGGATTCTACGGCTAGATCGGGAGAAGACGTGAAGAAAATATTCGATGAGATAAGTGAAAAATTCAGTCAAGCTGTTACGATGGCTGAAGAAAAATTAGGGGGCATATCTGAAAATGTGTTTGGTTCATTTAAAAATTTAAAAGATACTTTTTCCACAAGAATTATTGATACGCTAAACGAATTACTTAGTAATATATTGGACCGTCTAGAAATAAGTGAAAGAGCAACAAGTGAGTTCTGGGAACAAGCAAAGACCGGAGGTGGTGCTGCATTAACAATGAAAGACATATGGTTTATCCGCTCCATTGAAGGGGCTAGAGCTCATATTAATGACCAAATATCAAAAGCCAAGATGAGAGTATTAATTGTCGCTCCTGAGATTACCGACATTAATATTGAATATGTAAAAGCTTGTAAAACTCATATTAATATCAGAATAGCTGCGGAGATTGATTTAAACAATGCTTCTCATAAATCAATGATAGAGGAATTAAATAAATTTACCAATGTTTCGTATAGAAATCGCAGATTAAAAAACTTATGGGGTATTAACAAGGATTATGAAGAAGTAGTACTCTGTGTACTCTCTCAGTCTGAGTTTGGAACAGAAATTGCGGGTATTGGCAGTATTATCCAAGAACATATTAAAATCTTCGTTCCAATCTTAGAAGACGCGTGGATGGGAGCACAAAAAGATGTGATGCCTTCCTTAAGATCAACATTATCATCCCCTTCTTATCAAAAACCGTTAGTAGAACCAAAACCAGAACCAGTTGTCCAAAAACCTAGTGAAGTTGAAGTCAAACCGGTAGTTATTCCTAAAGAAGCATTAAAATCAGAAGAAAAGGTACCGGAGCCTAAACTTGCCGCCAAACTAGAGCCAATTAAGGAAAAGCTTGAAGAATCTCCTAAAGCTGATATTAAAGAAAGTCCTATAATTGAGAACGCTGTAAAAGCGGATTTGGGTAAACAAGACCAATTAACAAATGAATTTGATTCTTTATTAAATGAACTTAGCAAAATAACAGGTCATGAAGCATCAATAAAGTTAGCTAAAATAAAGGAAATCATAACAGATACTAGAGGTTATTCAGGCGTTTTAAAACCGATGAATCTTTCTATTTCTACTCTTCAAAATACAGGTCAATTAAGTGAAATGGAAATCTCTCAGATAAAATCTAAGATATTATTTTGGCGTAGAAAGCTAAATGTATAGAATTAATGATAATTTAAAATTCTTCACTTACTCTTTTTAATTAGTTTTAAAAAAAGCTCTAAACCAATTAAAATAAATTTTTTTAATGATTTACCTTAATTTGAAAAGGCTATACATATTAAATTAAGAATAATTATTCTATGCAATATGGGACAAGAAGTAATATCAACCACTACTGGTAAAATAAATGAGTATTTACATCACATAGATCTCAAAGAATTTGGCAGAAGCAATATATTATCCTCATTTATTGCAGAGTTTGATGATGCGGTCCTATTTCTTGATTGCGGGAGCTCTTTAGAAATTACGCGTCTGATGAAATATTCGAAAAAAAATAAGATAAATTTGAACAATGTTAGATATCTTATTACAACCCATCATCATTTTGACCATTGTGGGGGTATGTGGCGGCTTTATAATAAAATAAAGAAATATAATCATGAAGTGAAAATCCTCACCAATGAGAAGACAAAAGAATTATTAAATGATTTCGATTTTCATCTAAGCCGGGCTAAGCGTACGTTTGGTAAGTATATTGGCAAAATGAAGCCTATTGAGGATGATGCATTTAAATTGATCCAACCTACAGAAAAATTCGAAAATGGGATAAAATCTATTGAAATTTTGGATATTTTCGAAGTAAATAATTCAATTATAGAACTGGGGATCCTAAAAACTCCAGGGCATACTCCAGATCATCAATGTCCCGTATTTATACGAAATGGTAAAATTGATTTTATCTTTTATGGAGAAGCCGTAGGTACGATTTATCATTCTACTAAATTAATAACCATGCCTACTTCCATGCCAGTCTTTTTTAATTATAAGGATTATATGGAAACTCTTAATAAATTAAAACAATTAAGTCCACTAAAGGCAGGATTTGGGCATTTTGGGGTTGTTAACGGGAGAGATAATCTTCGCCACACTATATTAGAACATGAATCTTTTATGAAAGATTTCAAAACCAGAGTTATGAAGTATTATTCTGAAAAACCTGAAACAAGCTATGTTTATGACAAAATTTTACCTTTTTTTCTGACTCGCACAGATCTAAAAGGACCGGCTCATCCTATAATGAATAATCTTATTCTTGCGGTCGTATATGGGATGATGATGGATTTAGGCTATAGAAAAACATAAGCGTTTTCTTAAAATAATAACCTCCTGAAAAAAGGAAGATAATTCTTAGGTTAAATTATCATAAGCAACTGAGGATGTTATCTATTTTAATGCGTAATTCAAAAATTTCTAATGTATTATTAACTTAATTTTCGTATAAATGGAAAAAATTATCGAAAAATTTGATGTGTGCATAGTAGGTGGAAGCCTTGCTGGAAATTATTTAAGTTATTTATTATCGAATTCTAAGTTAAATATAGTAGTTATAGAAGAACATAAAGAGATTGGGTTACCGTTTCAATGCGCTGGCATTATTTCTAAGAAATTGAGTAATCTTATCGAATTACCAGAAAAAATTGTATTAAATAGGGTTAAAATTGCCAAAATAGTTTCTCCTTCTGGTAAATTTATCAAATTATCGGGAGATGAAGAACCCTATGTGATTGATAGAATTGCTTTAGACAGGCTTTTTTTTGATAAATGTAAAAATTTTGATAATATAACATATCTTCTTGGAGAAAAATTTAAGTCGTTTAAATATTTTAAAGGGAATCATCAGAAATTGGTTCTAATCCATACAAATAAGCGAAAAATTAAAGCTAAAATGTTAATTGGCTGTGATGGTCCCTTATCTTCGGTTTCTAAAATTTTAGGCAGAAAACAAAAAGTAATTTATGCTTCTCAAATTAGAGTTAGAGCCAATTTTGATGAAAACGAGGCAGTGATGTGGTTTAATCCTAAATGGAAAGAATTGTTTGGATGGATTGTTCCAGAAGGTAATAAAATTTATCGTATAGGTCTAGCTTCTTCTAAAAATCTTGCTAAAAATTATAAACTTTTTTTAGAGAAACTAGATATAAATATCAATGATAAATTGGATCAACAGGGGGGTATAATTCCATACGGTGTAATGAAGAAAGTATCTTTTGATAATATCCTATTATTAGGTGATGCGGCAGGTCAAGTAAAAGCTACAACTGGAGGAGGAATTGTAATGCTATTAACAGCTGCCAAATATGCGGCATTATGCATAATTAATTGTTTTAAAAATGAGGTTTTTTCAAAAAAGGTTATTGAAAAATACTATGAAAAACCTTGTTTAGCCTCAATTGGTAAACAATTAAAAATTCATTTTTTTATTCGGATTTTTTTAGAAAATCTTAACGCTGACGATTTTGATACTTTTTTTCAAATTATAAAAACCAGCAATATAGAAAAAATTGTTTCGTTATATGGAGATATGGATTTTCCTAGAGAATTGGTTATTAGATTAATGAAAGACTTTGTTTTTATAAAATTTTTAGTTAAAGTAGTAAAAAGAAATCCTCTAATTCTAGTTAATATTATAAAAATTTTTTTCTAAAAATTGGCATAGTTCGAAGTATAATTCATTTTTATTAAGGGACTTTCCAAGTGAAAATAGCAATTTCATTAAATAAATAGTACCAGATAATCATTAATGAAACCACAAAAATAGTCGATACAAGACCAAATCCTTTCACCCCTTTTGGGATACCTAATCCTTCCTCATTTTTACGCTGAACTACTGCTCGGACTGTCGCCACAGAATAAATTAAACCCACTAATAAGGTTACGAAATATAAAAACAAGGCCAATAAAGCATAAGTATAGACAGGCTGTCCCTCAGGATCGACAATTTCATTTAACCAAATCCAATAGGTAAAAATAAGATATGTTGGTATAGTAAAATATATGATAGTTGTAATTAAAAAGACAATACTCCATAAAATTCCTTTTTCTGCCATATTAATCAAAATAGATTTTTATTCCTTATAATTCTTAATAATTATATCCAATTTTTTTTCAAGTCCTTCCTTGTTATTTGTCTTACTTTATCAACGCCCCATACTACGAATTTATAACATGTTTTAGACCACGTTTTATTCTTTTGATATTCTAGCATTCCACTAGGATCACTGAAATCATAACCACAAAGTGCAGGACACACTACTGATCCAAATTCCTTTTCAAATTCAGCGCAATATTTAGAAGCCTTAAGGTATGCTATAGCCATTTTATCATCTTTCATCTTTTCTTGACCTCCTATAATGATTCCTATAGCTGCACAAGCACCTGATACAGCACCACAAGCTCCTTGCCATCCATCTCTTGCCTTATATCCTCCAAAACCGCCAGCTAATGGCATTATAAGATTATGAAATAAATAATTATCAATTCCAAGTATATCTAATATACTTGTGAATGTTAATTCGGCACAATTTATTCCTTCCCTTAAGTTAGGTAATAAATTTTCCAGTTCTTTGATTTTATCATCAAATTTAACAGTAATATCATTTTCTACCATAAATCTATTCTCCTATTCTCATTTCTTAGGTTTAAAACCATTGTTTAGAATAATTTTAGTAGCAAGTTTAGCTATATTGCCCACAAGTTCAGAACAATGTTCCATCATTCCAGATTTAAAAGCTTCATTTAAGTCCTTAGGATCCCAAAGATTATAAGTTCTCCCCATGAGAGACTCCTGAACATTAGAACATCTACACGTGCCATATTTTTCTACATATTGATCATGTAGTTCTTTGACTAAAGCGTAAGATTTCATAGGTTTCATCATCTTTTTGAAATCTTTATGCTCTCGGCCAAAAAGATATCCAATCACCATCGATGCTCCTACAAGTGCTCCGCAAGTTCCATCTCCCGTCAAACCTAATCCATCTGCTAAACCGCTTCCCGCTTTAAAAACATCATCATTCCATATTCCTAAAGCATCAAATATGGCGGCAATCGATGTTTGAGCGCATCCAGTGCACTCTTTTTCATATTTTTTTCCAAATTTAAAAGCTTTTTCTAAAATCAAATCTTTTGATTCTTCCATTTTCCTCACATTTTTTACAATACTAGTTAATTCAATATTGAGCTATGTTTATTCATATTATTCTTGATTATTTATAAGATTTTTAATTTTATAATAAATGCTTCTGGATATAATTTTCGAACTTCTAGCCCTCTAAATCTTTTAACTAAACATGGTAAATTATTTAACTTATTTTATGATTAAAAAAATTAATATATATAAAATGAATATATAGGTTTTTAAATTGAATTTTGAATTAACTCAAAGACAACAATTAGTCAGAAGGAGCGTTAGGAAATTTGCTGAAGATGTGTTAGCTCCAGTGGCCCCAATCTTCGATAAAGAAGCGAAATTTAGCGGAGATATTATAAAAGAACTATCGAAAATAAATGCATGGGGTATTCAACTCCCGGAAAAATACGGTGGAGCTGAATTAGACTCAATAAGTTACGCCATAACTATAGAAGAAATATCGCGAATTTGTGCTTCTACCGGATTAATGGTAACAGTTCATAATTCTGTTGGTGCATTTCCCATATATAAATGGGGTACTGAGGAACAAAAAGAGCGATATTTATATGACATTGCTACAGGCAAAAAAATCTCCGGCTTTTCTTGGACAGAACCAAATGCTGGTTCGGATGCACAAGGGATTGAGTGTATGATGATTCAAGATGGAAATGATTTTATTTTAAATGGTTCAAAAATATTTGTAACGAATGGGGCTTTAGGTTCAGTGTTATTAATTGGGACTAGGTATAAGCTTAAAGACGGTCAAAAAGGAATTGCTACGGTTATCCTTGAAAAGGATATGGAGGGATATGAAATTGGCCAACCTGAGGAAAAAATGGGAATGCGAGGGAATATTACTACCAGTTTATATTTCCATAATATTAGAATACCAAAGGAAAATGTATTAGGCTCATTAGGGGACGGATTTAGAATTGCAATGAAGACATTAGATGTTGGAAGAATAGGTATCGCAGCTCAAGCGTTAGGAATCGCGCAAGCTGCTTATGAACATTCTATTGAATATTCTAAAGGAAGGATTCAATTTAAAAAACCGATTTCAACATTCCAAGGAATTTCCTTTAAATTAGCTGAAATGGCGACTAAAATTGATGCGGCTAGATTATTAATATATCGAGCGGCATATATTAAAGATAAAAAACAGAGATTCTCAAAAGAATCTGCGATGTGTAAATACTATGCAGGTAAAATAGCTAGAGAAGTCACCCAAGAAGCCATTCAAATTCATGGGGGATATGGCTATATGAAAGATTTACCTCTTGAAAGATATCATAGAGATGCGGCTGTAACCACAATCTATGAAGGAACCAATGAAATAATGAAATTAATCATTGCTCAACAAATCTTAAGAGGTAATCTCTGATATGCTTAGAATATTTGTACTAATCAAACAAGTACCAGATCTTCATAATCTTGAAATTGATCAAAAGACTGGAACGTTAATTCGGGAAGGTATTGAGAATGTTATTAATCCGGATGATTTATATAGCTTAGAACTCGGATTAAGCTTAAAAGAACAATATGGGGGTGAAATTACCGCAATGACAATGGGACCCCCTCAGGCAGAATTTGCCTTGCGTGAATGCTTAGCGATGGGGGTTGAT
>SDNV01000120.1 GCA_004524515.1 Promethearchaeota archaeon
AATTTACTCAATAATTTCCATAGGTTTACCACAATGTTCTGGTATTGATTGAGCTCCACAACTTGCACCCATCCAACATACTAATTGATCTCCCTCTTTATGCATAGGTTTCCCACAATGTTGGGGCAAATCTGTTTCAGCCCCACAATGACCACATTTCAATTTTCCCATTCCATTCACCTCTTTTAATTTTAATTTTTAATATTTTTTTTAATTAAATACCTCCCATTAAGACATCTTTATTAAATACAACTCGACATCCGTATTTTGTTTTTGATTGAGTCTCTACTATTATGAGTTTTTTAAAAAATCTTCCTTTAACATCAATTATTATATCTTTAAGGTCTTTGATGAATGGTTTTATAGCCTTATCTAAAAATATTTCAATTTGATTTCTCCATTCTCCAACTTTATCCAGACTTTCAATATAATCCTTGTCAGTTTCAAATGTTATATCTGGTTCAATTTTAGTATAACAATTCTTATAGAGATCCTTTACGTGTAAGACTAAATTTAATCTCTTTTTATATTTTAGAACTTTTTTTTCAAGATAGATTTCAGCATTTTTCGTAAACTTGAGATGAATATTAATCACTTCCATAATAATTATTAAAAAAAAAAAAGATTAGGATTTATAATTCATTTGTATTCCATGATGTTCTGGAAATATTTGTTTTCCGCATTCTGGACCCATCCAGCATACTAACATTTCTTCTCCGTCTACAATTTCAGGATGCATTGGTTGTCCACAGTGTTCAGGAACGTCAATAACTTTATTGCATTTTTCACACAATAATATTGGTACCTCTAATTCCTCAGATCTTTCCGCGAGCATTTCTTCATCTATTATTCTTTGTCCTTTGATCTTGAATAACTTCAACCTAGCAGAGTTCAATACTACTGTTAATGAACTTAATGACATTGCTGCAGCTGCGAGAATAGGATGAATAATACCCATCATCGCTAAGGGAATCATGGCTGTATTATAAATGAAAGCCCAAAAGAAGTTTTGTTTAATTACTTTCATAGTTTTTCTACTAATCATTATCGCATTAACGACATCCATGATATCATTTCTTAAAAGTATGATCCCTCCAGTTTCTTTCGCTACATCAGCACCACTACCTATTGCTATACCTACATTTGCCTGTGCTAATGAAGGCGCATCATTAATACCGTCACCCACCATTGCAACGATTTTTCCCTCTTCTTGTAATTGTTTAATTACATTAGCCTTTTCATCTGGTAATACTTCAGCGATTACATTTTCAATTCCAATAACTTTTCCAACAGCAAGAGCAGTTGCTTTATTATCACCAGTTAACATTATAGGAGTTATTCCCATCTTTTTTAACTTTTTAATCGCTTCTTTTGCATTCTCCTTAATAACATCTGCGATTGCTATGATACCAGAAGGAATTTTATTGACTGATATTAAAACAGCCGTTTTTCCTTGAACCTGAAGTGTTTTAAGCATATCTGCAAATTTTGTTATATCAATACCTGATTTTCTCATGAATTTTTTATTACCTATTATAATCTCATCATTACCTTTAAAAGCTTTAATTCCAAGACCAGGTATCGCAGTAAAATCATCGGGATCTGAGATTTCTATTTTTTTTTCACGAGCAGAATTTAAAATTGCCTCAGCTAGCGGATGCTCAGATTTTTTTTCACCAATCGCCGCAAATTTTAAAATATCCGTGTCCGAAAGAGTATGTAGTTTAATTACATCAGTTACTTGAGGTTCACCTTTAGTAATGGTTCCAGTTTTATCAAAGACTATTGTATCAACATCTTGGATTTCTTGGAGATATTCACCTCCTCGGATAAGAATCCCATATTCGGCAGATTTTCCAACTCCTACCATCAAAGCTGCTGGTGTTGCGATTCCTAATGTACATGGACAAGCAACAATCATAACAGCTATCAATACATAAAAGGCTACAACAGGATATCTTAGTTCAGGATTCCATATTAGGGGATAAAAAAATAACCAAAAGAAAAACGAAAAAGTTGCCGCCATTAGGACAGCAGGTACAAAAAATGAGGATATTCTATCGGCAAGTTTTTGTATTGGTGCTGAGGATGCTTGTGCTTCCTCAACCATTTTTATAATCTTCATTAGTGTTGTGTTTTCACCAATATCAGTTGCTTCGAATTTAAAAGTTCCCGTCTTATTAAGAGTCGCTCCTGTCACTTTATCTCCTACTTTTTTCTCAACAGGAATACTTTCACCACTAATTAACTTTTCATCAACAGCAGAATGACCGTCTATTACCACACCATCAGTAGCTATTAGCTCTCCTGGCTTTACTACTATAATATCGCCAACCTCTACCTTTTCTGCAGGTATCTTCATTTCTTCTCCATTTCTTATGATTGTTGCCATTTTGGGTTTCATATCTAATAATTTTCTTATTGCGGAAGAGCTTTTCTTTTTTATTCCCTCTTCTAAATACTTTCCTAATAAAATGAAAGCAATAATAATAGCCGCAGTATCAAAAAAAGCCCATCTCATACTTGTTGGAAAGATAAGACTACCTTCTGGAACTTCCATTGCAGCTTCAATAAATGGTAAAAATGTTACCACAGCACTATAGAAATAAGCTGTTAATACACCAACCGTTATTAAAACATCCATATTTACAGCTCGTTTCTTAAGTGATTGAACAGCGCCTTTATAAAAGGGCCATCCACCAATCCATATTACAGGTGTGCTAATAATAAAAAGTATGAGATACCATTCTGTTGTAAAAGATAAATAAAACACCAGAAAAGCAGGAATTAATGCGATTGATGCTCTTAAAAGTGCAAAAAAGACTGCTCCCGAGAGTGCGACTGAAACTCTCCTTTTCATCCTTTTTAATTCTCCCTCTGGATCAAGGAAAGTACTTCGACAACTCTCCATGCAAAAATAATATGTTTTTCCATCAACAACTGCAGAAATCGCTTTTTCCTTATCAACCATCATTCCACATACAGGATCTTTAGCAGTTTTTCCCATTTTTATTCACTTTTTTTTTATGTTTTTTGTTTTTAAAATTTTAAAAATTAAGTATTACTCTAAAGTATATATGAAGAAGTATATACTTAAACATTCTTATTATAAAATATATATTTATAAATCATTTGGGTTTTATATTTAATATAAAAAGATGCAAATTATGCATTAATATTTGAATAAAGTTGAAGTTGAAATTTAATGAATGAAAATGATGAAATTAAAATTAATAGCCTTACAAGGTTGTATATTCTTGTTTTATTGAAATCAGATACAAAAGTTACTGGATATTCTATTCTCAAGCGTTTAGATAAGGATTTAGGAAAAACGGCAAGTCCCACATATGTATATGATTTTTTAAAACAACTCAAGTCAAACGGATATATAGAAGACATCCCAAATCCTAAATCAAAACGAAAAAGTGGTGTTACACTTACTAATTCTGGAGAAGATTTTATTGATAAAATATTTTTACGTTTTTATAATTTGATTGATGTGGCGATTCAATCAAAATTAACAGTTTGTGCTAGTTGTGGTGCAAAACTTTATGAGGACTTCCATACTGAGAAGATCAATGGAAAAGAAATGAATTTTTGCTGTAAACACTGTGCAAAGGCATACAATAAGTTAATTCATAATACGTAATTTTCTCTGAATTTTTTATAAATTCATTTATAAAAAAATAAAGAGAAATATAACTATCTACCTTACTTAATCATGTGAATAATTCGAATTTTTAAGACTATTATGGTAAGAATTTGCTGAGTTGGAGTTTAAAATTAAATTAATCATAAGTATATCCTTTTTCATATATATTGATGAATCTTTTATATTTCTTCGTGTGATAGAAAAGAAAAAACCCATTGTTCCACCTTTTTAAGCAGATGTTCCTTAAGGGCAACTGCTTCAATATTTTTATTAGTTCAAAATCATTTAATAGTTGTTTTGTATTCTGTTCCTTTAATTCCGGTGCTTTTTCGATCAATTCATTTAGTAATTCACTAGTTAATTCGAAATGGAATTGAAAACCATAATTATTTTTACCTATTTTTATTATTTGGTTCTTGCAAAATTCTACTGTTCCCGAAAGATCAATATACTCAACAAATTTTACTATCTCATATAATGGTGTAATCTCCAAAGGATTATCTTATTATCCTCATACTTCCGAAAAAAATCAGTATGATTTTAAAAAACGAGTTTTATTTTTTGAATTTTTATTAATCTTTGGAAATTATAAATTTATGCTTCATATGTTCATATAAACAATCACATTTTGAGCCAAATTCACAATATGGACATGCAGCATTAATTTTACTAATGGAAATATCTAAAATTTCTTGTAATGTTATATTGAAATTATTAAAAATGCTAATATCATGATAATTATTGTTAATTAGAACATCCAAATATTCCTTTAAAAAAGTGCCTAAACAGATGCTGAGTTTCTTTTTATATTCTTCTAAATTATCTTTCAGATCTATTATAAATGCCATTAATATCGGATGTTTCTCGTAAATTAGAATATTTAGATTGCTCATTTCAATTTGTCTTATGCCCTCTTGCCCCAAATTCTTTGATAATATTTCTAAAGCATTCATAAAGCATCCAATAGTATCAATTTCGTCATCAATTACTTGACAGAAATTCTCAAAAATTCTTGAGAATAGTGTAATCCCACTTTCAAGGTGTATTATTGTCGCCATTTTTATCAACTTAGATCACCCATTCCATAATTGATAATTAAAAATTGAATTTGTAAAAAAACTTCCAATAAATTAATAGGCTTAAGAAATAAAAAATATTCTATTATTGTTAATAAACCAACTATTAAAATATGCTTAATTGAATATTGCATCATGATAATTTTAAACTCTCTAAATTGATTTTGTAATGCTTTTTTCAAGTTATAATAAATTAGTCTGCAATATTTACACCTTTTTTTTTATAATCTTAAAATATTATTAACATAGTTTTTATAGATTAAATGTGAAGAATGAATTTAACAGAAGAGCAAATTAATAGATATTCAAGGCAGATTGTCTTAAAGGAAGTAGGCGGTAAGGGTCAAGAGAAATTATTAAATTCAAAAATAACTATATTGGGTCTGGGAGCGCTTGGTTCTCCGGTGGCTTATTACTTAACTGCTGCTGGAATCGGAAATATAAAAATAATTGATTATGATGTTGTTGAACCCTCCAATTTACATAGACAGATTCTTCACTTTACAAATGATATAAATAGAGATAAGATTGATAGTGCGTTTGAAAAGTTAAATCAATTGAATCCTGATTGTAAAATTGAATTAGTAAAGAAGATGGCCACACCTGAAAATGTAAAAGACTTAATTGAGGATTCCAATTTCGTTATAGAAGGTTCAGATAATTTAGCAACAAAAATGCTGATTAATGATGCCTGTATGAATTTAAAAATACCTTTTACTATCGCAGGTGTATTGAGATTTCACGGTCAAATAATGACTGTAATTCCAGATAGAAAAACGACGTGTTATAGATGTATTTTTGGTGATATAAAGGATGCTCCAACTGGAATGACTTGTTCTCAGGCAGGCGTAATAGGTCCTACCCCTGGAGTCTTAGGGTGCTTGGAAGCGAATGAGGCATTGAAATATATTCTAGATATCGGTCAATTAATCGTTAACAAAATCTTGTACATAGACCTTTTAAATAATAGTTTCAATTTCATTACCGTATATAGAGATGATACTTGTATAGCCTGTGGAGATGGCGCGAAGGATTTAGTTCAAAAAATAGATTATGGAGTTGATCGTGTTTGTCATTAAATAAACATTTGACAGTTGAAAAGGATAATGTTAGAATACTTGATATAAGAGGCAGAATATGTCCTATGACATTCATATATACTAAACTCTCTCTTGAAGAAATGAATAAAGGTGAAATTCTAGAAGTTTTAGTTGATTATCCCGCAGCTGTCGAAAATGTTCCTTATAGTTGTAAACGACAAGATTTGGCAGAAATAGTGGGAGTCGAGGAAATCGACACACCGAAAAAATATTGGAAGATCATCTTAGAAAAAATTTAAGTTCAGAATCGTTGAACCCCTATGAAATCCACCAAGAAAAATAATATAGTTGGTCTTACATTAATATCTGGTGGATTAGATAGTCTTATTGCTTCTTTGTTAATTAAACTTCAAAATATAGAAGTTATTGGTTTAAATTTCAGATCTCCTTTTTGTTTATGTGATAAAGCCTATAGGAATTCAGAATGTGGATTAAATCTTTATCAACAAAAATTAGGAATTAAGATTTTTTTTTTACCAAAAGAAGATGATTATTTAAAAATAATCAATAATCCTAAATACGGCTATGGGAAGAATATGAATCCTTGTATTGATTGTAGAATTTATATATTAAAAAAAGCCAGAAAATTTGCAGAAGAAATCGATGCTGATTTTATAATTACGGGAGAAGTATTAGACCAAAGACCTAAATCTCAAAATTTAAAGGCACTTAAAATTGTTGAAGAAGAATCGGGATTAATTGGTAAAATCGTAAGACCTCTCTCTGCTAAATTATTAGAGCCTACAATTTATGAGGAGCGGGGATTAATTGATAGATCTAAATTATTAGGAATAAGGGGGCGAAGTCGCAAGATCCAACTTGATTTAGCTAGAAAATATAATTTGCTTAATGAATATTATGCGTGCGGAGGTTGTTTATTAACAGATGTTAACTTTTCACGTCGAATGAGAGACTTTTTAAGATATAAAAAGAAACCTAAAATGGAGGATATACCTATTTTAAAATTAGGAAGACATTTTAGGTATAAAAATTCAAAGATAATCGTAGGCAGAAATGAAATTGAAAATAATATCTTACAAGCTTCCTTAAAGGATACTGATATAATAATGGAAGCAAAAGAGACTGTAGGACCGATTACAGTGATTCGAGGAGATTTGAACGATGATATAATTAATTTTGCCGCAAAACTAACTTTAAATTATTCGGATGAGAAAAAATCTTCTGGAAAAATATTATATCGGTATTCAAATTCAAATAAAAATAATGAATTAATCGTTGATAAGGGAAATATAGAAATATTAAAATCCTATATTTTATCATAAAGAACTATTCTAAAACTAATTGAGAGAGTATTAAAATGAACAAATATGAGACTTTAAAAAAAGCGCTGAACTTAAAAGCGGAACCTGTTGGTGTGAAACTCATTTTTGAACATAATGAAAATGATGAAATTGATCCTAAATTTAAAGCAGCAAACAAATTAGAAAGATATTGTCAATTTGTGAAAAGAGCTTCTCAGGGTGAATTTTTAAGGATAACAAAAAATGATTTTTTATGCGTAACAGGAGAGATCATGCTTGGTTTTAAAGAACCCACGAATTTAGAATTAGGAATGAGATTAGATTTTAGAGGGTTAACACACGTACTTCTTTTTCCAATTTCTAAATATGATAAAATTGATTTTGATAGTATTTTATTAATTGTAAATCCCCGCAATTGTATGGATATAATCGAAGCTCATGTGAAAGCATTTGATAAACCATTAAAGCTAACATGTGGTTCAATTAGAGGTGTTTGCAGTGAGGTTACAGCTCATGTTATTAAACGCGAAGAAATAAATTTCTCATTTTTATGCTCAGGTTCTCGAATTTTTGCGGAATTTGATGATTGTGAAATGTTATGTGGAATTCCTGAAAAAATGACAGATGATCTTATTAAAGAAATTGTTAAAATCATTCAAGATCGAGATGCTGATATGGAACTGATGAGACAATCTAAAAATTTTTATTAGTAATTATTAAAATTAGTTATCTTCTCTCTATTAATTTTCATAAATAAAAAAGAAAAGAAATATCCTCTATGAATTAAATTCATATCAGACAATAAGATTTTTTTTTCATTACCCGTAACCGCAAAAAATTAAAGCTTTCGCTAGAATGAGC
>SDNV01000019.1 GCA_004524515.1 Promethearchaeota archaeon
CTGCGGCAAATCATTTAGGGTATTTGAAGGATAAAAGAGCTACAAATCTTTTTCTAAAAGCCTTGAAATCGGAAAAAGAACCAATAGTTATTAATAGGATTATTGAAGCAATGGGCGAAATAGGAGATGTGAGAACTACTATGTTTATCATTGATATTTTAAAGAAACAACTCGATTTACCCGAGGATTCACAGGATAAGCAGAGAATTTTCCTCATAATTGAAAGTTTGATGAAAATCGGGGATAAAAGGGCGCTTGAACATTTAGGGATTTTATTAGATTCCTGTGATTCAGATATCGTAAAGTTAACCGAACAAGCTTTTGAGTGTATTGATCCAAAATGGAAAGAAAATATTAAAAATTAAATAAATAAGCTGTATTAAGACTAATTGAGAGATCTAAATAATAGGGAGAAAAATTATTATGTCAGAGCAAGAATTTTTAGATCCCCTTTTTACTAAAGTTGAAGGGAAAAACAACAAACAAGATATTCAGATTTTTACATTAAGTACGTGTATGTGGTGTAAGAAATGCAAACGATATTTAAGTGATAAAGATGTTCAATATAAATACATTGATGTAGATCGAATTCAACCTAGTCAAAAGGCAAGGATAATGGAATTTTTAAGAAAAAATTATCAAGAACGGATCTCATATCCTTTTCTTATATGTGATGGAAAAGCAATAGTGGGTTATGACCCTAACAAATATGATGAAATGATAAAAACGGGGGGGAATTAACTTGAATATGGAAACAGAAGAAGGTATGTTAGAATATTGTAAACAAGTGGCTAATAAAAATAACTGGATTCTAAATAAGGATGATCAAACACTCAATGATTTATTAGTTGGATTAGTGGATAATAAAAAAAAAATGGGATATCAGAGTTGTCCTTGTAGACTAGCGTGTGGTAAAAGAGAATTAGATCGAGATTTAATATGTCCCTGTGATTATGCTCAAAAGGATGTTCCTGAGTATGGAGCATGCTATTGCAATTTATATATGCGAAAAGATTATTATGAAAGCATCGGAAAAAAATACGTGAAAGTACCTGAAAGACGTCCCGTTGAAAAAGAAAACGCTGCGTTAGAATACCTAAACCTATAGGTATAAAAATTGTTATTATCACTTTATTTTTATTTTATTTTTTCAGATTTCTAAGAAATTAACTACTAACTTAATCATACCTTACTTCATTATTTTTAATAATTTTTAATATCATAATTGCCAATAAAGTTAAATTCAATATTTTATAAAGCTAATTTTTATTTATAGGATTATCCTAATTTTTATTATGCCAGAAAAAGAATGGACTGAAGAAGAACTAGACGAAGAAATAGAAAAAGCTCTTAAGGCTGATGAAGGAAAAAAAGATCATTGTGGTACTGCTCTACCAACTAGTAAAGAAGTCGGGATTCAAAGAACTGATGTAAAATTAAAAAAAGATAAAAAATAATAAATCCTTATTTTTTTTCTATTATTTTTATTTTAAAGAGATACTTTTTTTTAAATTAAGGTGTATTTCAATGGGAGACTATTTAAAATATCCTAAAGACAGAAAGAAATATCCAACTGACGAAATAGATCCTCACCATTTTTATAGTGATGAGGAAGTCCGAGAAATGATTAAAAATTATGATGAATTAAAATTTAAGCAAGAGGACTATTTAAAACTCTATAACTGTGTTCATTGCGGTTTATGCGAAACAGAAATGGAACGCATTAAATTAAAAGAAAAATTTCTTTCTCAAGGGTTAACTCTTGAGGGACTCAAGGAAATGGGTGAATGTTTTCAAAATTATAGAACACCCTATCCAACAAATAAAATGAGAATAAAAATTCCTGAGGGTATTCCTGAAAAATCTGACACTCTTTTTTTCATGGGGTGTTTATCCACCATCAGAATTCCTAATTACACAGAACATTCTTTACATTATTTATTAAAACAAAAGATTGACTTTACGATTTTAGAAACAGAAATTTGTTGTGGATGGCCTTGGTTTGCATCGGGGTCAATGCGAGAATTTGAGGTATGTAAAAAAGAAAATATTGAAATTTTTCAGAACTATAAAAAGGTTATTTGCCTTTGTCCAGCATGTTATTTTCTATTTAATAAATATTATAAGCCCGAAATGAATTCTGACACTAATTTTGAATACATAATCGATTATTTAAAACCATCTGATTCATTAAAATCTGGCAATGTGGGAGTACAACACCTCTGTCAGTTAATTAATCGAGGCAGGGATGATGTTTCCGAAACCGTTGATATTCTTTTAAAAGAAAGTGGATATAATGTTTTAGAAATTCCACACTGGTGTTGTGGAGGAGGCTTGGGGTATATGCATAGAACAGATATTATCGACGGGGTTGCGAAAAAAAGGATGGAAGATTTTAATAGGGAGGATCTAGATTTTGTAACCACCTATTGCGTAAGTTGTTGGTGGATATTAAGTAGATTTAGTAAGAAATGCAAAATTCGTCCAAAAGCTAAAGACATTTTTGAATTACTCTTATGAATGACATTGGAAAAGAAGATTTTTACTGTCCTTGTCGTGAAGCAGATCCAGACCACTTCATAAATAATGAAGAAGTGAAATGGCTCATCGAAAATCAAGACAAATATACTTTTAAACAAAAAGATTACTTAAGAATTTACAACTGCATCCATTGTAATGATTGCGGTACTTCTGAAGAGAGGTTTGTTTTAAAAGAGAAATTTTTAGACGATGGAGGAAAAATTGAGGGCTTAAAAAATACAATCGATACTCTAGAAACTTATGGTACCCCATTTTCGAAAAATAAAAGTCGGGTAAGAATCCCCGAAAAAATTCCTAAAAAATCAGATACTCTATTATATCTTGGATGTTTTACTACCGTGAAGACCCCGATTTATGCGGAAAATCTAATAAAATACTTGCTAAATAAAAAGATAGACTTCACTCTCTTAGAACAAGAAATATGCTGCGGGTATCCAATTTTATGTAATGGAGCAATAGACACGTATCATAAACTGGTTAACAAAAATAGAAAAATTTTAGAGGAGCAAGGATATAAAAAAATAATTACGGCTTGTCCAAGTTGCTATATGGTATTCAAAAAAGAATTTAGGATAAAGGATTTAGAAATAAAGTATTTTACAGAATATCTTTCCCCTACCGAGATTAAAAAATCAGGAAATTTGATCATACAACATGCATGTCCTCTTAGAAATGGAGAGATTCCGGGAATAGTGGAAAATTTAGAAAATTTATATAAAAGGAGTGGATACAACGTACTTACCGAGATTCCGAAAAAATGCTGTGGTGGGGGAGTAGGTCATCAACTTAGAACGGATATCATTGAAACTATTGCGTTAAAGAGAATGGAGGATTTTAAATTGGACAATGAATATTCAGAAAAAATTGATGAGGAAAACAGCTTTATCACAACATATTGTCCAGATGCTTATTGGATTTTAAAGGTATACGGACGGAAAAAGAAGATTCCTCTTAAATTAAAAGATATGTGTGAATTACTCTTATAACTACTATTTTAATAGGTTAGGAATATCCCATGGTGAATCTGCAATAAGAGCTCCCGCGTTTTTTAAAGCTTTAATCTTTCCTTGAGCAGTTCCAAAATCCCCTGAAATGATAGCTCCTGCATGACCCATTCTTTTTCCTTCTGGAGCACTTTTTCCAGCAATATAGGCAATGACTGGTTTGGACACATTATTTTTAATAAATTCAGCGGCTTTTTCCTCTTCATCACTTCCTATTTCTCCTATCAGCACGATTTTTTTCGTATTAGGCTCGTTTGAGTAGTATTCTAACGCTTCAACCATAGTTTTCCCTCTAACGGGATCTCCTCCAATCCCGACGTATGCTGATACTCCTATCCCCGCATTACCAATAGCTTTCGTGATCTCATAGGAAAGAGTACCGCTTTTTGAAATCACAGCAATATCTCCAAATTGACACATGTCGCTGGGCATAATTCCGAGCTTAATTTTTTCAGGTATCATCATTCCCGGAGAATTAGGACCAAGAAGATGTAAATTTCTTTTTTGAGCCATCTCAACTAGCCTCAAAATATCAAGGATAGGAACGTTTTCAGTTATTATACAAGTCATTATAATACCCGAGGTTAAACTTTCCTTTACAGCTTCAAAGGTAAATTTAGCGGGTACAAAAACAATACTAGTATCACAACCGGTTTCTCGGACTGCCTCTTCAACAGAATTAAAAACTGGAACTCCATAAACTTCTTGTCCTCCTTTTTTGGGTGTGACTCCCGCAACAATATTAGTTCCATAATCTAACATTAATTTAGTATGAAATACTCCTTGATTTCCAGTGATTCCCTGAATAACTACTCTGGATTTTTCATTAATATACATATTATGCACCTAATACTTCTTTTACTTTATTAACCGCTTGCATTACATCTTGGTAGGCATTAATCCCCGCATTCTCCAAAATCTCTATCCCTTCTTTTTCCTTTGTCCCTGTTAACCTGATAACCATAGGGGGAGCATCAGAAAAATCGCGAAGTGCTTGAAGAATTGCTTCTGCTACGATATCACATCGAGTTATTCCTCCAAAAATGTTAATCAAAACGCATTTTGGATTTAATTTAATAATTAATTTAAGTGCTTTATATACACGATCTTTACTGGCTCCACCTCCGACATCCAAAAAATTAGCAGGTCTTAATCCTAGCTGAGATAATACATCTAAAAGAGCCATAGTCAATCCTGCACCATTCGCTAATATTCCAATTTCCCCTTTTAGTTCTACAAATGAGAATCCCGCGTTTTTAGCTAGCTTTTCTAAATCAGAAAGCTTTTTTTCCTGTAATTTTTTAATGAAAGGTTGGCGAAATTCCGCATCATCATCTACAATCATCTTCCCATCAACAGCAATTAAACCTGAGGATGTTAACACTAAAGGATTAATCTCGACTAATTGAGCTTCAGCACCGATGGTGATATCCCATAATTTTAAAAAAATATCAACAGCAGAATCTATCACTTGGTTGTCAAAATCTAATTGTTCCACAACTTTTTTAGCAAGTTCTATTTTTAAACCTTCGGATAGGGAAAAACTTTCTTTAATTATCGCTTCTGGATGTGTTTTGGCAACCTCTTCAATATCAATTCCTCCTTCTTTGCTAGCTATTAAATAAAATTGTCTTTTAGATGCATCCAAAGCTATTGAACAATAAAACTCTTTTTCAATAGAAACCAATTCTTCAATTAAAATCGCTTCTACTTGGAATCCTCCAACTTCTTTTTTAAAAAATTGCCTGCATAATGAAATTGCTTCTTCTTCATTTTGGGCAATTTTAATTAATCCCGCTTTTTTCCTGCTTCCAATCGCAATCTGTGATTTAATTATAGCAGGATATTCGAACTTACTAATCTTAAAATCTATTTCCTCTTTCTTATTAATAATTATATTATTAGCAAGAGGTATTCCATATTTAGCAAATATTTCTTTACTTTCGTATTCAAGTAGTCGAATTTTACACGCCTTTTCAGTTCAATTAAAAATAAAATTTAATTTGATTAATTAAACTTTTTATTAATATTATGACTTCTTGGGGGAAATTTCTTTAATATTTTTTTAACAATTGTTATAAAAAGAACTATTTAGATCAACTCCATCGAAACTATTTTGACTGAAGCAAAAAGATTCATTAATTATTTGAGGATTACTAAATATAAAAATAATTTTTTAAGTCCATGAAATATATTTAAGAAATATAGAAGGTCTAGATTAGAAAAATCTTTAGGATCCTATTACAGGTTAATGAGAATGAGATCTTCGCTTGAATCGAAAAAAAAAATTTAGTGTATCTATCTTGAATAAAAAATTCCGTAGAGAAAAAGATGTTTTAGGTGAATTAGAAATCCCTATTAATGCATATTGGGGAATTAACACTCAAAGAGCCATTCAAAATTTTCAAATTAGTAATAAAACATTTCCACGCATTTTTATCACATCTTTAGCTGAGGTTAAGAAGGCTTGCTTAATGGCAAATTTAGAGCTTGAATTAATTGGACCGGATATAGGTAAGGCTGTTCTTCAAGTATTAAAGGAATTATTAGAAGATGGAAAATACCATGATCAATTTCCGGTTGATGTTTTCCAAACTGGCTCAGGTACTCAAACCAACATGAATATGAATGAAGTATTAGCAAACAGAGCAAATGAAATTTTAGGATTTCCATTGGGTAAAAAACATCCGGTTCATCCAAATGATCACATCAATAAATGTCAATCTTCAAATGATGTTATTCCCACAACTATGCATATTTCTGCACTCCATATGTTAAAACAAAAACTAATCCCTAACTTAGAAAAAATAATCTCAATTTTAAATAAAAAGGTTAAAGAATATAAGGACATCATTAAAGTAGGGAGAACTCATTTGCAGGATGCAGTTCCGATTCCACTTGGGTTAGAATTTGAGGTCTATTTGACACAAATAAAAATTCAAAAAAAAAGACTAGAACAAGATTTTCAAGAATTATGTAATGTTCCTTTGGGAGGAACAGCTCTAGGTACAGGAATTAATGCTCATAAAGATTTTTCTTCAAAGGCCGTAAGTATACTTTCTGAAATTACAGGATTTTCTATTAAACTTAATCCAACTTTGGCTGAAGGAATTGCATCTCATAGCACTTTAGTCAATTTAAGTGGGACTTTACGTCTTTTGGCATTAGCTCTAATGAAAATGGCAAATGATATTCGTTGGATGGCAAGTGGTCCTAGAGCAGGGCTATCTGAATTAATCATACCCGAGAACGAGCCTGGATCGTCAATAATGCCGGGTAAAGTAAACCCCACTCAGTCAGAAGCTCTTATCCAGGTCTGTTTACAAGTTTTTGGAAATGATTCTACAATTTCCCTTGCTGAAGGATATGGCAGCATCTTAGATTTAAATGTTTGTAAACCTGTGCTAATAGTAAATCTTATCGAATCAATCGAATTATTAACAAATGGGATAAATTCTTTTACAGATAATTGCCTGAAAGAATTAAAACCAAATATAAAACAGATTAATTCCCAGTTGGAAAGGATGCTAATGATTGTTACTAACTTAAATCCAATAATTGGATATGACAAGGCCTCAGAAATAGCTCAGAAGGCTTATAAAGAAAATAAAACAATAAAACAAGTTATAAAAGAATTGAATATTAAAATTAAAGGGGATCTGGATGAACTACTCGATCCAAAAAAAATGATATAGATAAGTGATTTTAATTGACTTCCATAGCAAGAAAAATATTAGAAAAGCATATCATTGAAGGAGAATATATAGTCGGAGAAGAGATTGGACTAAAAATAGATCATACTCTCACTCAAGACGCCACTGGCACGATGGCGTATTTACAATTTGAAGCAATAAAATTAGACAGAATTAAAACCGAATTATCTATTTCGTTCGTTGACCACAACACTATGCAAACTGATTTTAAAAATGCGGATGATCATCGCTATTTACAATCCGTCGCAGCTAAATATGGCATTAAATTTTCGAAGCCTGGAAACGGTATTTGTCATCAAGTTTATCTTGAAAGATTTGCTAGACCAGGGAAAGTTTTATTAGGCTCTGACTCTCATACTCCCACTGCAGGTGGGATGGGTATGATCGGAATCGGTGCAGGTGGGTTAGATGTTGCGATAGCTATGGCAGGAGGTCCTTTTTATCTAAAAGTACCTAAGATCATTGGAATAAAACTTCTAAATTCTCTTCCAGATTTTATTTCAGCAAAAGATATTATTTTAGAGGTTTTACGAAGAATTAGTGTAAAAGGGGGTATTGGGAAAATAATAGAGTACTTCGGACCGGGAATAAAATCCCTTAGTGTACCAGAAAGAGCTACTATCTGTAATATGGGAGCGGAAACAGGTGCTACAACCTCAATTTTCCCTTCTGATAACAATACTAAACAATTTTTAGAACTGGAGGAGCGAAAAAATCAATGGTTTGAAATTCCACAGGGAAAAGAAAAAGATTATGATGAAATAATCGAAATTGATCTTTCTCTGCTCGAACCTTTAGTGGCACAACCTCATTCGCCAGATAATATTGTCCCTATTGCTGAAGTGGAGGGAATAAAAGTGGATCAAGTCGCAATTGGCTCCTGTACTAACAGTTCATTGAAAGATATGTTAATGGTTGCCGCTTTAATAGAGGGAAAAAAAATCGCCAAAAATCTGTCTTTAGGAATATCTCCCGGATCAAGACAGGTTTTGATTGAATTAGCAAGCAATGGAACACTCGCTAATATGATATCAGCAGGTGCTAGAGTTCTTGAAACTGCTTGTGGACCGTGTATTGGAATGGGGTTTGCGCCAAAATCTAATTCAGTGAGTGTTCGAACCTTTAATAGAAATTTTTATGGTAGATCTGGCACAGAAAGTGCTGAAATTTATTTAACTAGCCCAGAGACTGCAACCGCAACCGCAATCTTTGGAAAAATTACAGATCCCAGGAAATTAGGCCATTACCCCGATATATTATTACCAACTAAAATTAAAATTGATGATTCTATGATTATAAATCCTCCTGATGATTCAAGTTTGATTCAAATCATTAGGGGGCCTAATATTATACCTTTACCTGAATTTGAACCTTTATCAGAAAATCTGAGATTAAATGTTCTAATTAAAGTGGAAAATAACATAACAACAGATCATATTATGCCAGCAGGAGCCAAAATCTTACCTTTTAGATCAAATCTCCCAAAAATAAGTGAATTTGTTTTTAAACTGGTCGATTCATCATTTTCAGAAAGAGCACTTAAAGCAAAAAAAGAAGGCGGGGGAGTAATAATTGGAGGAGAGAATTATGGTCAAGGTTCTAGTAGGGAACATGCTGCTTTAGCACCAATGTATTTAGGTATTAAATTAGTCATCGCAAAATCTTTATCTAGAATACATAGGGATAATCTGATTAATTTTGGTATTATACCATTTACATTTAAGAAAATAGATGATTATAGTCAGCTAAAACAAGATGATCTTCTTGAACTATCTAATATTAGGACAAAAATAAAGGAAAAAAATAAATCAATTCTTATAGAAGACATATCTCAAAAATTTACATTTGAGGTTCAACATGATCTCTCTGATCGTGAGAGAGAGATTATTCTTGCAGGAGGGAAATTGAATTACACAAGAAATAATTCATAATAACTGAGTGAACCAACCAACGATTCTTGATTTATTTTCAAATTTGTTTAATTCAGTTATAACCCCTTTTAACCCAGATCCATCATGAAATAGCCATTTATCAAATAAAATTTTATCTTTCCCGTTTTTATCTGGTTTTAACTCATCACCTTCTATGAATTTCATAGAAGATAATTTCAAGTTTACAATTGCATGGTATTGAATAGAATCTTCAGGTTTAATGATTCCCCCTTTTGGTTTATAGAATGGATTAATAAAAACATTTGCTTCAATTTCTTTTTCTTGTTTAAAAATTCCTTGAGAAACTAACATATTATCTCTGCTGATATCTCCTGGAGATATATTCCCTTTCAAAGCTAAACCAACTCTATCTCCTTCAAAAGCGTTTTTAAAATTTCGATCATGCTTTTGAATATTTCTAATGAGTACTTTCTTTCCAACTCCTTCATATCCAACGAGTTCAAGCATTTGACTCGTATTTACAATTCCTTTTTTTACTACACCTAATATTACTGTTCCAATACCTTTTACTGGAAATGAATGATCAATAAAAATTTGTGTATAAGATTGATTTTCATTATTATTTTCATTTAAATCATAGCCAACTTCAATAATTTTAGTCTTTAAGATATCAAAATCAGATTTATCTCTTAGTTCGAAGATTGTCGTTCCCTTAATTGAAATAGTATTCAAAATATCATTCAATCTTTTCTTTATCTGATCTAATTTCCATTCAGTTTTTGAATTAATATTAGCTATTACAACAAGAGATTTTTTTTTAAATAGCTGATGAAATAGATCCATTCCAACTAAAATTTCTCCAATAGCAGCATTTAATCCTGATTCTAAATCAATTACTAACAGATAGATATTTGTAATAGTTAAAATTTGTAAAAGGGGTTTTATTTTTTCAGGATAATCTACAGGAGTTAGTGCACAAAAAACTTGACCTAAATTAGCATCTAAACGATTATAGAATAGGATATCTGATTTTGTACCTGGTGCACCTAAAGCTTGACCTACAAGATTACACTGGTCAAAATTATCTCCAAAAATCCCAATTAAAAAATTTTGTTCTTTAATTTGACTCATACTTAATTAGGAAAAAACAACATTAGAGAAAAAATTTTCTGAGTTATAATTTATAAAGATAACATATATTTAGAGGGATATTTGTTAAAGTAATTAATACCGATCTTAAGGTCAAATATCATGAATGAGATTGAAGAATTTTTTATTATGAGAGATGGCTTAGATTATAAATTTTTTTCAGAGGGAAAATGGCAAAGATCTAAATCAGGAAATCTTATCCCTATTAAAAATCCATATAACGATGAATTAGTAGGCAATATCCAAGCATGCACAAAGGAAGAAGCAGATCAAATTATCGAAGGTGCTAGAAATAATATTGAATGTTGGGAAGTAATCCCCATAAGAGAACGAGCAGAAATCTTACGAAAGGCGGCTAATTTGATGATAGAATGGTCTGAACCGCTAGGGCATATATTAATGAAAGAAATTGGAAAACCGATTAAAAGTGCCATTTCGGAGGTCGCAAGAACCGCCGATATTTTCAATGGTACCGCCGATGCGGCCTCTCAATTAGTGGGAGAAACTATTATGGGAGATGCTTTTGAAGGATTTACTCGGGATAAAATGTCTATGACTTATCGTGTTCCTTTAGGAGTGGTTCTTTGTATAGGGCCTTTTAATTATCCCTTTAATTTAACGGGGTCAAAAATTGCACCTGCACTTATGGCAGGAAATACTATCGTAATGAAACCACCCACTCAAGGTGCCATTACCCCCTTACATTTTGGAATTATCTTAGAGAAAGCAGGAGTTCCTCCGGGAGTATTTAATATCATAACAGGGCGTGGTTCTGAAATTGGAGATTATTTAACTGGACATCCGGGTATTGATATGATAAGTTTTACAGGATCTTCTGATACAGGAAAAAATCTCGCTAAAATCGCTGGAATGAAGCCCTTGCTTCTGGAATTAGGGGGAAAAGATGCAGCTATTGTACTTGATGATGCGGATTTAGATATTACAGTTAATGCGATTATTTCAGGTGCGTTTTCATTTAGTGGTCAAAGATGTACTGCTGTTAAAAGGGTTTTACCTATGCCAGGAATAGCGGATAAATTAATTGAGAGAGTAACTGAAGAAGCTCTAAAATTATCTGTAGGAAATCCCGCTGAAAATAAAAGTATAGGACCACTAATTAGTTCAAAACAATGTGATTATGTTCAAGGATTAATAGATGATGCACTGGACAAAGGTGCTAAATTAATGTGCGGTAATAAACGCGAGGGAAATATCATATGGCCAACGATTTTGGATCAGGTTACCACGGATATGCGGGTTGCGTGGGAAGAACCTTTTGGTCCTGTACTGCCATTCATACGGGTTTATAGTGCTGAAGAAGCAATTCAAATCTCTAATAAATCCGAATATGGGTTACAAGGAATGATTTTCACCGAAAATATTGATCTTGCGTTTAATATAGCCCAGGAATTAGAAGTTGGAACAGTGCAAATCAACGGAAAAAGCGCGAGAGGCCCAGATCATTTCCCATTTCTGGGTACCAAATCATCGGGCTTAGGTACACAAGGGATAAAGTATTCTATTGAAGCCATGAGTAGACCAAAGGTCGTGGTAATGAATCTTACTGAAAAAGGAAAACTGGTTCGAGAATGTGTATATAAGAAATAAAACATTAAGATTTCTTTTGATTTTTTAAGGAAGATCTTTGACTTCTAACCTGTAGAATTTAGAAACATTAATAATTTATAAGAAAAGTTTTTTAATAACAAAATAAAAATAATGATATTCAATAACCAATTTAGGTGATAAAATTTCTATGGCTCGAGACATATGGATTGTGCATTTTACTATTTTATTAATTACTTTAATCTTAATAATAATTGGGGTTTTAATTGCTCGATTATTAAAAGGTAAGAAAAAATGGTTTTATCAAGCACATAAAATTCTGGAAACCATAGCTATTATCTTAGCTTTTATTGCGGTACTTATTACCGGGTTTAATTTTGCTGTCGGTCCCCATGCGTTCATTGGATTTATTACTTTGATTGGATTAATAATTGTTCTTCTAATTGGAATTTTATATGATAGGACGAAAACTAATACTGAAAATTTAATAGCAAAAAAGAAAATGCTGAGAACTATTCATATGATTCTTGGATTTATATTTATAATACTGGTTATTATCGCAATAATGAATATACTAACACTTCTCTAAATGATTGAAACTCAAAAATTTTATATTTTTAAAATAAATTCTCTCTATCATTTTTATTATCATAATTTTTTTTTTAGATTGTTTATAGTTTAGAGAATAAAAAGTTTTAAAAGCAAATTTCTTAATATCAAATAGACTAAACCAATATAAAATAAACAAATAGTTGAAAATATGAGCCTTTCAAATCACGATAAAAAAATTATGGAAATTGAAATGGGAAAATTAAAAAATCAAATAACTCTGAAAATTTTCACCGATTTTAAAAAACAAGAAGATGGATTAAAGACTAGAAAATGCATGACATGTGAGAGCACTATTAATTTATTAAACACATTAGAGTCATTTTCAGGGGGAAAATTGAACGTGCAAGAAGTCTCAACCATTGAGGATGAAAAATTAGCAGAAAAATATAGGATTGCGAAAATTCCTACAATCTTATTTTTAGATAGTGAAGATAAAGAATTGATTCGATATATCGCTGAACCAAAAGGGGGATTACTAGGGCCATTCTTGAAAACCTTGCAAATTTACTCCGGCAATCATACTTACTATAGAGATGCAATTCAAGGAAATTTAAAAAACATTGATACATCCGAAATAAAAGTATTCATAACGCAAACATGTCCCTATTGTCCTCAAATTTTACCAATCGTAACAGAATTTGCGTTAGAATCAAAAGGAAAGATTAATACAAAAATAATTGATGTAAATGCGAATCCGGATGTGGCTATGAAATATCAAATCCAAGGAGTTCCCCATACTTTAGTTAATGAAAAAGAACATATTTATGGCATGTTTTCACCTCAGGATCTATTAGAAAAGCTTACCAAAGGTAAAAGAAGGGATCTTGGAGGAATGTATGCTTAGTTTTTATACTCTTATTTAAATGAAAAAAAATGGAGGTTTTAATGAAATGTCGCAAGATGAGAAATATAAAGAAATTATTAAAAAGGAAATGGCCAAATTAAAAAAACCAATCAAATTAAAAGTTTTTACCTCACAACAAATTCAACAAGATGGGACTAAAATAAGAGCATGTATGGATTGTGGCGAGTTCATGTCATTATTAAGGATTTATGAAGAGAATTCTAATGGGATGTTAATAATAGAAGAATTATCAATAGACAACAATCCTGAGCTTGCAAAACACTATGATATTACACGAGTCCCGACAATATTATTTATTGATAATAATGGTAAGGAATATATTAGATATTTAGCTGCTCCGAGAGGAGCTGAGATCCAACCCTTTATTTCAGCTGTTTTTATGTTTGCTGGAGCACCTAATTATTACGAAGCGACAGTAAAACAAAATCTAGACCGAATTCAGCCTTCTACGATAAAAATTATGATGACTGAGTCATGTCCTTATTGTCCTCAAGTAGTTGCAGTAGCTAATGCATTTTCGATAGCTTCTAAAGGCAAAATCAGAACTGTGGTAGTCGATATAATGGCTAATCAAGACATTGGACAATTTTATGATGCTGCTGGAGTACCTTACACTATAATCAATGATCAAAAAGCCATTTCAGGAATGGTGGGCCCTGATGTCATATTGAAAGCATTAATTGGGGGAAATATAAATATCCGATATCAATATTAAAATCTATTTTTTTAAAACTGAACTTCCACTCTGATAATATAATTAAAAAAAGTGTTTTTGGATCAATTAGAGGTTTTCAGGGTTATAGGAATGATGGTTTTAAATATCGTTCCTTTTTGTTCAGTCGAGGTAAAGCTAACCTCACCCTCTAAGAATGAACTTAATAATTTCATGCTATAGGTTCCTATACCCCGATTTGAACCTTTAGTAGAAAAGGATCTCTGAAAAATTTGTAATTGTATATCACGAGGAATTATTCCTGGATTGTGAACCCAAAATTCAACTCTATCCGTATTTACTTTACAACCAATTCTTATTCCTTGACCTTTTGATATTGCTTCATATGCATTTTTTATAATATTAGCCATAATTCTCCTAAGTATAGTACGATCAGTTATAATTTCTATGTTTTCAGCATTTTTATCGATATAAATACGCTTATCTTTAGAAAAGTCATCATTTACATACAAATCAACTAATTCATGTAAAAAGTCAATTGAATTAAAGGATTGAAGTTTTAAAGTCAATGATTTATTTTCAGCTTCAACCAATAATCTTTGGGATTGAATTTCTTCAATAAGTTTATTTGTTATACGATATGCTTTATCAATAAATTCCTCTTGGTCTACTCTTTCTCCATAATTTTTTAATATTTCAATAGTTCCTACTAAGCCGCTAACCGTATTAAGGATATCATGAAAAAATATTCGCTCAAGAATAGCACGCCGCTTTTCATGTCGAATATCTTGAATAGTCACAGCAGTAAATTGTTCGCCATTAATTTCAAGAGGATTTGCCCATACTCGTAAATCATATGCAACCTCATCGGGTCCAAGAATTAAGCGGCAATCTTCCATAGTTGCCTTCCCTTTCTGAGCAATAAGAACTGCATTCACAGCACCACAATAGGTACATGCTATTGATGTTCCACAGCCACCCTCCTCCTCTGCAGAATGTATACAGCCAATTATCTCGCCTGGTCTTTTCCCAATTGCTTGGGCAACATCCTCTAAGCCCGTAAATTCTAGTGCTCCTTTGTTCATATACACAATTTGTCTACAATTATTAACAATAATGAATACAGCAGGAATTTTACTTAAAAAATTATTCAAAATGGAATTAGATTTAAAATAATTAGATTGTTGTTGGATAATTTCTTCAGAGGCGCGTTCAGCGGGTGCATACTTTGTTTTAGGCTGATTGGTTGACATTTTACTAGCCTTTTTAATTTTAAGTTTACAAATCCTATTAGGTTATTTATATACCCTAATTTATTACACATATAATAAATCCTCATTTTAAATTTATGTAAAATTAAATATAACCATTAATCTAAAAAATATAAGTTAAAAATTTTAATATAATTTGGATTTAAATAGACTTAAATCAAATTAAACACAAGTTCAAAAATTGGTATAATCATGTTTACTACAGATTCCCTTGGATTTGATCCTGAAAAAACCTATGATCTTATTATTTTAGGAGGTGGACCTACGGCAATTGGCTGCGCAATTTATGCTGCAAGATTTGCTTTAGATATCTTAATAATCGGTAAAGTCTACGGTGGACTAATAGCTACTACAGATATTGTAGAAAATTATCCCGCCATTACTTCTATTAGCGGTCAAAGTCTTATGGAAATGTTCAGAGACCATATGAATTCTCTGAATATTCCATATATTTCTGATGAGATAAATAAGATTGAAAAAGAAACAGATCATTTTGTCTTATATTCCTTTTTTCAAAAATTTAAAGCATATTCTATCTGTATTGCTACAGGTTCCGAAAGAAGAAAGTTAGGAATTCCTGGAGAAGTAGAATTTGCAGGAAGGGGGGTTTCTTATTGTGCCACGTGCGATGGACCATTTTTCAAGGACAAGATTGTATGTGTGATTGGTGGGAGCGATTCTGCTGCTAAAGAGGCCCTCTTTTTAGCTCAAAATTGCTCAAAGGTGTATATTATATATCGCGGAGAGGAAATTCGAGCAGAACCTATAAATAAAGAGCGAGTGTATAATAATAAAAAAATTGAAATTATTTATAAAACCACTATTACCGAAATTAAAGGAGACTCTATCGTTCATTCCGTAATTTTTGATAATGGTAAAGAGTTTAAAGTGGATGGGGTCTTTATTGAGGTTGGGACTGTTCCAAACTCCAAATTAGCAAAAGATATAAATGTAAAAACCAATCAGAAAGGAGAAATAATAATTAATAGAAAATCAGAAACTAATATTCCCGGAGTTTTCGCAGCTGGAGATGTAGCAGACGCCCCATTTAAACAAGCAATAACTGGAGTATCAGAAGGAGTTATAGCAGCATATTCTGCTTTTGATTATCTCAAAGATATAAAAATTGAATATTAATATTTCCACTTGATTAGAAGTTAATAACTTCCATATTTTAAGGTGGTTTCTACCCAAACCTTAAGATTCTTGAAAGGGGTGTCAGGGGCCACTTCGCATCCTTCTGCCATCATATATCCCCCTCCTTCTTTACAGCCCTCGATTAATTCTTTTGTCTTATCTATTATTTGTTGTTTAGTTCCAAAGCGTAAAAGTTTGGTTTGAATATTTCCCATAATGCAAAAACGGCTGCCAAGCATTTCTTTTGCTTTAAAAATGTCAGAATCCTCCAAATGGAGAATATACTTTCCATTCTTGGGAAATTCAAGAAAATAATGAAAAAAAGGAGTCCAATCAGTATCCATATGAAAGATGGTTGTAAGACCATTTCTCACATTTTCTTTCACAATCTCTTTTAAATCCTCTAAAACTAATTCTTCGAAATCTTTAGGTGAGATAAACATTGAACTGACCCGTTCCAAACAAATATAAGACCTTTTGACCTGAGACAATGAATACATAACATAGTCATTAGCCATAGTAGCATCGAGGAGTAATTCGCAAAATTCTCGGAGTTCTTCCCTGTGTTTTCTTATCGCTTTAGACCAATTTTTTATACCCATTAAATAACATAATCCTTCTAAGGGTGTAACAATACCTGAGGTAGCATAAATGGGTACCTGCTTTTTATTTTCCCAATAATTAATAAATTTTCCAATTTTTAAGAAATCAGCTTGAGTTTCAAGAATCTTTAAATTGCTTACTGGCCTCCAGATCGATCTTAATCCCAATCTTGTAATTTTTTCAAGATCCTTGGTTTTTATATATCCTTTTTCTATAAATTGGAGAGTACTTGGAACTTCGTCAGAATAATCCAACTCATTATAGAATCCCGAAGGGCCTAAAGGCAACATATTATAAAAGGCGTATAGACGACCCATAGGGAGATGAACCATATCAACCTTCCCTCCAAATCTTGCATATGTATTTTTAACAGCAGTAAATATATTTTCGATGGGACCTAAAACAAATTCTTTGGATGACATATTGTTATTTGCGGCATAAAAATAATCCATTAATGGTGTAATTGGGATTCTATCAGGCTCTTTAAGTAAAAGAGCTTTATTAAAACGCTCATAGGCGGTTATTTCCTCATCTGGTTCAGGTTCTTTTAATGGTTTGAGCTTCTTCTTTTTTCGATATTGGATAATCGCTTTTAATTCTTCTCGATGATTCTGATTTAAATTAATTTTTCTCATTTCATTACTTAATTTCATTTGATGTAAGGTTAACTTACCGATGTTAATCATTCCAATATTAGAAATGCTTTTTATGAGATTTTTCACAATAAACGAGCTATAACTGCCCTTAAAAAAAATCTTAATGTTATTTAAAGCATGTCTTTCGCCTCTTAGTTCGTTAAACCAATGTTTTTCAACTTCTCCATATAATAATTGTTCTAATTTATCAATTCTATAACGAAGTCCTTTTTTACCATATAATAGAATTTCATACTCTTCGATTTCCTCTTGAAGTAATTCTTTTAAGTCTAGAGTTTTCTTTTTCAGCTTATTTCTGTAGTATTCAATTTTATTGTAAATTTTTTTTTTCTTAAAACAACATCACCACCGTTTCATTCTTACTATTTAATGGATTATCTTTCTTAAATCTGTATTCTTAAAAAAAAAAGTTACTTGTTATATTTTTGTTTAATTTATATTATATTTTTTCTTAATATTTATATGGTGAAAATAAATGATGTTGAATCAATCAAGCTAAGTTTTAGTAACTGCTATTTTTTAAAATGTAAAGAAGGGTATCTTTTAATAGACACCAGTTACCCGAAAGATTATGATAAATTTGAGAAAAAAATTGGAAAGATTGGGATTAACCTTTCTGACATAAAATATCTATTTTTAACCCATCATCATGATGATCATGCAGGATTCGCTACAAAATTGGTGCAAAATACAGGAGCCAAAATTATTACCCATAAAAATGCGATCCCATACCTAAAAGCTGGGAAATCGGAAGAAAATTCTCAACCAATAAATCGTAGAATCAAATTTATATTTAAAATTATGAATAAATTCCATGAATTTATTTATCCTCCAGTGTCTATAACGGAAAATGATATTGTTATATCAGGTGATAATCACGAACTTTTAAAAAATTTAGGGATTGAGGGGTCAATACTATATACCCCCGGACATACCGATGATCATTTAACTATTATTTTGGAAAATGGAAATGCTTTTATAGGGGATATCGCAATGAATTTCCTTAAGTTCGCAGGAATTAAACGGAGACCGATATATGTCCAAGATTTAAATTTGGTTTTTGATAGTTGGCAAAAAATTATCGATCATGGAGCTAAAATGATTTATCCAGCGCACGGTAAGCCTTTTAAGGTTAAAGACTTGATAAGATATAAGAAAAAATTTATAAAATAGGATTTAAAATTTAATGCAAATGGTTTACTTATTTATTCTGTAATACTGGATTAATTATTATCATTGGATTTTCAACAGAATAAGCTTTTTTACGAATTTCATAAACCCCTGGATACCAAGGATTACCATCTGTCATTATATATTTATCAATAATCTTTTGGCAGTTTTTTGCTCCACAACAACATTTAAACGACCAACGAGGATCCCAAAATCCTGGATCCTCACCTTCATTTACAATATTGTAGCAAATGGTTAATTCTTCTCCTTCTTTTACAGGCCGTAGTGTAACTAATCTTAACTCATTATCAATTTTGCAATTTGGATCACATGAATGGTTAACATATCGAGCATCTGTTTGTATAATCATCCATTCATTACTTCCTATTAAGATCGCATAACATATCTCATCTTCGGATATCATATTCCAAGAAGATATGGATCCCTCTAGTTTTTGAATAATAACATCTTTAGATAAAAAAGAAGTAGCTACTAAACATTTTCCATAAGAGCAAATATCCACTTTAGAAGGATATTTCATATTTTCTCACTAACCGCCGTTAGGCAAGATATTGAAAAGTTTTTATTGCTTTTAAATTTAATGTAGGTTTAAATTTATAGCATTAAGTTCTGAAACTTTTTATATGAAAAATGTTAAAGAATTTAAAGTTTAAAAAATTTAAAAAGATCTAACTCATATTTAACCTGGTTCAATATCTGATCATATAGAAATATCTTTGAAAATTACGTCTGTATTATGAATCTCTCGTCTTTCATAATATTAATTGGGTTTTTTGGGGTAATATCTCTAATATTATTAAGTTTTAAGTATAAAAATAACCTTAATTCCAAAAAAAATCGATTTTATTTAGAATTTTGGTTTGCCCCGATAATAGGGATACTCTTTTTAATCTTTACCTTAACTATCAATCAAGCAATCATTATCAAAGGAATTTTTGGTTCCGAATATATACAACCTTTCGCAATTTTAATTCTTTTTATGTCCTTAGCTTATATATGTATTTCTTTAGATTTAACCGGGTTTTTTGAGTATTTAGCCTTATATGTTTTGAAAGCAGCAAAAAATTCAGGAAAAAGACTTTTTCTCTACTTTTTCTGCTTTAGTAGTGTATTAACCCTTTTTACCTCTAATGATATCGTTATCTTGACTATAACCCCTATTATTATCTATTTCGCGAAATATGCAAAAATAAATCCAATCCCCTTTTTAATTGCTCAATTTTTTGCTGCAAACATTTGGAGTTTTGCATTATATATCGGCAATCCCACGAATATTATCGTTGCGGAGGCATATGATTTTACTTTTCTGAGTTACTCTTCTTGGACAATATTGCCTACCATTACAGCGGGTGCAGTATGTTTTGTATTATTATGGATTGTTTTTAGAAAACAAATACCTGCCACCTATGAAACTCCGATAATTATTCCTAAAACGGCTTTAAAAGATAAAAACGGGGCGATTTTTGGAACAGGAATCCTTGTGGTTTGTCTTTTATTGCTTTCTTTAGCTCCCTTTTTTTATTTGCAATTATGGCAAATTGCTTTTTCTTTTGCATTAATAATGCTAGTTAAGAATATGATATATAGTATTTATTCTAAATATAAAGGCTCTAATCTGCAGATACTTCAGAAATCTCTAAGTAGAATGCCCTGGAAAATTGTACCTTTCATAATTGGCATGTTTATTATGGTAGAAGCGTTAGTAGCATCTGGTTGGATAGATATTTTTGCCCTCTCCTTTTCTAATTTAAGTGATAATCTATTTATTTCTATTTTTTTTATGGCATTTTTATCTGCTTTAGCCTGTAATTTAATGAATAATCAACCAATGACTATTCTATTTACCCAAATCCTTCTTAGTAGTTCTTACCAAACTTCAGATCAGGTAAAATTAGGGATCATTTTTGCCTTGATAATGGGTAGCAATTTTGGAGCTAATTTTACGTTAGTGGGATCACTTGCCGGTTTAATGTGGTACAAAATCTTATCGGATAATGATGTAAAAATTAGCTTTAAAGAATTTGCCAAAATCGGATTTTTAATAATGCCAATAGTAATCACATTATCTTGTATAGTCCTGTATTTAGAACTTCTGTTCTGGTACGTCTAATTTAAAAAATTAAGAATAAAAAGAAATTTTAGAATTTTAAAAATAAATTACCGAATTTGGACGTCAATACTCTTGAATTCAGGTTGTTTTAACGGAACATCTATTTTAAGTAGCCCATTTTTATATTGGGCATTAGCTTTTGTAGGATCAATTTCATAGCATACCGTATAGGATCCGATATAAACAGTATCTTCAGTTTCCCCCTTAATAAAAAACGAATCTTCGTGCATTTTTAACTTTATGGTATCTTTTTCTACCCCTGGTAGAGTAATTTCAATGTGATAATTTTCGTATTCATCATCTGGCCACATACAAATATCTGGAGACAGATATAATTTCTCTATTTGTTTTTGTTCTGTCATAAATTCACATCTCTACTAAATAATTATAGATTGTAATATCTCTATTAATAAAATTATAAATTTAGGGATTTAAATCTACGTTCTAAGAAATATAAAAAATCGTGGCTTTTGGGAGTCAGAATTAAGAAAAAAAACGGTTCAATTTTTAAAATATAAAATTCCTTAATCGAAATATCTTTAGATTATTAAGTTAAATTTTTTATATGAACTGATATTGCCTTTACATGAATCTATACAAATAGAGAGTATAGAAAGATTTCCTAAAAATAAATTAAAAATTATAATATAGGAGGTAATTTAATGACATTAGCAAAAATACCTATTATACTTGAAAAAGTTGCAAAAGAGGATTTAGATAAGCAAATCCTTAGAACCGCGATGTTAGCAGAATTAGATGCCATAAATCTTTATGAGCAAATGGCTAATTTAACGGATAATAAAAATTTAAAAGCAGTACTAATGGATGTTGCAAAAGAAGAAAAAGAGCATGTTGGGGAATTCCAGTATCTTTTATTAAAGTATGATAAACAACAAGAAAAAGAATTGCAAGAAGGAATGGAAGAGGTCAAAGAACTTTTAGGAGAATAAATATTCTCCATTTTTTTTTATTTTATTTCCTCTAAAATTTTAAAGTTATAATTATTACTACAAATTAAGCTTAAATCTAATCACTTTCGTAAGAAAATTTTAATATCTCATAATTAAAAATTTTAAATTCTTAAAATTCCATCTTTCTATAATAAAGAGGATTTCTATTATATGAAAATAGATAAATTCATCAATTGCTTAAACTGTGGAAAACGATTAAGTCCTAAAGAACAGACTGAAGGACCTTCATGCGCTGAATGTGTCTTAGGCATAAAGTTCGAAATAACAGACTTAGATCATAAAAATATCGACGAAGAATTAGCCAAAATTTTAGATTTCTTTGTATCAGACGTAAGTGCAGCTTTTAATAAAGATCCTGCGGCAAAATCATTGCTTGAAGTTTTAACAGGGTATCCGGGCATTAAAGCAGTTTTATTATATCGGGTTGCTCACTTTTTTTGGAAATTGGGTATGCCATTTGTCCCTAGATATATTTCAGATATTGCCCGAGAAATTACTGCTATTGAAATTCATCCTGGTGCCGAAATCGGGAGTGAATTCTTTATCGACCATGGCGCGGGAGTAGTAATTGGAGAAACAGCGGTAATTGGAGATAACGTTACTCTTTATGCGGGAGTAGTTTTAGGAGGTACCACCAATGATCCCGTTAAGAGACATCCCACCTTAGGAAGTAATATTGTGGTCGGTACGGGTGCGAAAATTCTGGGACCCATTAAGATCGGGGATAACGTTAAAATCGGAGCAAATTCCGTTGTTGTAAATAATGTTCCTCCAAATTCAGTTGTGGTGGGTGTTCCAGGGAGGATTGTGTCAAAGAAAGGAGAAAAAATCGACAAAATAGATTTAAGACATGGCGATTTACCCGATCCTTTATCAATAACCATTCAAAAACTGGAACAAAGGATTCGAGAATTAGAGGATAGAGTTTTAGATCATCATAGAGATCAAGAAAAAGATGAGATCGAAATTTACTATGGTGAATATGGTGGAGGAATTTAGCAAATCCTTAAAAAATGAATTAAATAACTAAAGGTGTAAAAGTTGGGAGCATATAATAATATTATTGAGACTATAGGAAAAACCCCTCTTGTGAAAATAAACCGATTAGCTGAAGGGATTAAACCAAATCTGTATGCGAAATGTGAATATTTTAATCCCGGTGGAAGTGTAAAAGATAGAATCGGGATGGCTATGATCGAAAAAGCTGAAGAGGAGGGGATAATAAGTAAAGAAACTACGATAATCGAGCCCACCTCCGGAAATACCGGGATCGGCTTGGCCCTTGTATGTGCCTCAAAAGGGTATAAATTAATTCTTACAATGCCCGAAAGCGTGTCAATTGAAAGGAGGCAGGTGTTAAAAGCGTTTGGAGCTAAAGTAATCTTAACCCCGGCAAAAGGAGGAATGAAAACTGCGATTGCTAAAGCTGAAGAATTGGCAAAAGAAGAGGGAAATGTATTTATTCCACAGCAATTTAAAAATTTAGCGAATCCAGATATTCACCGCAGAACTACTGCTAAAGAAATATTCAATGATTTAGCGGGACAAGTAGATGCATTTGTGGCAGGAGTTGGAACAGGGGGTACTATTACAGGAGTGGGCGAGATTCTCAAAGATAGAGTAGGGGCTAGACTTAAAGTATATGCTGTTGAACCTAAAGACTCTCCGGTCTTATCTGGTGGCGATCCTGGCCCTCACCAAATTCAAGGGATTGGTGCCGGTTTTATCCCTGAAGTATTAAATACCGAAATTTATGACAAGGTAATTCAAGTCGAATATGAAGATGCCATTGCCACTGCTCGAAAACTTGCCAGATTTGAAGGTATATTTGCAGGAATTAGTTCTGGGGCAATCGCATGGGCTGCTATTTATGAGATTTCTAAAGAATTTGGAGAAGGAGAAAATATCGTTTTTATTGTGTGCGATTGGGGTGAAAGATATTTAAGCACATCTCTTTGGAGCGAAGTTGATTAATTTAAAAATTATAACATTTTTTTTACAGAATAGAAAAGATAAAAAACGAGGAGAAATAGATATTTAAATGATTAAAAACAAATTAATTATAAAAAAATTGTTAAATATGCCAGCGAATTTGCCAGCGTATCTATTTAATAGCATTTACGCTTATAGCGCAATTCCGAGTAGTTAAGGAGGCGGCCTGCAGAGCCGTTATTCGAGGGTGCAAAATTTTTATCGGTAAACCTGGTTAAATGCAATTCCCTCCGCTGGCTCTTATTATTTACCTTTTAAATTAGAAATTATTCCAAATTCTTGGTGAATTAAGATAATGAAAATTTATAATAGTCTAAGATTTGAAAAAGAAGAATTTAAAACGATCCATCCTAAAAAAGTATTAATGTATGTATGTGGCCCTACAGTGTATGATAGTCCTCATTTAGGTCATGCTAAATCGGCAGTAGCTTTTGACATAATAAGTAGATATTTTAAATTTAAAGGCTATAATGTAAAATTAGTGAAGAATTATACCGATATCGATGATAAAATAATTCAAAGAGCTAATGAACGAGGAATTGATTTTAAAACCCTAAGCGATCAATATATCAAAGAATATGAAGAGATTATGGATATGCTTAATATTCAGAAGGATTATAAAAACCCACGGGCTACAGAAGTAATCGATTTTATGATAGATATAATCAAAGGACTGATCTCTAAAGATCATGCCTATGAAAGTAATGGCTCAGTATATTTTGATGTAGATTCATTCCCTAAATATAAAACAATCTTACAAAATATTTCCGAAGAAGACTTGGAAACAGAAGAGGAGGAAGAAGAGGAAGAATATAGCCAAATATATCTGGATGATAAAAAAAATCCCAAGGATTTTGCCCTATGGAAAAAATCTAAGGAAGACGAACCGTTCTGGGATAGTCCCTGGGGAAAAGGACGACCCGGCTGGCATATTGAATGTACCGCAATGGCTATTAATTTTTTAGATGAAACGATTGATATTCATGGGGGAGGGCAGGATTTAAAGTTTCCCCACCATAGAAACGAAATTTCTCAATCAGAAGCATATACTGGTAAACCATTTGCGAACTATTTTATGCATAACGGATTCGTGAACGTGGATGATGAAAAAATGTCGAAAAGTCTAGGAAACTTCTTTCTTGTCTCTGATGTAGCTAAAGAGTACGATCCTATGGTAATTCGATTGTTTTTATTATCCACTCATTATCGAAAATCGGTTAATTATTCGTTTGATAATATGGAGCAGGCGAAAAAAAATTATTTTAAATTAATAAATACCATCCAAAAAATTAATGAAGCACCCTCTATCAAAAAGGATACGAAAGCTATGAATGAACTAATTTCTAAGATAGAGGAGTCCGAGTCGAACTTAATTCAAGCTATGGACGATGATTTTAATACTCCAATCGCTATCGCAGAAATTATGACCTTGTTTAGAGAAATAAACCGAGTTATTCTTGAAGAAAATAATACTATAAATCTTAAATTTAAAGATAGATTCTTCAAATTTGTTGAAAATCTTGACCAAATTTTTGGGATATTTCCCAATCTTAAAGAGCAATTAGAAGGGGGTTTAGCGATTCCAAAAGATGAGAAAGATCTATTGATAAATTCACTTTTAGATCTTATTAAAGATATTAGAAATAAGTTAAGAAAAAAGAAAATATATGATATTAGCGATGAAATCAGGGAAAAATTAAGAGAATTAGGAATAAATGTGGAAGATAATTAATTAAAAATCTCCCAATTTAATTTTCCCATGATAATATAACATTTTTCCATCAAAGCTAATTTGAACAGGAATTATTTTAATCTTTTTATTTCTTGCTTCTGATAATTTTTCGGAAAATTTGGGATCGGTATCCCAATTTGGAGCAAAAGAATGTGCTTTTCGGAATATTAAAAATAAGATTATTCCCTCATGTTCAATGATTTCACCCACATGTCTTGTCCCTCGCTCGGTGGGGGCATCCGGAAATAAAGCAACTCCATCCTGGACAAGAGAGACACCTTTAACTTCTAAAGGAATCCCATCGAGCATGAAGTCGATCCTACTTCTTCCGAGCCGGACCTCTTTTTTAATATCTACTACATTAGAAAACTCAGGTAAATAGGAAAATACCTTTAACGCGATTTTTGAGTGTTGTGCCGAATCAATCAGTATCCATTCTTTTTCACATTTTACGGCTTTAATATAATATTTAAGTTTCCCTTTTGAATTTGTAAAAAGAACTTCCGCTCCTTTAATGAGCAATTCTTTTAATCTCCCGGGATCATGAACATGTGCGGTTTCAATTTTTCCCTTGTATTCAATCTCAGCCACAAATCGGTTTGGTCTAGTGAGAAATCTTCCTTTCCGTAAGTTAGGGATCTCAAATAAAGGATATTTTACAGAGGTCATTATTTATATCTTCTTAATAAAATCATCTATCTGGGTTATTTTTTAATGGATATTAAAGAATTGTTTTATAAACTATAAACTAAAGAGATAAAAGAACTTTTTAATTTCGTTAACTAACATGAGTGAAGCTAACAATCAAAATTCTATTGAAAACTATAAATTCCACCATATTGATACCAGTAAATGTCTTAAATGTGAGAATTTTGCTTGTGAAGAAGCTTGTTTTAGAGGAATTTATCAGGTTATTGATAAAGATTCTCAGCCTAAATGTGTAATAGTAGAAGATCGCGAAGATCGTTGTATAAAATGCCATATCTGCACGACTGCCTGTAAATTAGAGGCTATTATTATTGATTAAGTTAACACACTTTTCTTGATTTTAGTCAGTTACACTCTTCTCAAATAGGGCATAAATCGTGGTCTGAAAAATTTGGTAAAAAAATTCCGTTTTATTTAAGGCATTCTTGATTTTGTTCTTAAGGTTATCCACAATTTCTTTAGTTATTTCTGGTTTAGTCGTATTCAAATCAGGATCAAATTTATGTAAGAAAATTGAAATCTCAATTTCATTCGGTTTGTTATTATCTTTAAGAAAGGTTATGATTTTTTCATAATATTCTAATGCGAGAGCATAGCGATCAATATCTTGGATATCAAATATATAAATTAATTTATCTATTCCCTTGAAATATTTATCTAAATTTTCTATGTACTCTTCTCTATATGCATCCTGACCTCCAAGATCCCATATTCTGAATTCTGAGTCGTATGATTTAATTGATATTATCTTTCTTCCGACCGTGGGTTTTATTTTAAGATAGTGGGGCAAGTTTTTAATCCCTTGTAAACTATAAGCGATTGAAGTTTTCCCACTATTATCAAGTCCGGCTAATAATATTACTTTTGATGCCGCTTTAGGTTCAACCATGATTTTACCAAAATATAAGATTAATTTTTTTAATTATGGACATAAAAATTTAGGTTAATGTATCATATCTGTCATATTCTGTCAATTTGCGAACTTTATCTTTTTGCAGAGTTATTACAAATGATTGTATGAATGAGAGAATCTTGAAAATATAGTAATACTTAATTTTATAATATTTTAAATTATCCTTTTCTTCAAATAATATGAGATCCTCATCGTATAACCTCTTAAGGTGTTGAGAAACTGTAGACTGACTTTTATCTAAGGTAGTTTGAATGTCTTTTGACGTTTTCTCACCATTTTTTAATAGTTCTAAGATTTCAAGTCGGGTTTGGTCAGAAAGTACCTTTAAAAAATCAGCAATTTTCTCTGTTAACTCACTCATACTTTTTTCAAACTTTAGGACTGAATGTTTGAAGTGTAGATAAATTTGATAACTTTTAAAGATTTTACTAATGATTTATTAGTTTTTACCATATTAACCTGATAAAATTAATATTAAGAGAACTACCGTAATATTTAAATATGATGGTATGGTTATATTTCTCAATCGTCATATGACGATAGACAAATACTTAAAAAGTAAAACAAGAGTGAAAAAATTATGATTAGCCAAGCATTTAAAATGGATGAGATTGATAAAAAAATTATCACTTTAGTCCAAGAAAAACCAAATCTTACTCATACTCAAATAGCTGAGAAAGTTGACAGGAGTCAACCCACAGTGGGAATGAGAATCCGACGACTTGAAGAACAAGGGGTATTACAATTTCAAGCCGGGATTAATCTCAAAGCTGCGGATATGTATTTTGCTAGAGTTGACGTGAAAACGAATTATCCTTCAGAGATCTATGAACTGGTTCAAAAATGCCCTTTTATGCTAAATGCCTTTCGATTAAGCGGTAATATGGAGGTAAGCATTTTGATGGCAGGATTTTCCATCGAAGATATAGATAAAATAGTGAACACCCATTTACGAAGCAATTCTGAAGTTCTTATGGTTTCAATTGACATAATAACGGACATTATGAAGGACTTTATAATTCCATTTGACTTTAATCTAAACAAATGTGAATGTACCCTAGAACATTACTGTTGGGACAATAAATAATTTTAATTTTATTCAAATAATTTCTTAATCTTTTTTTAATAATCAGCCTAAAAAAAATTAACTCAGAAATGAATATGAGTTTAGTGTAATTTTTAAGACTTAAATTGGGATTTTAAGTTCTTTAGATGGCAACAGAAAATAATACTAATATTAAAAAACTTACAAATTATATATTTAAGAAATGGACTAATAATGTCTCTAAGTTTTATATCCGGATCGTATGATCTTCGCCGATAATTGTCAAGTCCTTTAAACGCAGTATGTTCTATTTTTTGCCTTATAAAATAATGATCGTATAATGATTCAATAAAATCTTTTAAAGTCCTCCAAGTGGCAGGTCTTAAACCATTTCCTGTCTGACCATAACTTTGTAATCGACCTCCCTTACCTACTTCTTTCTTAATATCTTCAAAAGATATAAGTCCCCCCTAAATTCGCTACTAAGATCGCA
>SDNV01000121.1 GCA_004524515.1 Promethearchaeota archaeon
ATTTGTGAGAGTTTCTTTCCCAAGAAATAGTTTCGGTACCCATGGAATATACACACGCTCTACGTTACATCCTTCCCATTCTGTGTTGACGAGGAATTGAGCCATCTTGTTACCGTTATTTTGTTCGGCGGTAGCATATGCGACCACCCATTTCGATTTGGGTGCATTGGTACTGAAAATTTTAGTTCCGTTAAGCAAAAAGCTCCCATCGGGTTGTTCCTCGCAGGTGGTGAGCTGATGAACGGCATCAGAACCTCTTTCAGGTTCTGTAATGAGAATTGCTCCAGGAGTTTTACCCGTAACCATTGCTTTTAAAGCTTCAATTCTTACAGGAACATTATCATGATGTTCATAGACTGGATTAACAGCTAGAACTGTTGCTCCTCCCCCCATGGCGAATTGGGGATCAAACATATCTATTGCAAGATTTCGCATAAAATCCATTGCTAACCCATGCTCCTTATAGTTCAAATCGCATTCAGTAAAAGGATGTTGACGCGTGATATACCCCTTTTCTCCAAAGGCAGGCACCCATGAATAAATATCTTCATCAGGTCCATGAGTGACATTATTTTGTTTCTCAAACTTCATACAGAATCGTTCCACTTCTCGTAAAAAGCCAAATTCTTCTGAGGACAAGACCGCATTTAAATTGTTGTTTAAGAAATTGTACCGGTTTTTAAGGCTAAATTTTTCAAGGATCTCGTCATTAATGGCTTGGGCATATTTTGTTTTTTCTAAAGGCATTTTTTTCACATCTAATTTAGATATTTTGGTTTTTATTTTGAATTATAATTTAAAATTGTATACTAATGAGAATATGAATTTGTTTTTTAACTTTTTTAACAACTAAGTAGGATAAGGAATTAGACAAATTCAATTCATTAAAAATAAAATAATTTTATTTTGTAATTGATCTGAGAAAATAGTGAATTATATTCATCATTGTCTTATACAGCAGATTCAAATTGAAATTAAAATTGCTAAGTTTTATTTTTCGAATTGGAATAAAGATATTTGAAAGATTTATAATTAAAAATGAGAAAAAAATAAAGTGGGAATGAAAAATAATTTAGAAAAAAATTTAATTAGAATTATTCGTCCTCGTCTTCTTCCTCGTCTTCTCCCATAAGTTCATCGATTTTAGCTTCAAGTTCTTCGATTTTTTGGTCAATTTCGTCGATTTTTTTATAGGTTTGACAGGTCTGACAGCCATCATCTTCTTGGCACTGTGGAAGGGTATCACATTTTTCTTCTAGGGTATCTCTTTTATCTAATAATTCATCAATTTCTTCTTGGAGTTTATCAATACTCATATTTTTCACCATAAAGTTATTATGAAGAAATGTTTCCTAATTTATTTTTTTTTCTAGTAAAATATTTAAATTAATAAGAGGCTAATATATTAAAAAAGCCAGATAATAAGTAGGATGATAATAAGAAACACACTTAAAATTCCTAAGGAAAAGTAAAATACTTTTTTCTTTTTCTTTTTTTTATAAAGTTTTATTATCTTATCATCAGGTAGGGTTTCTCCAGTGGCAATTTCAGGATTTCCCGTTTCTTCAGCTATTATTTTGCTTATTTTTTCGAGTTTACGGATTTGCCTCAATCTCCTTTTTTCATTAGATATAGCGGTTTTAATTATCTCAATAGCCTGAGCGGGGATGTCTTCTTCAGAAATTTCAATATCTTTTACTAATAAATCCAGACCGATAGTAAGTTTATAGTTATTTGTGAATTCTTTCTCAATAAATTTCTTGATTAAAGAACTTTTCCCAACGGAAGCATCTCCTACTAATAAAACCTTAAATCTAAAGTGATCAGAATCAACTATCTCCCCTAACCTCGGCCGCAAATCTAAAAGAGCTGAAAAACCTAATAAATTGAACAGTTTCTCTATATTTATATTTTCTAGTGCTGAAGTTTCGATATAATCAACCAAATTGTCACGATTAACTTTTTGAATTATATCTCCTTTTGGGATTGTTTCACCTAAAGTTTTAGTTAAATCACTTTTATTTCCCACTAAAACCAGTGGAATATTTCCAGAACGTTCTCGAATTTCATCTATATAGACATTAATTTTCTCGAAGGTATCAGGACGGCTTAAATCAAAAACTAATCCCACTGCGCCAGTGCCTTTAAAAAAATCGGTTTTAAAAAAATCAAACCGTTCTTGACCACCTATATCCCATAAACTCAAAGTAATTTTCAAATTCAGCCAATCCTTAATGTTTGGTATTTTTAACTAATTACTCGAAAATATAATTTTGATAAAAGTTATTCTTGTTATAAATTAATCATCGAAAGCATAAATACCTTCATTAGATTTAAAATAAGAATATTTTTCTTAACAATTAAATTGAATTCCTTTAATTGTCTTGAGTTTTTTCCCAAACACCTATGTAATCGTCTACAAGGTTATAAATTTTATTAAAACCTAAACTTTTATAAAAATTTATTAGACTTTGCTCATTATGCTGCCAACTTGCCCGATTTTCATAGGAATTAATTCCGTCATTATCTGCTAAGAAAAAATCCAGGACTTTTATAATTCTTTCCGGAAAGAATTTTGTAATTTTCATCATTGCCTTACCTAAAAAGGCGTCCGCATTCATATCTTTAGGTCGTATCGCAACGGGTTCGCATAGTATAATTTTTTTGGCATGTTTTTTAGCATTTTCAATTAATTCAATGTGTCGATTTGATTTTTCTTCATAAATATGATGGATGATATCGCAAAAGACAATAACATCCTGTAATTCTTTAGGATATTTATCGAAATCGAAAATGTTATGCTGTTTCAATACAACTTTATTTAATTTAATTTTACCTTTAATCCAATCTTTTTTAATTTTTTTCAAAAATCGATGGTTAAGATCAAACCCAGTATAAATAGTGGAGGGATGCAAGAATCTGGTTAAGAATCCCGTACCACATGGCAAGTCTAAGACTTTTTTTTGTGCTCTATTTCCTACAAGTTTGGCAATAGTGGAAAATTTTTCATATCTATCATAAAGGCAATCAGTTACAAAATTATAAACAATTCCGCTACGGTATGGTAGACTTCTAAACCCCGTAAAACGTTGAAACCCAGTCTTTGCTGCCATTTTGAAGGTTAAGTTACAAATAATTAATTAATTATTAAAAAAATAGATTAATTTTAATAATAAAAAGTTTATCTTTTTAAATCTTTTAATTTATCCAATCGGCTTTAATACTTAACATCATATAAAAGTTATCATACCTAATTAAAGAGCCATAGGTAAGCTAAGCAAAGATTTTATTAAAGAAATAAAAAAGAATAAATGAGTGTATTTATTATGAAAAAATGAGACCCTCAAATCATCTTAGTGAATTTTTAGTTTTTCAATTTTTTCTTCTATTTTTTTATCCAAAGTGGTAAGTTCTTGTTCTAATTCTTTTATTTCTTTTGAAATTGTTTCGAATCTCTCTTCTTGGACGCTTAATTTTTTCACATATTTTTCTTTTAGAGTATTTTCTTGAGAAGTATTTCCTAAAACTGAAATATTCTCTCTTAATCTAGTTTGCTCATCAGTCATCTGATATCTTTCATCCTCTAACTTCGATTTTTTTAAACTTAAATCATTTTTTCTTCCGATTAATTCTCCAACTTCTTTTAATTGCGATTCCAGCTTTTCATTTATGAATTTTTGCTGCACATAAAAAGCTACCCGTTTCAGTAAATCATCTTTAGTATAGTTATAAATATAATAACTTGAATAGTTCTCTTTACGCTCTTTAATGATAAATTCTACTGCATCTTTTGGTTTTAACGTTAATTTAAACCGCCAATAATTTGCCGTTTCTTCGGGTTCCACAGGACTCTCTGTAATTTTGTAGCCATATTGTTTTGGATGATCTAAATATAAAATCTTTTCTTCGTCTGTCTTATTCTTTATTCTATATACGGTTCTCAGATTCGTATAATAATATTCATAGCAATAAGATCCTCCAATCGAGATTCTATGTACATCTAAATTTTGAGAAAAATCCTCATGGTTTATAATTACAGCCTGTTCAACCGCATAGTTTAATAATCTTATATCATCTCTATTTAAAAAGGGAATAATCGCCTCCCCTGCAAGATTATTATCATAAATAAACGTAACCGGCCCTCTTTCGAGAACTAAGCCAGAATTATTCGTAATTTCAAGACAAGCATTTGGATTCTTATCGTTTTCATGTTTATTATACAGTAATATCTTTTCTGCTTTTATTTGTTCTGTTAATATAGGAACTAATGCACTATGTTTTCTTTTGATGGTAACCGGATTGGAAATATTATATTCAAAGAGTTCTCCTAATTCTTTGGTTTGAGTTGCTGTCTGAGATTTAACCTTATCTAATAAGGTGGAATCATCCATATCTGCCGCGAAACCCAAAGTAGTAGAGGCACGAGCCGCTCCTGCAGGGGCAGGAGGAGGTCTTGCTGCTCGTTTTTTAGCTTCTTTCATCATCATGGGTGCTTCTGCAAACGCCTCATCCTTCATTTTATATTCTTCAAAAGCCTCCATTTCTAATCCTTCTTCGATTTCGGTGGGTCGAGCACTTAATACTTTAGGGGGCTCAATAATCGTTCTTTGAATGTAAATGGGTCTATAAAAGTCATAAATAAATGAAACGGGCATGCCTGCAACTAATGAAAGCTCAATATTCTCCCAATCTTGATTCGTAGTATTCTCGATGAGCGCCCAACCACTCAATAGACATTTTTTATCCTGTGCTTGTTGTTTACTCATTATTAGACGGTAAGAAGTTTTCCAAACAGGGGACTCTCGAATGTAGCTAACGATGATAGAGCGCTCTACACTATTATCTCCTCCCGATTCACAATTTATAATTATTTTTTTGGAATCCTTTTTTTTCCCGGCAATCACCGTATCGAGAAAGAATTTTAAATCTTTTTGTAAGTCTTCATTTAAAATCTCAAATGATGAGATCTCTGAAAAGGGGACTTTTGTGATCACCCCATCATTTTTTAGTAAGGCGAGTAATTTTTCGGTAATTTTCTCATCTTTTACAAATTTCTCAAGTAATTCAATTCCCATTATGGTTCCAGAAATGGTTTGACTACTTCCAATAGTCAAGGTTATATTCGCACCTTTTATTTGAGTTATGAGCGAGGAAAAAGAATTGTTATCCGGAATATTTAGCATTATAGTTTTTAAAAGCTGAGCTGTATCTAAAGCCGCATCGTAAGAGATTGATGAGATATACCCTTTTTCACTGGTGTCTAACACGAATAGAGATTTTAATATATCATTCATCTCATCAATTTTAAATTCAAGTTCAAATGTATCAGATCCTCTTTGTTTTCCTTCAAGTATAAAGTATGAAATTCCGTGTTTGAAAATAATAACTCGTTTTACATTTAATTTAGACATAAAATGATCACCACTTTCTTTATATTTAAGAATTTGGATAGAAAAATCACGTCTGTATATTTAATGGCTTTACAATTTGAAATAAAAGAAAGTAAAAAAAATTGAAAAGATTAGATTTTTAATACGTATTTGAACCCGTGGAACGTATCCTAAAGGATCTCCCCTTAAATCTCGAAATCAAAAGAAGCGATCGATGAGCTGTAATCCATAATCTTTAAACTTTAAACTATGAGTTGTTATCTATAAAGCCTCACATGATGGGATTCGAACCCGTCCGGGCAGACTGCCCGGTTTCCAGGAGTGTGTTTCTTTCAACTCCAAGATTCGTGGTTTGTTCTACATATTTTAAAAAATATAATTTTATTCAATTAATTCAACATTCCAATTTTTTGCTTGCAATAATTTGTCCATATCTGCTTTTTTTTCTTCAATTTCGGAGATCAAATCAGCAACTTCATCTTGCTTTTTCTGAGGTACATATTCAACAGCTTGACCCCCTAGATACACAGGACCCCGAGGTTTAAGATATTGTAGTTGTAATAATTCTGATCTAAGTTCGCCAATGATTAGGATAAGCTGTTGAATGCTCATTTTTTGTCCATTTACTTCAATCAATGTGTTGTTATTAGTTTTTGCTATTTTTACTTTCAAATCTCTAATTTGATCTACAAGCTCTTTGATTTCACCAGATATTTGGTTAAAATCCACCTCAACATCCTTATTTTCCAAAAAATTAAATGTTTCTCTTCTCAAAACATATAATCGGGCTAATTTACTTTGCATAATTTTGAGTTCTTGTAATGCAGCTCCTAACAGCATAACTTACTTTCTCCCCATTTTAATATTTTAAATCAATTAAAAAATTTAATTACATTAAGTACATTTTCTTTGAAAAATTTAGATAAAACTCTTATTTTCTTTTTTTATAAACGGAATTATGACCTTAATTACATTTTATTTTAATATAGTAATCTTATGATAATTTATCCATTTAAATTTTCATCAACAGGAAAAAAAAGTGAAATGAGAACTAAACTACTTTTTAATTGCAAAAATTCTATATTATAAAATAGGAATATAAGAAAGATGTCAAAAATTAGCCTATACTCAAAAAATTTTATATTTTATATAGAAATGATATTTTAATATAAAATTCTTAGTTCTTTGATAGAGAACGCAATAAAATTACTGAGATTATTTTGATTTATGATATTTAGGAGAATTTTTAAAAAAAAACACTTATTTCTTTTGTTAATAATTTTAGTATTTATCTCTTTATCTTTAGTTTATTTCAATTCCCATATCATTCTCCAAAAAAGTATTAATGCAAAAGTAATGACTTGGAATATAAGTGGAGCAAATGGTGTGGATGATGATAATTCAACTTTAGAAGATATTGTTGAGGAAATAGAGGAAAAAGATCCGGATATTATAGGCTTACAGGAAGTGACAACCGAGATAGATTATAAAGGATTAGCCGATGAATTGGATATGAATTATTATTTCGCAGAAGCGGGTAACACAAATGAAGGCAATTTATTATTAACTAAATATAAAATAATCCATGCTGAAGGCGTGGATTTGCCTTTAATAGATGGGACCCGGGCAAGAGTTCTAATTAAAGCAGAAATAGAAATTAAGGATCAGATATATTACATATTTATAACACATCTTTCTAGATATGATAAACCTATTGATCATTGGAACCAAGCAAGTTTTATAGCATCTCTTATTCCCCAAACTTCGCTATATAATGTTATATTAATGGGAGATTTAAATTTTGCTCCTATCTCTCCTCCATATGCAGAATTAATAATAAAATTAAGGGATTCTTATGACTATATAAATGATGATAATGGGTACACCTTTAGATCAAATGATCGCTTTAAAAGAATTGATTATATATTTTGTTCCTTTGACTTGGAACCTATTAAAAGTGAAGTTCTTTGCTCAGATGCTTCAGATCATTGTGCCGTGATAACTACATTTAAATAAATAATGATTTTATAACAAAAAATTAAAGAATTAAGATGTTTGAGCGCTTTTTACTTAACAGAAAAAAACTCACGATTCTTTTAATTATAACTCTGACGAGTGCAATCACTACTTTATATTTAATTCAGATTGAATGGCAAAAAAAAACCGAAAATATTAAGATAATGACTTGGAATATCCATAAGGGAGTAGGAATCGATTCCAAATATGATATTGACAAGATTTCCTCTGTTATTAAAGAATCCAATCCAGATATTATAGGGTTACAAGAAGTAGAAGAGGATATGGTTTCTGAAATTGCCGATGATGTGGATATGGAATATTTTTTTGGTTCAGACTTCGATGATAAGGAAGGAAATGCCTTATTGAGTAAATATCCAATTGAAAATGTAGAAAATGTATATTTATCCCCTGACGATCAACGATCCCTTATTCAAGCCGAAATTAAAA
>SDNV01000122.1 GCA_004524515.1 Promethearchaeota archaeon
AGTTATAGTAAGAATAATTCATTTTGTAATAAAAATCATAAAACAAAGTGAGCTTTTCTAAATTGGTTTAAAATCTTTGAAATTATTAATGCCTATAACCAATTCCTGTTAAGAATTTTGATGCTCTAAAATAAGTATTGAAATACAGAGATTGTTACAATTTATTATTATAGCTATATAAGCCATTAAAATGATAATAATATTAATTAGAAAAAGATATTATTATTCATTTAAAGCTCAAGAAAGCCAATTCCTTGAGGAAAAGGGTGAATCACATGAATTAGTATATTATTCATTCAATTTTTATAGATTTTTATAAATCCAATAGGTTATTATAATATTCTCTTAAGATCTTTAACGATTTAAGTTCTCCTAACTTATGGGGTAAAGATATAAATGGACCATTACATCGATGATGTTTGGTTAATAAGTTCAAAATACAAATATTATAAAAATACGTTTATTTAAGATCTATCAGAAAATTTTTATTAATTCATAAAAAATTCTGGGATGTTTATGGAAAATATTAAACACTCAAAAAAAAGTATGGCTTCATATGGATCCGCTAAAGCCCTCAGTATGTTTATCGATATGGCATTCACCGCTTTTGGATTTTATTATTACGAGAGTGAAATTGGATTGAATGTCTTGTTGGTAGGGTTAGGATACATTATTTTCGCAATTTACAATGCGGTAAATGACCCTCTCGTTGGTTATTTAACTGATCGCCCTTTTAAATTCACTAAAAGATGGGGGAGAAGATTCCCTTGGATTATGTTAGGAGGTGCAGTCTGGGTAATAAGTTATATTTTAATATTTACACCCCCTAATGTTGATCCGGTTTCAGGAGCTTGGATACTCTTTGCATGGCTAGTGTTTGCCACATGTGTTTTTGATACTTTCAACTCACTTTTTTTTGTAAGTTTTTCTTCTCTTTATCCGGATAAGTTTAGATCAGTTGAAGAACGTAGAACAGCAAATGCTATAGCAACCCCTATAGGAATTTTAGGAATTGTTGCTGGAGGGATGCTTCCCCCACTTTTTATTACATTCGGAGAAATACGTACATATATTATTCAAGCTGGGGTGATGATCCTCATTGGTCTTGTTTTATTGGCTTTGTCGATTCCTGGTTGCAAAGAAGATCAAGAAATTATTGATCGATATCTTGCAACCTATGATAAAAGAGAGCGTGTTTCCTTCTTTAGTTCCTTGAGAATTGCGTTGAAACAAAGAAATTTTGTAATAATCATCATTTTTTACACATTATACCAGAGCTTGGTTATATGTGTGCAATCCTCTATTCCATACATTACAAGGTTTGTATTTGAATTGGAAGCGAATGCAATAATTTTTATGATGGCCAGTTTTCTTATAGGAGCAATAATTTCTGTCCCAATATGGATTAAACTTGCCCAAAAAACAAATGATAATCGAAAAATTATTATGATCGCAGGCTTTTTCCTTGCTTTCATAACATTACCACTTTCGTTTATCACAGATTATTATATCCTTATTCCCGTATTAATAATATGGGGTGTAGCTCTAGGAGGATTTTGGGTTATGTTAGCACCCGTCTTGGCTGACGTTATTGATGAATCTGTTGTAATAACAAGCAAACGTGAAGAAGGGATTTATTTTGGGTTTCGGCAATTTTTTGGGAGATTGGCAATATTAATCCAAGCTATCACTTTTATGGTAGTCCACACCCTCACAGGTTTTAATGAAGGAGCATCCACACAGTCACAACAAGCAGTATGGGGAATTCAACTTCATTTTGGTATAATTCCAACGATTTTTATGATTATTGGAATGATTATTTTTGTGAAGTTTTATAATTTAACCCCTGATAAAGTTAAAGCAAATCAAGATAAAGTGATACAACTGGGTCTTTAAATTAAAATTACAATACAATCTAAAAACAATTTTTTTTTTCATATTTAATTTTATATCTCAAATTTCTTTATTTTTTTAAAAGTAAGAATCTTCATGGGGGTTAATACCCACTTTTTAAATTGGGTATTATACACAAAAATTTTTCGAAAAATTAAAAATTAAAAAAAAAGGAGTTAAATATCTCCAAATTCAATATCAAAATTGTAGTATTTTCTTACTGGTTTTTTTACATTCCAGATGCATTTTAATCCTTTTTCAAATTGGACAAGATCTCCTTTTCCAAACTCAATTTTTTCTCCTGTTTTTGGATCTGATACTTCCACTTCTCCTTCTAAAATATAACACGTTTCAGTATCGCCATAGGACCAATCAAATTCTGAGATTTCTTTTGTCCACGTTCCCCAGGATTCAACATTCAGTTTTTTTAAGTCATCTTTTGTTGGTGTTTTTTTACTCATTTTCATTTTAATTCACTCTACCGTGAAAAAATTGCTTTTATAATTTAATTAAGAGATATTTAATTATAACATCTTTGAAAATAAATAATTTTAAGTATAAAATGAAAAGACCCGATAAAAAAAACAAAAAAGAATAATTGAAGTTTTTTTACCGTTAAAAATAATTTTGTCTTTTCGTTTAAGATAATTTTTAATAATGATAATTTTATTAGAAAAATAAAATAATTAAAAAAAAAAACACATAATAAATTTTATTTAAAATTAAGGTAAATAAAAAATATCTTAAACTAAGAATTTTATTAATTTAATATTATTATTAAAAATAGTTAAATCAAAATAACTGAGTATCTCTATGACAAAAAAGTTTATCCTTAAAATTCTTACTGCTGGGGAAGGTGGAGTCGGAAAAACGACTCTTCTTCATCGATACGTTGAGGGTAAGTTCAGTGCGGACACTAAAATGACGATTGGCGTTGAGTTTTTTTTAAAAGAAGTAGAAATTGATGGTAAACAGTGTACGCTTCAACTTTGGGACTTTGGCGGACAGGAACGATTTAGATTCTTATTAGAAAGCTATGTGTTAGGAGCAAAGGGAGCATTATTGATGTTTGATTTAACTCGCCCTATGACTTTAGAAAATTTACAGCAATGGGTTACTATTTGTCGGAAGGGAGATCCAAATTTACCTATTTTATTCGTCGGAACTAAACTTGATTTGGTAAATGATATCATGGTTGACGATGAATATGCTTTATCCTTTAAAGATCAGTTTGATTTATTTGATTTTTTAAAAATTTCTTCTAAATCTGGAGAGAACGTTTCAGAAGCATTTGGAATATTAACTAGAAAGATATTAGAGCGGCAAACCTATTGAGTATTAAAAATTATAAAGATATTAATGTCATAGTACTCGATTCTAATTTTATTTTACTTCCTTATCAATTTAAAATTGATTATCTTAATGATATTTATTTAAATTTAGAGGGAAGAATACGATTTTTTATATTTAAACAAAGTTTAAACGAACTTGAAGCAAAAATCAGAAGAGAACCAAAGACCAGAAAACTAAAAAGACAATTTAAGGCAGGGATGTCCTACTTAGATAAAAATGAGAAGGTGTATCCACTTTATTTTATTGATGAGATTAAAACCGAAGAGGAAACTACGGATGAATTTTTATTGAAATGGTGTATTCAGTTCAAAAAAGAATACAAAAAAGTCTTCTTAGCAACAAATGATTCTGAGCTTCGCAAAAAAGCAAAAAATTCAAAAGTTAATGTGATTTTTCTAAGACAAAAAAAATATTTAGTCATAGAAAGAAGCTAAAACATATTAATTATAATTTATTCTATAAATAAAGGATAAAGAGAGGAAGTTAGATTGTCAAAGCCTATTGTTCTTAAAGTACTTACCGCGGGGGAGGGAGGCGTGGGTAAAACAACCCTTCTTCATCGTTATGTTGAGGGCAAATTCTCGTCAGAGACGAGGATGACAATAGGTGTTGAATTCTTTTTAAAGGAGCTTAATATTGATGGACAAAAAGTTATGCTACAGCTCTGGGATTTTGGAGGACAAGAAAGATTCAGATTTTTACTTGAAAGTTATGTAATAGGAGCACGAGGCGCTATGCTTTTATTTGATTTAACAAGAGCAATGACCTTAGAGAATATTGAGCAATGGGTAAAAATATGTAGAAAAGAGGACCCCAAATTGCCGATCTTATTTTTAGGATCAAAAGCGGATTTAACTGAAGATATTTGTGTTAAGCCGGATTATATTGAGGAATTTCAAAAAGAATTTGATTTATATGATTATTTACAAATTTCCTCAAAAACAGGACAAAATGTCGAACTTAGTTTTCAAAATCTAACCAGACATATATTAAAGAGAATTTTTTAATTTTGGATAAAGATATTTCCTTCTGATTTAATTTATAATCTGTTCATTACTAAAGTCTTTATATCTTCTTTGGTTAAATTAACGGGATTATTTTTTAATCCCGCGTTTTTCACGATTTTTTCAACATCACCAGTAGTGATCCCATATCTCCCTAGGCGTTCAATGTTTAATTCTGTTGTCCATTTATTAAGTGTGTCAATTAATATCGAACAATACTTATCAATCTCATTCTCTCCAATAAATTTTTCTTGAGAGAGTAAAGCACCAATTTGGGTATGTTTTTTTAGTCCCTTTTTTCCCGCGGGTCCCAATTCTTTAAGTTTCTTAATATTGATCTTTGTGGCTTCGGCTAAGAGTGTGCCACATACCACTCCATGAGGAATATCGAAAAAACCACCTATCGGTGAGGCTAATCCATGAACAATACCTAAACCCGCATTGGCAAGCGTAATTCCGGACATAAGAGAGCCATAGGCCATGGCTGCTCGAACATTTATATCTGAAACTCCCGTGGTACATGCTGAAATCATATTTTTGCTCATATATTTCATCCCACTGTACGCTAATGCATCAGTCATAGGACTTGCGTTCGTTGAAACATATGCTTCGAGCAATTGAGTAAACGCATCCATTCCACATGCAGCAGTTACCGAAGGAGGACAAGAAATCATGAGTTCAGGATCAATAATAGCGATATTAGGAATTAAATTATCATGTCGGAGAGACTTTTTAAACCCCTCTGAACCTCTTTCTGAAATAACTGCATTCTTAGTCGCCTCACTTCCCGTACCTGAGGTAGTAGGAATAGCGATGAATGGAATTTTTTCTCCATCGTGAACTTTGGTGCCTATGCCTTCAAGATAATTTTTAATAGTATCTTTTTTGGGAATCATTGCCGATATTGCTTTACCAGCATCGGTAACGCTACCCCCGCCTATTCCAATAACTAAATCTATATTTTTATTTCTATAGTTCGCAGCAATCGTATCGACAATCTCAGGAGATGGTTCATTATCCACGGAAACGGATGAATATTCAATTGAGCTTCTTTTCATATTTGAGATAATTTCATCCCATGTGCCTGATCGCTTAAGTGAACTTCCCCCAATCACAAAAAGGACATTCTTACCAAAATTTGGGATAATATTGGAAAGTTCATTTAGCTTTCCCGCCCCAAATATAAGGTGAGGAATGCTAGCAAAATTAAAGTTGTGAATCATAATTCTTACCTATGAATTTTTTTTAAAATTAATCGAATAAAATATATTAATTTTAAAGGGGAGATTATAATATACCTTATAGTTAATGGAAGTTTTAAAAATACTAATATTTTTACAATAATATTTATATCTTAATTTAGATATTTTGTTTTATAATAGTTGTAACATAGGTGAGGCACAATTAAGAAAGTTCATGAGAAAGAATTTGAATACAGAGGTGGAGAGTCGGGAGTTAAATACCTAATGCGAGGTCCTTCTATTGATTGGGGGCTAATTTTATTGAAACCCGGAGAATATATGGGGGGAAAACCTCACGGACATAACGAAATTGATGAGACATTTTACTTTATGGAAGGAAATGGGATCATGATTATAGATGGTAATGAGTTTAAGGCACCCCAAGGAAGCGTATTCCTCTGTGAACCGAGGGAAATGCATAATATCAAAAACGATTCGGATAAACCCATTAAAATTGTTTTTATTAAGGGACAATATAAACCAGACGATAAGATTGAATAATAAAATATATAATCAATTCCTAATATGAGTAAATTATAATGGCTAAAAAGTCTAAAAAGCAGCAAAAAAAAGGAAGAAAGGGTGGGATTAGACCTGAGGATGCAGAAATAATCCCCTCCAGAATAAAAATACCAGATAAACGAGTAGGAGAGATATTTGGCAGAGTCGTTGATATTTTAGGAAACGATCGCATGGAAGTATTTGCAGAAGATGGCAAACATTATATTGGCAGAATTAGAGGGAAAATTAAAAAGAGAGTTTGGATACGAAAAGGTGATCTAGTAATTATAAATCCATGGGATTGGGCTACAGAAACTAAGGATCAAAAGGGAAAATGTGAAATTACCTGGCGCTATATGAAAAACGAGATATCTTGGCTTTCTCGTAATCACAGAATCCCAGAAATGCTGGATATAAATAATATACCGTTTTAATACATAATTTCTAAAATGTTTATTTAAATTATAAAATAAATTAAAACTTGCCAAGAGTTAGAATCCTACTGTAAATTTTTAAGCCCAAAATCCACTATAACAGTAAAAATAGAAGGAAATCTGTATCTGCTTTTCCATTCGAATAGAATTTTTATACAAAAAGTGGAGCAGAGTCATAGTATATTTAATTCTTCCTTACAAATGCAAAATTTTATAATTTATGATTTCCTTGTATAATATATCCTTATTTTTCCAAAAAATTTTAAATTAAACCCAAATCAAATAAGGAAAAGAGGAAAAATAATGTCGGATCATGAAGAAAAATTTGAAGAAAGCAATGAGGAAAGTGTCAATGTAGAGGAAACAATTCACAGTGAAATTATTGAAGACATCGAAGACTTAACTACATTATTTGCCGTAAGAACCACTATTAACCAAGAAAGTAATATATTAAAACAGATTTTTTATCGATTCCGCATATTAGACGTAGTTCCAGATATTAAAGCTATGTTAGTTAGTCCCATGCTCCCCGGATACATTTTTATCGAAGCCTCACAAAAAAGAGATGTACAAATCGCAATACAGGGTATCCCCCATATTAAAGGCCGAATTGTGGGACAAATTAAATTATCCGAAATAAAACATGTATTAGTACCGAGAAGTGTTACCGAATTTCTAGAAGAAGGAGATACTGTAGAAATTATTTCTGGTGTGTTTGAAGGGTCCCGTGCCTTAGTGATGAGGATGCCACATGACACTTCAAGTAGTGAAGAGGTGGTAGTAAGATTACTCCAGGAAGAAACTCCCATCACCATTAAAATCCACGGAGATTATCTAAAATTAGTGGAGAAGAAGAAAAGAATCGAAGAAGAACCCATCCCTGAAATAAAAATAAGAGCACCTGAAGAAGTGGTTACAGATCTTGAAAAAATGATTACTTTTGACGATGAGATTGAATCAGAATACGAGGAAGAATTTCCCGCAGATTATGGGGCTGAGGAAATCGAAGATTCCGAAGAAATGGAAGAGGAGGACGAGGATGATGAGTGGGCCAAATTCGACGGATTTTAAAAAAAACCCAAATGCCTATTTTTAATAAGATACTTTAGTCTTACTTGAATTTTCTTTATTTCTATTTTTCTAATGGAAAAAACCTAATAGCTTGAATCTTGCTCTGTATAAAATTATGTATCAATATTTTTCTGCTTAAAAATTGACCCTTTCTTTTTAGAACAGATTTTTATATTAAAAACATTATTAGACACCTATCAATTATAAAAGTTTTCAAATTTTTTTTAGGAGCTTTTTAATAGAAAATTACGACTGTCGGAAAATTTTAAAGGAAAATTTGCTAAATCGAAAGGGTATG
>SDNV01000001.1 GCA_004524515.1 Promethearchaeota archaeon
AAAAAAATATGAAGTGATATTTTTGATTATTGATGCTCACTGCCATTTCTGGGAAGCGGATTTAGTCTCTGATGATTTTAAAGAAGTTTTGAATGCAATCGCGAAGCAATTTAATTTTGATTATACTCTTCTCTCAAATGGTAATGCTGAAAGATTAATCAATGAAATGGACGAAGCCGGAATAGATAAGACGGTATTACTTGCCTTAGACGGAGAATTTATTTTTAGATCTAAGGTCACCTATAGGGAATATAATGATTTACTGGAAAATTACATGAAAAAATATCCCGATAGGTTTATCGGTTTTGCAGGCATAGATCCTAGAAGGGGAAAGGAGGCAATTAAGGAGTTGGAAAGATGTATAAATGATCTAGGATGTAGTGGAGTTAAGCTATGGACTCTCACGGGTTTTTATCCAGATGATGTAAACTTTTATCCTTTTTACGATCGTGTAGAAGAACTTGGAGCCACTATATTATGTCACACTGGGTTGGGTCCTACTGGTACTTACCTCAAATATTGTCAACCTGTGTATGTTGATAAAGTCGCAGTAGACTTCCCAAAAATCAACTTTATATTGGCACACATGGGTGCTCCATGGACTAAAGAAGCTATTGCGGTTGCAACCAAAAATCCTAATGTCTATCTTGATATTTCCGCGTGGGAGCCTCAGTTTAAAAGGGTACCATTTGCATTTTTCGAAGCTCTTATAGAAGCCAAAATGTCATGTGGGATAGATAAAATACTTTTTGGTACAGATTGGCCTTTATTCACATCAATGTTATCATTAAAAGATTATGTGGATGGAATTAAAAAAATGAAACTCCCCCCTCCGATGAAAATGATGGGCTTACCTGAATTTAACGAAGAGGAAAAGAATAAAATTCTTGGAGAAAACGCAAAAAAACTATTTGGCTTGTAAACTAAATTTTAAAAATTTTTATTATTCCTTTTTTTAAAGATGCTTTTCTAACCAAATGAACATATCCTGATAAACTTGTGCTCTTCCTCGTTCATTCCAAAGTTCATGAAGAAAGCCCTCATATTCCTTATAGGTTTTATCTTCACATTTGATTTTATCAAAAAAAGCTTTAGTTTTCTTTTTATCTACCAACTTATCATCACCAGCTTGCATAATAAGAACCGGACATAAGAGTTTCTTAGCGTTTTTCATTGCCCAATTCATAGCATTATTCATTTCTGCTGCGGATTTAGTAGTAATGATCTCTAATTTTTTCTTATCGGCGATATGTTCTCTTAAAATCTTCAAATCACCTGTTAAATGACTTTGATTGATAACCATGTCAATTGTCTTAGTCGGTGCTAATTTTGCTATCGACCCGGATAATTTTTTCGCTAACTTTTTTCCAGCAGAAATTTCTAGAGTTAAATCTAATTGGGGTGAGGATACTAATACTCCTGGTAAAGAAGGATGATTAATAGCATATATTAAACTAATTAATCCCCCAAAAGAATGGCCCATTAGGAATATTTTTTTATTTCCTGCGGTTTTTCTGACTACATCCCAAAACAATACGATATCTTTTTGAATATGATCCATGCTCTCTATGTGCCCTTCGATATCTCCTGCATTTCTCCAATGTCCCCTTAGATCAAAAGAAAATACAGCATATCCTTTTCCAGTTAAATATTCTGCGGGATATTTCATCCTGTCAGAATGAGTCCCCCATCCATGAATCGCAATTAAAAAAGCTTTAGTCTCACCATCAGGCTTCCAATTTTGATAAAATAATTTAGTATTTTCTCGTCCCTCAAAATATCCCGTCTCATGTTTCATTTATGTATCCTTAAAAATTGTAATTTTTGGTTAAATACACACTTTTTATTTAAGAGAAAAAATGTCTTATTTTATAATTGTGTTTAGTCCTTATTAAAGTAATAAATTTATTCATTTTATATAAAAGAATCATCCTTTCTTTTGAGTTCCATTAGGGAAAATTTTTAATTATTACATGTATTTCTTATTAAAAAATCGTACATCTATTTTGATTAAATAACATAGGTTCTTCTCAATGAAAGAAAATAACGAAAACTGGGATACTATTAGTATTGTGATTGTTGGTCGTGGAGGGATGGGAGCTGTGACTGCTTCCGAAATAATTGCAGAGGCCGCATATTTAAGTGGGAATTTTGTGGATGTTCTTGCCTATCCCACGTTTGGAACTGAAAGAAGAGGCACTCCAGTTCAAGCATTTGCTAAGCTTTCAAGAAAGGAAAAAATTTGGGACAGGGCCCAAATTGAACATCCGAACTGCATAATCGTGCTAGATCAAACCGTTCTAAATCAAGATATCGCAGGTTCATTAGAAAAGGATGGAATTTTAATTATAAATTCTGATAAAGAACCTACCTTCTTTGCAGATAAATTTAATCTGCCTAAAAGCATTAAAATCATCGTAGCAGATATAAATAAATTGGCGTTAGAAAGAGGATTAATCATTGATGGAGCTCCCATGGTGAACACTCCGATTTTAGGTCTGCTTTCTCGTTCCTTAAGAGAACTTAGCTTAGATAATATAAATAAAGTGGTTCAGAAAAGGATGAATGATGAAATAGCTAAATTAAACATAGAATTAATCGAAGAAGGATTTAAATTAGCAAAAACGTTATAGTGTTAATTTATGAGTCTTCATTCTTCTCTTTATTAAACTCTTAAGAGTAAGGAACTCCTAATTTTACCTAAAACCATGGTAAACCTAAAAATTTTTTAATATTAAGGAGGATTATAATAAAGATTTTCTATTTTCTATAAATATCTTTTTAATAATAATAAAAAGAATTTTATTTCAAGATTTATTAATTCCTTTAATATTTGAATAGTCTAATTTAGTTGATACTATGAAGGATTTAAAAAAAGATTATCAAAAGATTTTAGCTTCGGTTCAGAAACCTGTGAAAGGTGAAGCTGGGAAAACAGGAACATGGAGTAACCTAAAACCCGTAATTAATTTAGAAGTATGTATTCCTGCTAAATCTGGGAAAGCCGCATGTTTTAATTGTTGGCTCTATTGTCCAGAAGCTGTCGTATCGAGGACGATTCCTCCAGAAATAGAGTTGGAATATTGCAAGGGATGTGGAATTTGTATGGAGGAATGTCCTGTAAATGCTATCACAATGGTAGAGGTGAAATCTGAATGACTCAAGCTAAAATAACAGAAAAAGAGAAAGATATTAGAATCTTAACGGGAAATCACGCTGCAGCTCATGCCTTCAGGCAGGCCAGAGTAGGCGTAGTATCCGCTTATCCTATCACCCCTCAAAGTCCGGTAGTTGAAAAAATCTCAGAATTCATCGATGAAGGAAAGTTGAAAGCTAAATTTTTGATGGTGGAATCTGAACATTCCGCTGCCGCAGCTTGTTGTGCAGCTTCGGCTACAGGTTCAAGAGTTGGTACAGCAACTTCTGCGCATGGTCTTATGCTTATGTATGAAATGTTACCTTGGGCCTCGGGAACAAGATTACCTATCGTAATAAATTTAGCTACCAGAAGTTGTGGCGCTCCATGGAGTATCTGGGATGATCATTCCGATTTTATTACAGTGAGAGATGTGGGATGGATTCAATTTATGTGCGAAGATAATCAAGAGATTTATGATACCAATTTCCAAGCTTTTAAAATCGCCGAAGATCCAAGGGTATATCTCCCTACTATAGTCGCATATGACGGGTATTTATTATCTCACACCATGATGCCGGTGCAATTAGAAACTCAAGAAGATATTGATGAATTTTTACCACCACTAAAACATCATATAAATCTCTCCGATTTATCCCAAATTAAGGGTGTAGGGCCTGTTACTACTCCTAACATCATAAAAAGAGAAGAGGGTACAGCTCCGGGTTATTATGAATTTAGATATGCGTTACAGAAATCATTAGAAAATTCAATAGACATAATAAGAGAAGTAAATGACCAATTTGCTCAAAAATTTGGAAGGTCCTATGGGAATGGTTTATTTAAAACCTATAAAACAGAGGATGCAGACACCATAATTTTTGCGATGGGTTCAGTTTCCGCCCAAGCAAGAACGGTAATTGCTAAACTTCGAGCTGAAGGGCTCAAAATAGGGTTAGTCACTTTAAAATTATTTAGGCCTTTTCCGGTAAAATTTTTAAGAGAATTTTTCAAAGATAAAAAGAATATTGTAGTTTTTGACAGAGCAATTGGCTATGGCTATGAAGGGGTTTTGTGTTATGAATTAAAGGCAGCTCTTTATGGTTTGCCAAATCCTCCTTTTATTAAAGGATTTATAGTGGGCTTGGGAGGAAGAGATGTCAAAGGTGAGCATATTATAAAAGGAGTACATAGAGCTATTGAATTATCCAAAAAAGGAGAGATTTCTTATGAAACAGAATATTTTGGTTTACAACTGGATGAGTTAGATTTCTTAGATTAATGGAGGGATAAAAAAATGGTTAATATAATGGATGTTAACGAGGAGGAATATATATATCCCGGGACGAGAATGTGTTCGGGGTGTGCTATGGCATTAATTTATCGGTTTGCACTTAAAGCTCTAGGACCAAAAACATTATTGACGGTACCTGCTTCCTGTCTTACCGTACTTCATGGGATGCAAGGCTTTTGTACTACAAAAGTTTCTGTGCTTCATACTCCATTTGCTACAACAGGGGCCTCTGCCTCGGGTATTGTAGCCTCGTTAGAAGAAAAAGGTTTAGCGGATGAGATATGTGTTGTGGCATTCGCAGGAGATGGCGGTACGGCGGATATAGGTATTCAGGCTCTCAGTGGTGCTGTGGAGAGAGGAACTAATTTTATTTACGCTTGTTATGATAATGAAGCTTACATGAATACTGGAGTTCAAAGGAGCGGTTCGACTCCATTTGGTGCTTCTACAGCGACAACTCCTGGTGGGAAGATAAGACCAAAGAAGAATATGCCAAAAATATTAGAAGCTCATGGAATTGCATATGTAGCCACTGCTAATGGGTCTTATCCGCTTGATTTATATGAAAAATTTCAAAAAGCACGCGATATAAAAGGAGCTAAGTATATACACATTTTATCGGCATGTCCCCCTGGATGGGGATATGATCCTAAAGATTCAATAAAAATAGGCCGATTAGCCACTGAAACTGGTTTTTGGCCTTTATATGAAGTAATCAATGGAAAATTTACCTTATCAAAAGAAAGTAAAAAACACCTAGATCCTTCAAAAAGAAAACCTATTGAAGAATATTTGAAAACTCAAAAAAGATTTAAACATATTACTCAAAAACAAATTGAAGAATATCAGAGATATATTGAAGATCTATGGAAAGAGCTTAAGATGAGAACCGAATCTCAATAAGTTATTTCTTCTTAATTTTAATGGTTTTTTGAATTTATATTTTTTACATGCCTTTTTTTTCTTGTTATCCTTTATCCTAATAAATAAATAAATTGAAACGGAAAAATATTTGAAGATCAATGTTACGAGCTTATGTGTATAACGAGGAAAAGAAAGTTTGGCTTGAGGAAGAATCCTTATTATTGCATGATCTTTGCGCAATATTAGATGAGGATGATAAAATTCTTTATTTATGGAAAGGGCCAAAGAGTTCTTCACAATTACTTGATAAAGGATATAAACAAATTAAGGATTTATTATCAAATTACCCTAATGTGAATATTGAATTGATAACGATTAAAAAAAAGATTCCCCCTAACATTAAAGATAAAATTGACACAATGTTAGCCTCAATTGAAACTGAGGATGATATATTTTTGCAATTTTCTAGAAGATCTACTATTAGGCTATTCTTTTTAATGTCATTATCTATTTTTACTTTGTCCTTCTTTTCGCTCTGGAATGTTGTAAGATACTTTAGCATATTTGATTGGAATGGAAATGTTGTTTTAAATCCAAAACAATATGAGACGTGGATTAACATATCAAAAATATTAGCTATTCTCTCTCTCATTTTCTTTATAGTCAATGTTGGTATTGGAATCGTGGAATATGAACATCAGGTCATAATTTTCTCAGCTATTGGAATAATTGTGTGTATAGGAATTATATTATATCTTAACCAAGGAATATATCTATTCCTATTTCAAGAAAGGTCTAGCTCATCCTTTTATATCATTGCTCAATCTGACATCAATTGGTTCTGTATTTTCATAACATCTGCATTATTGATTTATTTAGTTCCTAACTGCTATAAATTCATAGTGTTTTTAAGAAAGTATGGAGAGTATCTTTTTTGATACTTCAATTTTTCTATTTATAATTTAGATTAAAACTCGTTTCTATCATTCAATAAATCTTTTAAAGTAACAAAATTACAATTACTTTATTGAAGCAGCAAAACTACTTACGGATCTTGATAAAGAGGATTTAAGAATCCTCCAAGCAATTGAAATTGGAATGAAGAGATCAGAATTCGTTAAAATCAACGATATTAAATTCTATGCTCGATATAAAATTGAAGAAACTCTTTATCGGTTGAAAAAAGTCCATAAATTAGATTTAATCATTCGAAATTCTTCTAAAAGCGAAATTGGGTATACTCTCAACTCTATTGGATATGATTTATTAGCGTTGCATACCTTAGTCGAGAAGAATATCATAAGTCAATTAGGTCCATTAATAGGAAAAGGAAAAGAATCTGATGTGTACAGTTGTATGGATGATAAGGAGAATATATACGCCCTTAAAGTTTATCGCATCGGCAGAACCAGCTTTAAAAATGTGAGAAAATATAGAAATATCATCGGGGAGAGGGGTCATTTCTCTTGGCTCTATGTTAATAGACTTGCGGCTAAAAAAGAGTATGAAGCTTTAAAAAAAATTTATGATCTAAATTTAAATACTCCAAAACCGATTGGCTCTAATCGACATATTATCGTAATGGAATACCTTAGAGGGAAGGAATTAGTCTACTACAAAGATATTGATGATCCGAACTATATTTTCAAAAAAATAATTGATCAAATAAGAATCATTTATCAAAAAGCAAATATGATTCACGGAGATCTGGGCGAATTCAACATTGTGGTGGATGAGATTGGGAATATATTAATAATAGATTGGATGCAATGGATTTCAGGAGATCATCCAAATGCCCATAAAATTCTGAAAAGAGATATTGAGAACTTATGCGTTTATTTTGAAAAAAAATTTAACATTAAGACCGATGCAAAAGAGATCTTATCTGGTTTTTATCAAAAGAAAAAAAAAAGATTCTTATTCTTTTAGAGCCGTTCCTTTGAATATAATATCTTCAATGAATTCTTTATTGATAATTTCCATATTTTTTAATGAAGATTGCAACCTTGATTTGAACTTTTTTAGGTCGAGTGTTTTTTTTAAAACAGAAAGGTAGACCTCTGCTTCTGGTCTTACTACTCGAAAGGATTCTTTTAAACCTTTAAAAATATTGGGTAAATTTTGTAAAGAAGTAAATGAAAACAATGAATGAAGAGTATTATCTCTAATTGGTAAATTCTCTAAATCGGATAATATAAGGTGAACCCGTTTTTTGATATGGGAACTCTTTTGATTAAATTTCGATTGGAATTTCTTTAACATATTGGATGAAATATCTGTAGCGATATAATGATAATTCGCAACAAAATTTTGTTCAGAAGAGTTCAAAATATAATCAAACAATAAACCTGTACCACATCCCGCATCCATGATAATCTGGTTGCTTAGTTCAAAATTTTTAAAAACAAGTTTGTATTTTTCATGCTGAATTTTTATATATCGTTTATCATAGAAATCTGAAGTTAAATTATAGTTCTTAATAATTTCTTGTTTCTTTCTTTTCTTATCAGTATTCTTCTTCATTTTTTATATGAAATAAAAAATAAATATTAATTCAAAAAAAAAATTGACATTTACCATAAGTTTTAATTTTAAAAAGATTTTCTTTAAATTAATTATTTTATAATAATAATAAATTTGTTTGATTCAAGGTTACCAAATAATATGTCTAAAAATAATTCACAGCAAAGATCTAAAAATCCTTTACATATCCTCCAAAACGCTCAAAAAAGTAAAATTTTGTTGAGATTAAAAGATGGTACGGAATATCGAGGAATCTTAAAGGAAATTGACGCTTATATGAATATGATTTTAGAAGATGCCACGGAAATAATGGACGGATCCCCTGTGGCGAAATATAACGAAATTTTTATCAGAGGCAACAATCTTTTGTTCGTTAAGCCTGATGCAAGTGAAATCTACTAAAATCGGGCAGAATAAATATTTTTATTGGTGTTCTTTCTTTCTTTCTAATTTAATATTCATATCATTTGCTTTAAAAAGAATGACAATTTTTTTTTAAATTCAAAAATCCACTCTATCTAATAGTTAAACCTATTTATGATGGAAAATTGAGATATTTTGGAGAATGAGGATTTCAGTTGTCGGTTATGGGACATTTATAACACAGGGGTATTGGAAGAATAAAAATAATGTGGAAGTATGCCTTGTAAATAATTTCATTAGAATCTTTCCAAAAAATAGCTGGTTTCCATTTATATTACCTTTAAGAAAATCTTCTTTTTGGGCTTTAAAGTTTGAAGTCACAGAGGCACAATTGAAAGAATTGGATTATTATGAGAGTATTGAATCTGGGTTATTTGAACGGAGTGAAACAGAGATCGTGTTAAAAAATACCAAAACAATAAAAGCCATTATTTATATTCCAAGTAAAAAAACAATTGAATCTCTCAATTTGAAACCTGAAACAGATCTAAATGATAGATGGAAAGAGGAAATCAAAAAAAATCCTGAGCTTGTCTCGAAATTTCCAGAACTTGTTTTATAATGGCTCCAAATTTATCGGAATTACCTCATTGTTTTTAATTATCGCATAGCTCGCCGGATTAGGAGCAAAATCCCCTCTATAGTTTGCTGAAGAGAATATAGATAACAAACGATAATTGAAAAACCATGCATATCCCTCTGGAAAACACTCATGTGCCCTAATTAAATATTTTAATTTATATTCATCCATGAATTTGTTAAAAACTTCTTGTCCAAAAAATTTAATACCAGGACCTCTATAACTTCTCATGAATCCTCCTAAACCAGGTTTAGGGTCGTTCCAAATAATCTGAAATATCCCTGGTGCGATGGTTTCTAAAATTGATTTATTCAAATCCTTTGGTTTCAATCCTTTCAGTTTTTTTAGAATATCAATATCCTCTGGTATTCCGCCATGTAAACAAAGAATTTTTTCATTGATAATCGCGCAAATTGGAAGTACATCATATACCGCTAAAATATCTCGAAATTTCTCATAATCTCCAAATCTCTGCCCGAATTCGTGGAAAAATCCATAGGCTTGATTCATTTCAAGGGTCTCATGATTACCCTTAAGAATAAAATATTTAAAGGGCTCAAGAATCTTTAAAGCTAAGATAAAAATTAAACACTCCACTTGTCTTGGGCCACGATCGACTATATCACCTAAAAAAATGACTAATTTGGGATGTTGTTTTTGAATTATCTCATTGATTTTTAACAAACTCTCTAAATTTCCATGAATATCTCCAATGATATAAGCCTCTTCAGTTTCCTCCAGCGTAAATTCTAATAAGAGATTCTCATTTTCAAATAATTTTTTTGCTTGATTTATTATTTTTAAAATATCTTCCAAATGTAATTTTGAGATTTTTTCTGGATTTTTAACTAGAGTTTGTGGTAATTGCTCCTCAGACATGGTTTCAAACGGAATAAATTTTGGAATTATATTTTAATTAATATTAAACACTATTATTTTTTTCCCATATTTTTATAAATTCGAAAATCTAAAATAAAAACAAATTATCAACTAGTAGTGAAATTACTATAAATAATTGTTAAATATTTATGAAAGATAGGACTTCTAATAATATTTCCTCATTATTGAATAGAATTGTTGAAAAATTCGAAAATAAAAAATTAACTGAAAAACATAATGGGCAATATTCCGGAATGGTATATACCCCAATACCATTAACAGAATTTATGGTAAAAAATATCTTCAATATATATTTCGAGGATTTATGGAAAAATTTTGATTCTCATTCCCATAAGTTATTTCAAGAAAAATTTGGTTTAGATAATTTAGATTTATTTCTTGAAAATTATCCAGACATTAAATCACCATTAAAAAAGAAGATTGATAATCTTAAAATTTTAGACCCTGCATGCGGTTCAGGGCGTTTTCTATTATCTGCGGGAATCCTAATTCTAAAAATTTATAAAATACTTCAGCCAAGTTCACAGGATTTTGAACTTAAGAGAGATATCATTCAAAATGTTTTATATGGGGTTGATCTTGATAAATCAGCTCAAATTATTTCTAAATTAAGATTAATGGCATGGTTATTCAAGGGTCACGACAAAGTTTCTTCTAAAATGAAATTTAACATTAAAGATGTAGGATTGAAAAAATTAGAGGAAATTGCTAATGAATTTAATATTCATTTTAATTTATTTAATTTAGATTTTCTTTTAGAACTAGATTCTAACCAAAAGTTTGATTTTATCATTGGAAATCCTCCCTATATTGAAAATAAAAAAATTTTAGATATTTCATATAAGAGAAAGTTGGGCGCTACGTTCAAATCTGCTTATCGGTTATTTGATCTTTCTATCTTATTTTTGGAAAAATCATTAGAATTATTAAAAGATGAATGCGGGTTCCTCTCGTTTATAATGACTAATAAATTTTTAGCTGCAGATTATGGCATAAAAATTAGAAACATTCTACTTCATAATACTGAACTTAAACAAATTATTAATATTTCAGCATTACCTGTCTTTATAAAAGCTGCCTCTTATCCTATAATTATTTCTCTTAAAAAACAAATCCCAAATAAAGAAAACACTATTAATATCCAATCTTACAAAGATTTAAATGATTTTGTTACCTCGAAATATCTAAATTCCATGCATATCGACCAAAACTCAATCAAAAAACTTCCCTCCCATGTTTTCCCTCTCTCAGGAAATATAGAGTTAATTCGATATGTATTTTCGAACTATAAACCAATGTCAGAAAAAATAAAGGATTTGAAAATCATATATAGACCTTTTGGTTTTACTCAATGGAAGAAATTTTTTAATAACCTCTCCGAAAGTAAAACTTCCGAACATGATCTGCTACTACTCGGAACTGGAAATGTAGGAAAATTCCATATAAAATTTGATAAAAGAATCCGAATAGCTAAAAAAGATATTAAAGTTTCCTATTTTAATTATTCTGAAATTTTTAAAGGTATATGGACTAATATAAATAAGGAAAAACTCATTTTTAGAGAAATAGCTAAAAACCTTACTGCAGTATATGATCCAGGGCTCTATACTAACATAACAGGGCTTTATTTTATAAAAATTCCAAGCTATAGTACTAATAATCTATTCTGCCTATTATCAATATTAAATTCAAAATTTATGGATTCACTTTTTAAAAGTCTTTTTGGGACTCTTCATATGTCTTCTGGATATTTACGCTTTAATGGAAGTTTTATCAAACGATTACCAATGCCCGACCATTTTCCTGAATCTTTAGCACATGTAGGTAAAATTAATCAATTTTTATCTCAATTAATCTATGACCAACCAAAAGTTTCTTTCGAATTTCAAGAAATTAAAATATTACAAACATTTTTCATTAAATTGGCCGATTCATTGGTGTCCTTATTATATTTAAAGAATTTTTTCAAAAACGCTAAATATAGTGCTCTATCAGATTTATTAGCCCAAAACCAATATAATTTTCCTATAATTGAATTTAAATATTCAAAATTAAGACATAATTTTCCTAAATTCAAAATTTATGAACCATTTGAATTGGAACAAGGATTATTTTCAATAAAAAAGTTTTTCACTATATTGAGCAACAATTCTCAATTAAGTAAAGAAATTAAACAATTAATTTCTTCCAATTTTTAATGTTGAATCTAATTAAATTAATATATTTTAGAAAAAAAATTATATATTGATGCAAGATTATATACAATATAACTTATTATTTAAGGTGACTATTACTATGCAAATTAAAAACGATGTAGAATCTAAACCCGATCTCAAAAGTAAATATGTTAGAAGTGTCATAAAATTAGGGAATTCAAAAGCCATTACTTTTCCCCAGGATTGGACCATTAACGCCGAATTAGATGAAAAATCCGAAGTAAGTCTTTATCCTATCGATAAAAAGACTATTGTGATAAGAGCCGAGAAGGATAAGCCCAAAACTATTTTCACTATCGATTCGAATAAATGGGCCACAAAATTAATTAGACAAGCGATAATTGCCGCATATAAGTTGAATATTTCTGAAGTATATATCAAATATACTAATAAAAATCAAGAAGAGCTTAACAAATTATTAATAGATCTTAGGAGTGAAATTATTGGATTAGATTTTAAAACTTTAGCTGAGAGCGAAGAATTTTTAGTGCATTTCTTATTAGATACGGCTAAAATGCCCTTTAAAGAAGTTTTAACTGACCTCTCTTTCGTTTTCACGAATGTAATTAATAATGTAATTGAAGGGAACAATAAAAAAAATAATGAATTGATATTAGACGAAATAGACAGAAAGTACAGCCTTGGAACCAGAATACTCATAACAGGTCTGTCCGATTATCCCATATCTAAAGGATATAGTAATTTTCCAACCATTAGATACTTAGGAGATCGTGTAATTTTACTCTACGTGCGTGATTTCATTAACGAGGCTTTAAATTTACAGGTAGTTTCTAACAATGTAATTAAGAAGTATTCCGATTTATTAATAAGAATTCCTCGATTACTCACTCAAATTATATTAAATTACGATAACATAAATTTAGACTCGATTTCAGAATTTCAAGAATATTTGATTAAATTAGGAAATATGTTAAATAATATTAAGTCCGCTGAAAATATTGAAGAACAACATACAAGAAATATAATAAAATATTATTTGAATAGTTTTGAGAATTTCTTTGATATTGGGATAACCCGATTAATAGAATCGGAAATTGGAATGGTATAAAAGGAAAAAAAATCTCATACCCTACTCTATAATTAATGAAGAGAAATCCTTCATTTATAATACTTTGAACAATAAATTTATAAAAAAAAGAAAGGAAGTAGTGACTAAAATCCTATGGGTAATCCATTACTTAAATTGTATGGTTTACCCGATTCTAAAATCTTAAGGAGCTCCTTCCCCACAACCAGGAATGCTCACACCACTGGCTGCTAAGGAGATCCCGTATGCCAAGCATAGCATAATTGAAAGTGCTACAATTACCTTCTTCGAGATCATTTTTATCACTTCCTATTTCTAAGTGAAAACACTTAGGTATTATGATATATGATCCCATATATAAAAAGGGCACAAAAAAATCATGCAATCAAATTTTTTGTCTTTTTTGCGATTAAAATATAGCAAATTTATTCCTAAAAGAATTTAAAAAAAAAATCAAAAAATCTAAATTTTAATTAAAATTATAATTTGCAAACAATTCTATTTTTAATATCCAATAATAATTATAAGTGAATAATAGTGGCAAAAAAAAAGAAAGTTGTTGAATCAGACGAAGAAGCTGAGGATATACCCCAAGGTAAAGTTGATGAGGATGGAGATGAGGTGATTGATCTTTACGACGAGAAGGATAATTTGGAAGAGGACCTCGAATATGACCTAACTCAAATAGAAGATGAGATGTTAGCGGACGAAACAGAGGATGAAGAATTCGGTTACGAGGTAAGTGAAGTTGAAAAGATGTTAAGAAAGATGAAATGTGAACCTTGTGCTGGTTCGGACAGCAAATCTGAATGTAAAGTAAGAGATGATTTTGGATGTCCTCCTGGAAAAGAATCAAAAAAGAAACCATGGACAGAAGCAGAGAGAAGAGCATCTGGAAAACCCAAAAAGAAAAAATAGAGGAATCTAAGATTATACAATCAATTTAGGTATTTTTATTGAATCAATTAGAAATTCAAACTTATTTTTTATTCATTTCCTATTTCTAATATCGCAGTTCTTAATTCTTTCATATCCTTGAGGTTTCCAAATTTAATTTGATGGATTTTATGGTTTAATTCCCTTAAGTGGTAATGAACTATACATCTCCATCGATAATAAGAGAGCGACGTCCGAAAGAATCTTATAGGATGAAAAGTAAATTTTAAACCTCTGGATTTAGTATTCCTATAGAATAATTTTAATTTATTCACCCAACCGCCGCCATAATAATTAATATAAAAAAACCCTAAAAAAAGTAATAATTTAAGAGCTCTTGGATTTAATTTTTCGGTTTTTATTACGGGATTCAGCCAATTATATTTTGAATAATCTTCTGATAGCAATAAATTTTTCTGTTTTAACTCATTATAAAAATCTGTTGAGGGAAAGGGAGTGAGGAGCGTAAAGCTTGGCAGATCTAAATCTAACTCTCTGGTTCTTTTAATTGTGATAAATACATCATCAATTGTATCTTCCAGATTAGCACCTATAATTACATTCCCCATAACCATAATCCCGCTTTCATGCAACACTTGAATTCCTTTTTTAATACTTTCTAATTTGCATCCCTTGTCAATAAGCTCTAAGGTTTTATCGTCAGTAGCCTCCACCCCCACCAATACTAGCCAAAAACCTGCGATGTCCATCAATTTGGTGATGTATGGATACCTTGCCATTGAATCTAATCTTCCTTGAAAAAAGAAACGCAATTTCTTTTTAAGAGTGCCCTCTCTTTTTGCTCTTATAATCTCGATACATAAACGCCCTACCCGTTTCATATCCACTAAAATATTATCATCTACAAAAAAGATATCCCTTATTTTTTTGTTCTTTGAAATAATTTCTAATTCTTTCATTACGTTTTCTATGGATCTGGCCCTCCATCTCCTTTTATACACTACATGAGTGCTACAGAAGCGACAGCCCTGTGGACATCCACGAGAGGTTTCGATCGCATCACAGTTCATATTAAATATTTTATAGGTATAATTTTTTACTAAATGTCTGGAAGGGAATTTCAACTCGTCTAAATTTTTAAGAAACGGTCTTTCTGGATTATGAATTATTTGACCATTAATTTTATAGGATAAACCTTTAATATTTTCAGGTGAACCCTTTTCTATTAACTCTCTAAACGTGAATTCTCCTTCCCCTCTTACTAAAATATCTATCCATGGGGATGATAATGTTTGCTCAACTGCCAAGGTGGGATGCCAACCTCCAATTACAGTTGTGCAACCGGTTAATTTAGCGATTCTAGCATATATTAAGACACTATCTATGGCGCTTGTAACGGGTACAGTTAATCCCACCAAATCCGGATTGAATGCTTCTAATTTTTGTTTAAATTGTGTTAAATTCAGATTGGCTGCCTTAGTATCTAATATTATAACATCCACTATATCTTCTACATAAGACGCGATGTATTCAAGAGCTAAGGGGGGAAAGGCAGAATCATAAAAATCGTAGCCCGTTGTCTTATAATTAGCAACTACTAATAAGATTTTCTTCCATTTCATCAAATTATATAAAAGGTAAAATAATTGTAATTTATCTAAAGACTTTAATTTCTTTTAAAATTTTATATTTTTGTTTAGGATATTATTTTCCTTTCAATAATTTAAGGTTGTGATCTTGTACTTTGCTCAGTAAAAATCAAAAACGTATATTAGTAATAATTGCATCGTTTTTAGTTAGCGCATTTATTTGGCAGATAAATGCCTCCTGGGGCAATACATTTCGTATATTACTAATTGCGTCTATTCTTACGTTTTTGACAGTGTATGCTCCTTTTGAAATCTATTTTACCTTTAGAGATATCTGGTTTGACCGATGGGATATTCTTGAATTAAAAAATCTTGAAATCCAGAAATTGAGGATACCTGTGAATAGCGAACTAATTCACGCGGACTTGATAAGATCAAAAGATAATGAAGCGGTCAAATCGAAAAATACCCTAATTATCGTAAGTGGGGGTTTTTCGGACAAGAAAGAAACTTTGCAATATTATTATTTTCCCTTAGCCTATCAGGGATATGTAATTTTAGCTTATGATGCTAGGGGGATCGGAGAATCTAAAAATGCAGGTCATAGAGCCGATTTTTTGAAAAGAATTGAAGATTTTAATAAAATAATAGAATGGATTGAAAATTCTGAGGATCTAAAGGATTTTAAGATATATGCCCTTGGAATAAGTATTGGAGCAATTACAGTTTTATGCGCGGGATTTCCCAAAGATAATATTGAAAAAATTGTGGCAGTCTCTTCAATGTCTCACTATAGGAAAAGCATATCCGCTGCTAACATTATCGTTAAATTTAGTTATTTCATGAAAGGAGTGAATATTTCCCCTGATGAAGAGGTAAATCAAAAATTCTCCCCCTATATGGTGATTGAAAGGCTTAAAAATATCCTCTCTCAGGCTGAATGGGAGGATTTTTCCCAAAAAGTACTATTGATTCACTCCAAAAATGATAAAATTATTCCTTTCATCAATTTTGAAGAAAACAAATCGATTTTAGAGTTATCGGATGAAAAACAGTTAATATTAAAAAAGGGGGGCCACATGCAAAAGAAAAATGAACTAGCCTTAGTGGGAGCTACTCTAAATTTTTTTAATTCATGATTTAGAATAATTTAATCATTTCTTTAATACTTTCAACGACTAATTCAATACTCATATCGATTGATCTTAATTTATCATTAAAATAGTTAGGATCCATCTTAGATTTCTCAATTTCTTCAAATAAATTAAAAAATTGCTTATGGCTTTCAATCTCCATAGAATAGAGATTTCGTCGAGTCGTTGCATCGTTCATTAACACAATACATCCGTGATATATGTGTTGGTGGTCAATTGATGGATAATATGTTTCCCACAATATATTTCTTTTTTTTAATTTATTATACACGATATTTGCTAATTTCTGGCAGTATTTTTTGCTCTTTTCGCTGTAACAAAAATAGAAGGACAGTTTGTCATTATTTTGCACAATATATTCTAATAATTTTTCGTACACCATATCTATTTGTTTTATAGATAACTGTATATGAGTGTGGTTAGCATTGCGGCCGCATTTCTTAAATAAAGGTTTACGATAGTATGGGATATTATACATTTTTAAGATGTTTAAAATAATAAACTCTTTATAAACATAGTCGAACTTGTAAGTTATTGATTCTTTTTGAAGATTTAAGCTTAGATCTATTAATCCTCTTCGAAGTAATGATGTTTCATGGAAATCTAAAATGTAAATTTTGATATGTTCTTGTTCCCAATAGGGTTGGAGGATTCTTTTCACAATGTTAGCATGTTCGGGGATTGGATATTCATTATGATCATCATTAAATTTTTGATATTCGGGTGCAAATGTACGACGCCAATATCTATTAAGATTTGTGCCATTTTTCAGATAATATCCCGATTTGTTATCTTTACTAGGATTTAGAAAACCATAGGGATTCATTAGAGGAAAAAAGATTAATACCTGATTTTTCAATAAAATCTCTTCAATTTTAATTTTCTGCTCTTTAATTAATGTTAAGAAGTTTAAGATTCCAAATAATCCATTATATTCATTATGTTGAGCACCTACAAATACTTTAACATAAGTGACTTCATTAATATCTAAATGCTTAGAAATAGTGATAACTGGTATACTTCCCTCAGAAGTTTCAAATAGAACAAGATTTATATATTTTAACGTGCTGTAAATCCTTAATTTATCAATAATTTTATCAAATAAAATTCTTCTTTTTTCTAATTCCAATAATAGCTTTAGAGTTTCAATTTCTATCGTCAATCAACTTCATTCGATCATTTGATTCCAGTTAGAAAAATTAATTATCTTCTGATAATTCTTTGCCATACTTGCGAACATTACACATCCAATGCAAAACATGTTGACATAATCCTCAAAATTTAAATTTAGAAGTTCGCAGATCTCTTCCGAAATGCCCCGCCCGCGTTTTATATCAATGAATCCGTCATAACCCGACAAATTTACTACAAATTCTTGCTTATCCAAGCTTCCTGAATAACTTTCTCTAGCGATTCTGGCCAATCCTCCAATTGGTACAACTATTCCGCCCTTTTGAGCCATGTAAATTCTAAGATCGAAAGTATGTTTGCCGTTCTTATCCCAAGGAGGCGTTATAAGTGAAAAGTCTGCCATTTCCTGGATAGTATAAGGGAATGGATTTCTATTTTTCATAAATTTCCCAAAAAATTCCTTTTTACTTTCTTCTATAAGATTCTTAATATTGGAGTGATCTTCTTCGGGAGAAATAGGAATAACTCCCGCCCCTCCCGAACCCCCATCAGGTTTGATTATGAACGGTCTTTTAAATTTCGTAATAACCTGATGAATTTTATCAATCAATTCGTTCTCATTATATGCCTTGGTAAAAATTAAATATTTCAAATTATATTTTTCCAATATATCTTTCGCATAATAACTTGCAAGATATGTTAAGGACTTATCATCGGTGATTCTAAACACAGGATTTATAATAATAGTGTGAATTTTACGGAAATCTTCTTTTATTAACCTTGCGAATTCTTTGTTATCTAAACGTCTCGCAATACCATCTCCAATCAAAATACTTATTTTTTGATCATTAATTTTTACCCAATTATCCGAAAAAGAAAGTGTAGTAGACAATTGCTTATAATCAGCAATTAAAAACGCAATATCTCCCTCAAACGCTGGAGTAAAGTTTTTTATATCGAATATCTCTACTCTTAGATTTCTTGATTGTAATTTTTGCCTGAAATAATTTAGCATCATAATTTTTTCGTGGAATAAGCCATCATTGATTGGAATCCCAACCAAAATCAAAATTTTATTATCTCCTCGCTTGTCAGTTTTGATAGCTTGATCAATAGCTTCATAATATCCATCGTATATTATTTCCTGTTGCTTTTCAGTTATAGAGGAAAGTCCTCGGTTCGATCCGCCATTTGTTTCTAGAAGAAAGAATTTTTTTCCCTCGGGCTCCTCACAAACCATAAAGTCAATGCTCCCTACGTAAAATAGGTCGGATTGAGGCAAGCAATTATCCATGCTTCTTTCCATAACTTCTAAAGATTTTTCCCGTATTTTATCTACAAATGCATCATTAGTTGAATCTTTGATCGGAGCCGTAGAAAATAAATCCATTCCCAAAGATTTTCCTATATTGATCAATTCCGCTTCACTATAAGATGCCTCTTTCGATATCAAATCTATAAATTTAGAAATTACATTCTCATCCATTATAATCACTATAGTCTCATTAAATAGAATAATTTAAAGTTTTCTGAAGATTAACAGATAATTTATTTATAGTAGCATATAAGCTAAAAGAGATATTATTGTTAAAATAAAAGTTACAAATAAAGATATCCTTGATGATTTCCCTTTGTGGATAATCTCAAACTTCCAAGTAAGATTTTCTTAACTCTCATCTGTTCCTTATAGCTTAGATCTGAAAAAATTAGGACATAATCTTTCTCAATATTAATTACAAAAAGAAGTCCTAGCTTAATCATATTTGAATTCTCATCGAGAAGGGATATAATTACGTAATGATAGGGAAGATTAATTAAATCTTCAACATTTATGTTAATTTCAATTGACTTTTTAGTTTCCGGGTCATAATCTGCTTTAATAAATTGAATATCATTTTCTGATATTGGAATCGTAATTTTTCTATAACTCTCTAATACTTTTGCAAATTGACTTTGTCGCAAAAATCTTCTTTCATCCTTGGATTTATCGTAAAAATATTTGTTATTTTCCTTGATAAGATGCACAATTCTATTTTTTCTAGTCTTTTTAGCGTGCTCTTCAATCATTTTCAATTCTTCTACACTCTCATCATGAAACACAATTAGAGCGTCTGGATCTACGGTATCAATAAAAAATTTTTTATATATTATCCCCGCTTCTGTTTTTATCCACCCATCGGTATCAATTAACATAAAATCGGTGTTCTCATGCCTTTTGGCATATTCATCAATTAAATTACGACAGGACTTTGAAACAATGAATTTATAATTTCCTTTCGGAAACGTTGCTCCTATAAAAACAGTATCTTCAGGATTAATATCTTCACTAAAAATTACGGAATCTCCAACTTGACCTATGGATATTGTGGTCGGGAGATACATAATCTGCTGTCCAAGGTCTGAATCTAGATATCCCCCCTTGTAGCCTTCTCTAAGAAAATTATTTGCTAAATATTTAATTAAAGTAGTTTTACCGCTACTAATACCAAGTACCATAATCTTAAATGGCTTATCCTTAGCTTGAAGATTCTTGATTTTTTTAATTAAAGAATCCTTGATTTCAATCCATTCATCTGGAATGGAATTTTCTTCAATGAAATATAAATTTTCTTCGGTGTTGGTATAAATATCCAATTTTGATTTTTTCAAAGCATAAAGCGGAAGGATATTCGCACTGGGGATTATTATAGCATTTTCATTGTTAAAATCCTCTAAATCGGTACTAACACTTTGCTTATCGCTGGTTATTAATTTTCCAAGGACTTCTAGCTGTCCTTCTAATAAAGTTACTCTGGTAGGACCTTTCACGATTAATGTTTTTCCTTCTTCTATCTCCTTAATCATAATATCTTCAATTCATTTTTAATTAATTCATGTAGAAATTAATGTTATATTAAATTTTCAATTCATAGATTTTTAAAATTTCTTCAAATCCCAATTTCATAAAAAGTGTAACAGCCGCTTCATCAATCTCTGTTTTTAAAGCAAGTCGAATAGCCTGTATGTGATTTTTCTTGAAATAATCCACTATTCGTCGTAGTAGCATTTCCCCGATCCCAAATCTTCTCATTTCTTCTTTTACAATCAAATTAGAAATGTACCCAAATCGAAATCCTTGGTCCGCATTCCGAATGGAACACTGTGCCATCCCCAGGACTTGGTTCATATCGTTGTCAAAAGCAACCATTACTTCTGAATTCTCCTCGCTCATATGTTTTTCTAAGCTTTTTCTCCACCTTTCCTCGTCAAACTCTTGACCTTTCATATTACAAAGATTCCTCATCAATGAGGTGATTTCATTAATATCTTGCTCAGAGAATTCTCTTATAATCATTCTAAAAAAGTTTTGAAAATCAAACAATCTAAAGTATAATTAATTTTAGTAATTAAAGAATTAATAAATATTTTAATTTTTAATAGTTCTATCTCGTTTAAGGTTAAAAATTACTTTAATTTTTCATAACATGGCATACATACTTTTTTTCCCTTAATTTCTTTAATACGAGTACTCATTGTTGCATCTCCACAATTATCACAAATAATAGAATCATGTATCTGAGCCATTGACGGAGGATCAAATTCTCTATTCTCTATTCTAAAAATATCTTCGGGATGGGATGAGAGTAATTTTTTAATTCGTTCCTCTCGGGTTAACTCTCTATCGCCAAAATTTGTCGCTTTAAAAGATAATTTTACGGCTTTCTGATTGGTTCTATTATAAAATGAATAATTATTCTTACCATAATCTAAATGAATTAAGTTACCTTTGCCAAATGTTGTTCCCAATAACGCTTGAATTGCATCTATACTACAATTATCATTTTCCACCACGGCAACAAGCTCCTCGTCTATACTAAAATCATTACCATGCTCTAAAATGTATTTAGAAACTAAAACACCTATAGCCAGTCCAGGACAGGTGTGTCCATGAAATTTTACGGCTTGATCCATCAACTTTTTTGCTTCCAAATTAATATACACCATATTTGATTTACTTTATTTAATCAATTACACAATTTAAATAATATTTTAATAATTTATTTAATTGAGATGAAATTTCTTGTTGATGCCATGTTTGGAAGATTGGCAAGATTTCTACGTATTTTCGGATATGACACGGTGTATGCTGACGATCTCGAAGAATTTTTTGGTATGGTCCCCGTTCCGGATGAAAAACTAGCCGAATATGCGCTTGAAAATAATCGCATTATTATAACGAGAGATTATTCTTTCTATAAAAAAAATAGAGATCGAAGTATATTTTTAGAAGGAGAAGGCGTGTATAATTATCTGAATCAACTTAAGGCTAAGTTAAATTTAGAATATAATTTTGAAATGGGAAATGCTCGCTGCAGTATTTGTAATGCTGAATTAAAAAAAGTAGAAGATAAAAACAACATAATGAATGATGTGAAGCCTCAAACTTTAAAGTATTATCAAAATTTTTTTCAATGTACCAATCCTAAATGCAAAAAAGTTTATTGGAAAGGGACTCATATCGAAAAAATCATGAAAAAACTAAAAGTACCTTAAAATCTAATTCAATCTGGTTTTTTGAAATGTTTTTCTTTGATCTCATCAAATCTTTTCTTAGTTTTTTCGATATCTTCTGCACAATTACCTTTTTGGTACATAGCATATGCTTGATTCAATAATTCAAGACATTTTTTATATTCCCGGTTAGCATAATGATTATCTACGAGAGATACCAGATAGTCGCCTTTCTTTTTATAAAATTCAATGAACTGACCGGACGTGTCGATTTTTTTTTCCATATCGTATAACGTTCCAAATTTAAATTTTAAATATAATTTATTAAATATACTCCCTCAATTAATATTTTTATTTTTTGGAAATATTTTTGTGATTATTCATTCAGCTTTCGTAATGACTTTTTCTGACATATAAAGAAAATATTCAAAATATTAGAAGAAATCAAAAATTCGCTTCTCTCTTTTGATTTTAATCGCACCGTGCATAATTTTTATTTAAATACATATGTTAGAATAGAATATATAGAAAAAAATTACCTAAATGAACGACAGATGATTCATACCGCTATTTTCCGCTTGTATCCAACTTCTTTACAAGAGAAGAAGCTACACTCTATTTTTACAATTTATAATAGGGTAAAGCGAATCGGGTATAAGATCCTTTTTGACCTAAAGGACACCGATTTAACTAAAAATGATAAATGGAAAATAGCGCAACCCATATTAATGCAGATCTGCCATAATAATTCTTACGTTAATACTATCATCAAAAAGAACGAAATTCTGCTTAAACAACAAAAAACATGGCATAAGAAAAGAATAACCTATATGAATCATCAAACCGAGCAAATACAAAAAAAAATCAATTCAATTAAAGCACAAGATAGACGGGACAGAAGGTTAAAAAGACTTTATAGCAGGTTATCATCAGTTCAAAATAGATTGAATTCTCTTGCACTTAAACCCGTTGTGTTCGGCATGAAACTTTTATTTCGGCAGAGAATTTTAGAGAAACTCAGCAGAGAGGAATTTTTTATCAGGAGGGATGCTTCATTTTGCTGTATCGGTAAAAAACAAAAAATTAATGTGAATTTAAAAATACTCCCTAATAAAACAATTAAGATCCATACATTTTCAAAGCAAAAAGCTAAGAAATGGTTTACTATTCCCTTTTCTGTTAATCAGAAACAAGCAAAATGGTTTAACGAGATACTTAATGCAGAAAAATATACAGTAACCATAAAACGCAGGATAATTAAAGGAGAACTTAGGTATTTTGCCGATGTATCCTATGATATTCCCGAATCGGAACTGCAATTTAATTTTAAAAACGGGGCAATCGGGCTTGATTTTAACTATAATTTTGTATCACTTAGTAATGTCGATAAAGACGGAAATTTTAAGAGTTACCACGAAATATCCTTTAGAAATTTGCAAACATTCCGAAAAAACAAGCGTAATGACTATATCAGCTTTAAAATGGATAATGTGGTGAATTACTGCATTAATAAAAAAAAGGGAATAGTCATCGAGAATTTAAATTTTGACCAAATATTTTCTTACAACAAAAAGCTCAATAAAAAATTAAGTAATTTGAAAAGTTCAGCACTCGAATTATTGGAGAGAAAATGCAAGAAAAGGAGTGTCGCGATTAAAAAAGTACACCCCTCATATACTTCTTTAATTGGAAAATATAAATATTCATGTTCATATAACTTATCTACTCATGTATTAGCAAGTTATGTGATTGCTCGAAGAGGTTTGGGATTTAAGGAAGAATTTCCAGCTATTTATAAGTGGTTGCTCTCACAAGTCGGGGATTATTTAAAGCCCCGTTTGAAAAAGGGCAGTCCCTACTATAAATGGTCACAAATTCACGATATCTTCAAGCACAGCGGGATAACTTCCTTCAAGACTTCCGAAGTAATGAAAAAAACATTACAAATGAAGTATGTCTTGAACTCGGCGACGAGCGAACAATCTGATAACCTTAAGATTGGTCTTTCTCCCTCGGGAAAGATTGATGATTGGAATAAATTATGGAAGTCTATTAAAGCTTCCGCATGTTTATAAATAATTATAAGGTTCAAAACGAAAAGATTTGCTTATTCAAATAAACAAATATTAATTTTTGAATTATAGCGTTTCAAAATATTTAAAATCAAAAAAGGTGGAAAAAATGATAAACATTGGAATTATTGGGCTTGGAAATATGGGGCTTGGTCATTGTGTTGGTTTTGATAGGTTATTAGATTGTAAAGTTTTAGCTATAGCAGATCCGAATGAAAATCAGCTTCATATGATGCAAAAAGGATTTAGAAAAAGCACACCACAGACATTTACCGATTATAAGGATTTGTTAGATAATTCTGAAATTCACGCGGTAGTGATTGCTACACCGACTTATTTTCATACTCAAATAGCGATTGAAGCATTAGAAGCAAATAAAGATGTGTTTTTGGAAAAACCAATTGCACCTACTATTGAAGAAACGGATTTAATCATAAAAGCATATGCTAATACCAATAGGATTCTCCAAGTAGGGTTGGTCTATCGATACTCCAATCTTTATCGGACTATGGCTCATTTAATTGAAAAAGGAACATTCGGGAATGTAATGATGGCTTATTGTAAAGAATATCGAGATAACTTTCCCAGTCCTTGGTTTTTTGACGAGACTCAATCAGGGGGAGCACTTTTAGATAAGAATTGTCATCATTTTGATCTTTTCAGTTGGTTTATTCGGTCTCCTCCAAAACAAGTTTATGCAATGGGAGGTCAACATGTGTATAAACCTGGGCATAGAATTCAATGTGCATATTCTTCTCATCAAGGTGAATCCTTAGATGAGCCAAATATCGTAGATCACGCAAATGTTCTTATTGAATATGAAAATGGAGCAAAGGGAAACTTGGGATTATGTATGTATGAGATTGAACCTATTGAAGGGCTAGAAATTGGAATTATGGGTGATAATGGTGCCTGGGCGTTAGCAAAGAAAGACAATAAGCTTATCATTGCAGGGGGTCCTGTTGAAAAAATTAGAGAAATACCAGTAGATTATTATTCGGATAATGAGAGAGTCGGTCATATTGGATGTCAAACTGAACGTAGAGAATTTTTAAATTGTGTTAAAAATAGAACACAACCTTATGCAAATTTATTAATCGCAAGAGAGGCCTGTGTTATTTCATTTGCAGCTGAACAGTCAATTAAGAGAGGAAGTACTGTTTCTATTTCAGAATTCAATAATCCGGAGATAGAAGCAATTTTTCAAAAATTAGGGTATGAAAAACAACCAGCTACACCATTGACCTTTTCATTGGAAGAAAAAAAGATAAAATCAAGAAAAAAGCGAGAATTAAAAGTTAAAGAAAGAGAATTAAAACGAGAGTTAGACAAAATTCAAGAAGAAATTCAAAATCTTTAATTTGCTCTATTTATGATTTAAATACTGATGGGATTATTCCTTCTATTATTAAGAAATCTAATAATATAATAGCAGTCATAGCTTCCACTACTACAATGGCTCTTGGGACTATGCACGGATCATGCCTTCCAGCAATCTCTATTTCTGTATTTTTCATGGTTTCTATATTTACGGTTTTTTGTTTAATTCCTATAGTGGCGGTTGGTTTAACTGCTACGTTGAATTCAATAGGCATCCCTGTTGAAATTCCTCCTATTATCCCCCCTGAATCATTTTTAGTAGTTTGAATTTTTCCATTTTCAACAGTCCAAGGATCATTATGTTCAGAGCCTTTCATTTTAGCTGCCTGAAATCCTGCCCCAAATTCTATTCCTTTTATAGCCGGAATAGAAAAAATTGCCTTACTTATATTCGATTCAAGGCTATTAAATATTGGTCCGCCTATTCCCACTGGAAAATTATTCACAATACATTTTATAACTCCGCCAATAGAATCTTTTTGAGATTTTACTTCTTCTATCTTTTGCTCCATTAATTTGCCTTGATTAGCATTTAAAGCTCTCACCGGAGATTTTTCTCTTAGTTTTACATATTTTGGATAATCGTCAATGGTATAATCTTTCTCATCGATGATGTTTCCAATGCTTTTCGTATAAGCAAAAACAGAAATATTAGATTTTATTAAGATTTGCTTAGCAATTGCTCCTGCCATCACAAATCCCGCAGTAATTCGGCCTGAAAATCTGCCGGACCCCCTATAATCTGCGAATCCTCCATATTTTTTTAAAGCAGTATAATCCACTTGAGATGGTCTGAGAATTTTCTTATATTTTTCATACTTAGATGAATCAACGTCCAGATTTTCCACTATCAAACAAAGAGGAGCACCTGTAGTTTTACCGTTAAAAACTCCCGATACTATTTTTACTTTATCGGATTCAGAGCGAGATGTTGTTAAATGCGATTGACCCGGCCGACGTTTATTTAATTCTTTTTGAATAAACTCTAAATCTAACTCTAAACCCGCAGGAACCCCATCAACAACAATTCCTATTAAATTTCCATGGCTCTCCCCGAACGAGGTTATTTTGAACCTCGTTCCTAGCGTATTATCTCCCAAGATTTTCTCATTTTTTTTGTTTTGAAATTGGCTTTTTTCCTTTTCTTATATAAGTAATTTATCTTCACATATTTTAAATTGATTATATCTTCCATTTTTTAAAAAAATATTTTGAAAAAAAAAATTGAATTATTTAGAGCGTTTATTTCTCTAGTGCCTTTTTTTTCTCCTCATGTAACCTAAGAACTTCTTCTTTCACTCTATGCAAACGGTCTCCTTTCAAAGGATATTGGGTATATATAAGGATACCTATAAACATTACAATTCCAGGTATTAAGCTAATAAGAAGTCGAATACCCAATAATGCGGATTCTGGCTGGGTTGTTGCCCCGGCTTGAAATCCCGCCATTGAAAGAACAATAGCCATAGTAACATAAGATAATGAGACTGAACCTTTAGCAATAAATGCTTGAATTCCTGAATACATTCCTTCCCTCCGTACCCCCGTTATAGTTTCATCCTCATCAATAACGTCAGCATAGAGAGTTTGTGGTAATAAGATTACTCCGGCAAAGCCTATACCCAAAATAGCTATGGCAATCATGAACATAATTAAATTGACAACAAAAAGTAATATAAAAAAGGAAATACCAAAAAGCATCATAGCCATCATAGTTGCTCTAACAGTTCCAACTCTTTGACTCAATTTATACCAAAGAAGGAGACAAGGGATCCCAGTAAGAAAAATAAAGAGTAAAGATATAGCTGTTTCTAATTCAGTCATCCCCAATATATATGTTGTAAAGAAAATAGCCGTCGCCGAGCCTATGACATAAGCAACGGAAATACATAACCATGCTATCGCTACAACTCGAAAAGCTTTATTTTTCAATGTAAACTTAAGAGCTTTGATGAATCCTAATGCCTCCTCTTTATAAAATATCTCCCTTTCTTTAGTTACAGCCGTCGCAGTAAAAACTGAAATGGCCATTACTACACCAAGAATTGTCGCCATAAGTAACCAAGCCATGGCTGGAGAATACCCTGCTGCCCTCAAAATCCCTACAATAATAAGGGATAGAACATATCCTAATATAAGCGCTATAATATCAAAAAACTCCAAATATCCAGCAATTTCTAAACGCTCATTAATATCAATAGTCATCTCAGGATATAAGGATCTATAAGAAAGAGCGACCATAGTGAACAACCATTCAAATATTAGCATAATTATCAAAAAATAAATGAAGATCATAAACCAATCATAAAAAGGATTCCACCAAAGAAGAATAAAGGAAATCACAAGCGGGACAGTGCCAAATATCATATATGGACGCCTTCTTCCCCATCGAGTTTTTGTTTTATCGGAGATGTGCCCCATAATTGGGTCATTAAACATGTCCCAAATACCTAAAATTCCAAGAGCTATTCCAATCCATATCGGATCTAAACCGATAACTGAGGCATAAAAGAAAAAAATATAGGTAGAAAAAGTCCAAGTTGCCAGTACAGTTCCCAAATATCCAAAACTATAACCAATTTTGGTTTTTTTAGTTAAAATGCCTTCTTTTGCATTCTCGTTCATAATTCTTTCACTTTAATTTTTTATTTATATCATTAAATGATTAATTATATTGAGAATTTCTTTATTTTGATATATATACATTAACTGTTGTGATAAAAGAAAAAGAATTCTATCTTTTCAAAAAATAGATAGTAAAGGATGATTAATTTTCTTCATTTCTAATCAAAATTATAAAGAAAATTTGACCACACCGTATATAGCTAATATTAATCCCATGGTATTTAAACTTAGAGATAACGCATATAAGAAAACTCGAATTTCAGTTCCGAATACGATTTCTAACTGTATTAAAATTGTTTCAACCAATAAGGCAGAACCGATAGCATAAACAAAAACCCCTAAAGCAATTAAATAACAAGCTATACGTAATCCTGGATTTCTCTTACCCATATTAAAGAAAATAATGGTCATTATAACCGCTACAATATTACCGACTAATCCTAACATAGTAATGAATTCGAAATCTTCTGGTTCAGAAACGGGCCATAAAAATTGAATAATGGCAACTAATAATATAATATAGGCAAGAATTCCTTTAAATCTAAACTTGAATACTTCTTTTCCAATCACATGTAAGACCAACGTAAAACCAATCAAGCTGATTAAGGAAGCCAATTTCCAAATGAATACAAATGGATAGAGATGATATTTATTTGGATCAAAGTGTGTTAAATTAAAATTAAAATGCGCAAATATTAGAAGCGAAACAGATAAACTTACCAATAAAATGAATGCACTAAACAAAAAATCAAATTGAACAGTTCCCGTATCTTTTTTCTTATTTAAAATTTTATTTAGTAAATAAACCGAAAGTAATAATTGAGTTATTAAAAGTATGATCGTAAAAGCTATCCTTAATAAAAAATCAACACTATTTGGGTCAGAGGTCATATTTGCTTTTTTATCTCTAATTTATTTAGTTATACTAAAATAATTTAACTATAACTTTATAGTTTAATAATATAAGATTATATCATTTCCATTCTGGAACATTTTTTGAGAATTATTTTTCAATTAAGGTTAAATCCTTAAAATTCTATTAGTAAATTGATGGCTTCAATAAATGTTAATCCGATCCGATCTTTAAAAGGGGAAATTGTAGCGCCTCCCTCCAAAAGTTATTCTCATAGGGCTTTTATAGCAGCAAGCCTCGCTGAAGGAGTATCAATCATAAAAAATCCCCTAACCTTAGGCGATGTAGAAATTACTATTGAGATTTTACGATTATTAGGTGTAAAGGTTCTAAAGCAACAAGATGATAGATATATTATTGAAAAAATTCAGAATTCTTTCTCACCTTATAAAGAAAATATTGATTGTAGAAATTCAGGTACTTCTGTGAGAATTTTTAGTGCTTTAAGTCTTTTAGTTGAAGGAGGGTTAACATTTAAGGGGGAATTTTTTAAAAGAAATCGTCCCATACTCCCCCTTTTAAAAGCTTTAGAAGCATTAGGAGCAGAATATCATATTTCTGAAAATGAATTAACCGTTAAACGCCTCACTAATAAATGTGATTTAGTTAAAATTCCGGGAGATATTAGCTCCCAATTTATAACTGCATTACTTTTCGTCAGCACATTATTAAAATGTAATGAGAATGATGATAAAGACGGGATCGAGATTGAAATAACAACCCCCTTGGTTTCTTACCCATATGTTAAAATTACATTGGATGTTCTCTCTTCATTTGGAATAAATATCCTAGAAGATCTTACCCCTGAGAAGAAAGGCAAGTATTATATCCCTTATGGACAAAAATATAGACCGCAGGTATATACCATCCCAGCAGATTTCTCATCCGCAGCATTTATTATCGCCGCTGCTGCTTTATCTCCACAGGATTCGAACGTAATTATTAATAATCTAAATCCTTTGAGTCCGCAGGGAGATAAACAAATACTCGATATTTTGCAAAAAATGGGAGCGGAATTACAAGTTAATGAACCTAAACATCAAGTGATTATTCGCGGGAACACTTCAAATTACCCTCTACAGGGAATAGAGGTTGATTGTAAAGAAATCCCAGATTTATTTCCAATCATGTGTGTCCTTGGTGCTCTTGCGAAAGGAAAAACAACACTGTATAATGCTTCGAACTTACGATTTAAAGAATGTGATAGGATTTCTGTTATGGCAAGAGAATTAACAAAGATGGGGGTTAAACTTGAAGAAGAAAAGGATAAATTAACAATTTATCAAAGCAATTTAATAGGAACTGAAATAGATCCTCAAAAAGATCATAGAATCGCAATGGCTTGTATCATTGCGGCACTCTATTCAAATAAAAGTTCTAAAATCAACCAAGTTGAAGTTATAAATGATTCCTATCCCAATTTCATAAAAGATTTAAATCAACTCGGAGCGCATATAGAATCCATAAAATAACTGTTTATAGATCTAAATAGTGCAGAAATAGAATTATTGTATTTTTTAAAAGATTGAACTAATTATTGGGGCTGAAAGGAGTTTAGCGGAATGATTTTTGACGTCTTGCCCGAGCAGATTTACCCCCAAACTTTTTTGGTTCAGTTCTTCTTGAATCTCCGCTCAGTAGCGCATTATCATATTCTCTAAAAAGTCTCTCTATTGTTTTTGTTCCTAAAAATTTATATATCGCTTTCGCAATCGCTATCCGAACCGCATCTGTTTGACTCATTTTACCTCCCCCTTTAACTCGTATTTTAATATCACATTTTTCTAATTTGGGATTATCTGCTACTTCTAAAACTTCCTGTATCCGGTATCGTGCGATTTCTGGTTCGTATATATGTAGAGGAACATTATTTATTTTTATCTGCCCCTTTGCGGGATATTTTAACACCGCTCTAGCAATTGCCGTTTTTCTTTTTCCTGATGATTGTATGTGTTTTACTTTTTCAGACATTTATTCACGCCTCAATTTCTTTTTTTTTCCAGCCAATTCTAGTACATAGATTTTCTAAGGTAATAAATTTATTATAATAGGATAAACGAGTTTTATCTGCATTAGAAATCTCCATTGGCTTTAAATTCTTGTACCTTTGCTTAAAGCGCTCAGGAATATCTCCAATATACACATGAACGCGTTTTAATGCTTCTTTACCACGTAATTTTTTCCTTGGAAGCATTTTTTTAATAGCATTTCTCATAAAAGTATCCGGTCTTCGAGGCCAATAAGGACCCCTCCGGGGATTAGTTGCAGTACTTATATTGAGTTTTGCTAAGAAATTTTCATGGATATTACTCTTGGATCCACTAATTATGGCATCCTTAGCATTAATAATAACAATATTTTCTCCTAAAAGTGCCTTTTTAGCAATCTGACTACAAAAACGACCAAAGATTTTATCTTTCGCATCTATTAGCTGATATTCGATCATTTTTTAACAATCCCTTTTATTTTTTAATAAAAGACTTTAATTCCACTTCCTCGAGGATTTTGTTCTAATAAGTCTTCTATAGTGATTAATTTGCTTCCCGAAGCTTCAATTTTTTTTTGTGCGGATTTTGAAGTACTCAAACATGCTATCGTAAGTTTATGATTCAATTCTCCAATCCCTAAAACTTTACCGGGTATTACAACGACATCATTGTTTTTTGTTTTCTTATTTATACGATACAAATTCGCTTCAATTCTATTCTTTCTTGGACCAGATAATTTTTTGGAAACCTTTCTCCATATTCTCCTTTTTGTTTTATGTAAATCTCTTATTAATTTCCTGTTATAATAGTCACTTGGTCCTAAAATCTTATGCGACATTTTAATTCTTTAAATTCATTATGATTTAATAAATTTTTTATCGTCTATTCAGATATTTCAATCTCTTCCAGTTTTTTAGCAAATTCATCTATTTTGTTTAAAAAGATCTCAAAAGTTTTTTTAAGAAGAACATTAAAGGGAAGCACTCCATCACTCTCTATTGAAAAAATATAAGTATCGTCTTTCCAATTAACATTTATTTTACCATTAGAATTTTGTTCGCATGCTTTGCATAAGGTGCACGTTTTCCAATAGTCATCTTTTAATTTTAATTTTTTATTAGATAATTCAAACAACTTTTCCGGGCATAATTTTACAATAAGCTCCTGTTCTTCTTTATCCGTGATTTTAGAATCATCAAATTCAATTAATGGATAATATCTATAAGCACAGTTTGAAACAGCTGAAAATTTGGCGTGATCTTTTCCTCTTCCGAGAATAGCATAAGCTTCAATGATTACTTTTGAATTTTTATCTATTCTTAAAATAGGAATTTCAGGATTCACCGGTATTACATCCGGATCATTAGAGTTTAAATCTCCAGAAGAAATAGTAATTGGTTTATTTGAAGTATTCGTCATTTCACAAGTTAAAGATACTTGACAAAGACTACATCCATAACCTCCACATTCACAATCTCGTGGGAGATTATAATTTTTCAAATTGGTCTTTAAAGGAATTAATCCCAACCTATGAGCAACTATTTCATCATAAAGAGGTGAGTCATTTTTTAAAATAATAACTTCATCTATTGCCATTACGGGAATTTCAGTAAGTATTATGTGCCTTAGAGCATTCACCATTTCAATAGAAATTCCTTCTAAAATTAAAATTAGCTTGTGGTCGCTTTGTTCTAGAACTTCAAGGGTCATAATTTTCAAAAACTCGAATTTTCATTACAAAATAAGGATAATATTTAAAAATTACCATTAAAGATAAGTTTTATCATTATCTAGGGGAGAAGCTAAAGAAAATAATTTAATAGAATTTTAAATACTCATAGGCTTTATTGGGATTTTGAAAACAATATTTGACTTCTTGAAAACTCTTTCTGAATTCAGCCACTTCCTCTTTTACTACTTTTGGATTCTTTTTGTCTACTATTAGTTGTTTAAAAAAATTCGCAATGTCAATCATCTCAGATTTCCCCATTCCAAGACGAGTAATCTCAGCTGTTCCAAGACGTAGACCGCCAGGATTCATGTAATGCCTTGGTTTTGTTGTCCCTCCTTCACCTCCCGGTCCACCACCACCTCTGATATCCCATGGTAAGAGATTACGATTGATAATAATATTAGCACTCTCAAGCAAACGTTCGATATCTCCGCCCAAACCGACGTTTTTTTCGAACATCCCGATATCCACCACTATTTGATGCGATTCGGTAAATCCAAGATGTTCACATAACACTTTAAATCCCTGTGCACTTAATGCTTCTGCAAATGCTTTTGCGTTTTCAATTACTCTTTTATGATATTCTTTTCCGAATTCCATCATTTCTGCTACTGCTACAGCTAATCCCGCGATATTATGTAAATGATGATTTGAAAATAATGCAGGAAAAGCAGCATTTTTCAGTGTATCAATTAAATCATCCCTATCTGAAAGTACTGCTCCTGTCTGAGGACCAGGTAACGTTTTATGGCAACTTAAAGAAACCGCATCAGCCCCTTCACGCATAGGATCCTGGAAATACCCTGAACCTATTAAACCCGCTACATGAGCAGCATCATACCCAATGTAAGCATCTACTTCTTTAGCAACATCACTCAATTCTTTAACAGGATGAGGAAATAAAAATACAGAAGCACCAAAAAGAACCATCTCAGGTTTGAATTTTCTAATAATTTTTGCGGAACCATCAGGATCGATATTCATATTTTCCTCATCAAACGCAAGATATTCAATTTCTAAACCTCTTACAGTTCCTGCGGTCCCATATATTTTTCGACCTGAAGACGCCTGATATGGAGCATGGGAAATATGGCCGCCTTTAGGAATAGGCATAGCGCACATTTTTCCATTATTTCTTGATGTGAAAGCATTGTATAAAACCAGATTTGCCATGACTCCAGAGATTGGGCGAACATCAGCGAAACAACATTGATAATAGTCCTTCATTAAATCCATGCACATCTGTTCTATCATGTCAATATACTTGCAGCCTGCATATACTCTCTCCCCTACCCACCCTTCAGCATATCGATGAGAAAAATCACAATTGCAAGCTTCATTAACCGCAGGGCTTGTTACATTTTCACTTGCTATTAAGGGTATAGCCTTTTGGATTTCATTGTGATGCTCCATTAAAATACTACGTATCTCTTCAACCTTTTTGCTCATGTTAAATCATTCAATTTTTATTTAGTTAAGTTGCAATACAAAATGTTATTCTAAATTAATATTTTTTTAATACATGATTGATATATTTGTGGGTTTCAAACCTATTTTATAATGGTTTTATCAAAACCTTGATTTAATAAGCTACAGAAAAATTAATACCATTAAATAATGAAATTTTTATATTATTTTCCCTGCTCTAAAATAAGTCTAGCTTCAAAAAGATTTAATTTTTTCCCTGCTTTCTGTTTTTCTAAAGCAGTAGCAAGCTTATCTTGCTTAATTTTTTCCAGTAATTCCTTATCTTTACTTGGGGGGCGATATCCCGATTTCGGTGGCCTTTTTCCCCCTCTCTTCCCTCTGGGTTTGTAAGGTCTTCTGCCTTTATCAAGTCTCTTTTTTTGGCTCATCGCCTCTAGGAATTGAAAATGGTATCGATCTGCCGCTTTCTTATTTTCAATGAGTTCTTCTTCCATCTGCTTTTTTTGGTCTTTTAAATCATTCGCCTTCTGATAGAGTTCTTGCATTTTCGAATGATTCTTTTGACTTTTATTTGACCATTTATTTAACTGTTCGTAAATTTTATTTAAATTAATCTTAACAATTTCAATTTTTCGCTCAATTTTATAGGAACCATCATTCTGTTGAGCGACCAACTGCTCATTTTTTTTTTCTGCTAATTCTTTAATTTTATCTACTATCTCATTTTCTTCCGTAATATTTAAAGAGTCGGTTTCGATTCTACGTTCCAGATTTTCTATTTTACGATCAATCTGTTTAATAGACATAAAACGTTTTACATTGTCTTTACCTGGTGAATGCTTTCGAACTTTATTTTTTTCTTCAATAAGACTATCTAAAAGATTCTTATATTCTATTTTTTTTTTCTTTAATAATTTTACCTTACTATTCCAATAATCTCGCTTTTTTTTATAGACATCCCGAGCTGTTTTTAAGGAATTATTAATTTCAACTTCTATATCTTGTAAACTGTTGATATATTCCTTAGTCTTTTTATTTAATTCATCTCGTTTAGTTCTATAATCTTCTATTTTTTCTTGAAGATCCCTATAAGAAACTCGAGATTTATTGGTTATATCTTTACTCATGAATTAATTCATTAGAAAATATATATAAAAAAGATTTTTATAGATAAGTGTAATTCATTTTTTTTTTTATATTTTATTTTTTTAGATTATTCAAAATTCAATTTTTAATATTTTTCACTTTCAATCGTAAAAAATTTAAGATGTATCCTAATAGAAGAAAATAGGAATGAACTAAAATAATAATTAAATTATGAAAACGGAATTAATAAAAGCTAACGATTTAATATTTTTAATACTTGATGATCGAAGAAGATGGTTAGTCCAAGTAAAACCTGGGGGAGAATTTCACACGCATAAAGGAATTATTGAATTTGATGACATTATCGGAAAATCATTTGGTTCGTGCGTGTTTTCTAAACCCCTCTCAAGTCAGGGTTATAAATTCTATGTTTTTAGGCCGTTACCCTCCGATTATATACTTTATATGAGTAGAAAAACCCAAATTATTTACCCTAAAGATGCAGGATTATTATTACTTTATACCGGGATTGGACCTGGGAGTATTGTAATAGAAGCAGGGTGTGGTTCAGGCGCTTTAACTTGTATTTTAGGAAGTTATGTTAAGCCAAATGGTCATATCTATTCCTATGACGTCCGGGAAAAATCATTAAAAAGAGCGAGTAAAAATATTATCAGGGCGAATTTGCAAGATATAGTTACCATACAATATGGAGATATTATTAAAGATGCTTTACATCATAGTCAGGTTGATTCAATTGTTTTAGATATGGCAACGCCTTGGGAAGCTATTGAAAATATTAAGGGATCTTTGAAACTTAGTGGGACAATAGCATCTTTCTCTCCTACTATAGAACAAGTTAAAAAAACTACTTTTGCCTTAAAGCAAAATGAGTTTTGCGAAATCAATACTTATGAATTAATTAAAAGAAAAATTCAAGTAAAAGAAAATGCCACGCGCCCGGAAGTCAGAATGATAGGCCATTCGGGATATTTAACTTTTGGAAGGAAATTTAAAGACATTAAAAATCCTTATCGAGAAATTAAACCAAAAAAAAAGGAAATAATTAATCTCGCAGGAATGCCTCTGAGAAGTGAAGAATAAAGCTATTTTCCCATTTAAAGATCTATTTTTAACTACTTTTGAAGTTTTTAATCTAATTTATTAGTTCTTGTTTTTCAAAATTAGTCTGATAAACCAGAATTTAAAAACCTTTTAATTGAGTACCTGTTTTAAACTCTTTTTTCTTCTTAAATCTTTTAGTCCTAAAATAATGCTTTTTTCTTTCAGAAAGAATTTCAATATATTTTCTCAAGATCTCTTCCATTAAGTCCTTAGTTGCTTTATCAGAGGTTATTTCTCTCGGATTATTCAAAATAGCTAATATCTCTTTATTTCTAGTATTTGAATCTCCAGGTAAACCCAAATTTATAATAGGTATATGATAGGAATGTAAAAACCATCCCTTCCTATCAGATTCATGTGCAATAATTTTTAAGATATTTGATTCTTCTTTTTTAATTTTGAAGTCCATAATATTTTTTCCCGGTCGAATCATTATCGTCGCATACATCGGAATATTATTTTTTGGATCATGGACCTTTTTAAGAAACTCCTTTAATCTCGGATTCATTTTCACTCACTTCTTACCAAAATATTTAAGATATAAAAAAGAATAAATTAAAATTGATAAAAAAATTTTTTATTTATTAGATTTTGTCCAAATTTTTTGATTTTTTAAGATTGGTTCTATGAGTTCTTCTAAACATCTCCCTTCTCTTGAAAATGAATTAAAAGTTAAAGTTTGTTTATTAGGAGGATATGAAAATTATAAAAACCAATTTGAAAAATTTGTAAGCTCTCATCATTTCCCTTTTAATAATAAAAATAATATTGGGGTTAACATTTCAAAAGTTGATTTTAAATACAATTCTCTCAATTATGGATTTTATCTCTGGAATATTGATTGTAATCAACGACACGCTTTCTTACGTACAACTTACTATCATGGTTCAGAAGCTATCATAGTGTTCATTTCTGAAACGAAATTAGAACAAATGATATCTTATTTGGATGAAATTAAATCAAGACTACCTTTCATTACCATAGCTTTTTGTATAATTCTCGAAAAAAGTACTAAAAAAGAAATTCTAGAAAAATATCTTAAAAAAAATCAATTTGACTCAATAATTAAATCAAATAATATCAAAATTAGCGAGATATCTTCACCTTTGGAGGTATTCGAACAGATTTGTGCTTTCTATATTGAAAAAAAGGAAACTTGTCAAGAAACCGATAATTTTATCATAAATTTTATCCCGATAAAATCATTTATTCGACAACAAAAATATAAAGATGAATGTCAGGATTATTTCGAACCTCCTAATTGCGGAGAAACTAATCAGAATTGCCGAATCAATACCGACGTTATATTAGGTTATTTATCCGAACTGGGATTTGAAATTGATTCTGATTATATGGAATGGTTAAAAATAAAAAATGAAGATTTCGGAACGTTCTCAATTTCCCTAATAAATGGAAAAGTAAAGCTCTTTCCTATAATTTGCCAGAAATGTCATAAAAATAAATGTCGCAAATATAATAAAGAATATTATGTGTGTATTGAACAGAAAACTAAGGGATGGACCAGTGATAAAGAATTAGGACAGGCAGAACTTCTTCTTTTATCAAAAATTCTAGCTCTGAAAACTAATAGATTACCCCTTTCTGTTTTAAAACAACTCGCAAAAATAAATACTTGTATAAGGAATAAATAATTGTATTAGTTACTTATGACTGTCATTTTAAAAACATTTGATATAAAGACTAAAGCGTATTGCGATATTATTGATATCACTCAAAATGTTCAAAATGCCATAAAAAATAGCAATGTTAAAGACGGTATCGTGAATGTTCATATTGCGGGCTCAACAGGGGCAATCTCTACTGTAGAATATGAACCCGGATTAGTGAATCACGATATTCAAGAATTCCTTGAAAAAATTATCCCGTATGATCTAAATTATAAGCATCATAGAACATGGGGGGATCATAATGGAGCAGGACACTTACGAAGTTTTCTTTTGAAAACCTCTATGACTTTTCCTTTTCAAAACAAAAAATTAATCTTAGGGACTTGGCAGCAGATAATCTTTATCGAGTGTGATGAAAAAGGGAGATATAGGGAGATTTATTGCTCAATTATCGGTGAATAATTTATTATTTCCCTAATTTTTAAGGGTTAATTTTCTTTAATATCATAAAAAATCTTTAAGAAGCGATAAAATAGAAAGAAAAAAATTATTACTTTTTTTGATAATTTTGAACTAAAAATTCTAATTCATCCATTACAATTTTATATGCATCTCTTCGTCTCTTGGCTTCTACTAAATCATAATGGTTTTCTAAATCTTCTAATTTCTTATAAAATTTTGGAATCTTTTTGTAAAAACCATATATTGTTGCGATTTGATAGTTTAAATTTTCTAAAAATTTATTCTCCTCTTCAAAATCCCATTCAATTTCAATCAATTACCTCATCATCCGTGGTTTGTGATACGGCTTAAAGAATGAATAATCAGAGGTATTAAAAAAAGTATATATGATTGAAATAAGACAGATATATCATGATAATAATATTAAAGAAACATCAATACCGCTGAGATTATAATTTATTTCCCATACGAAAACACAATTTTATAATTTAGTGTTTCAATAATCTTTTATTAAGCAATTCTAATTATAATCTTAAGTTTAAAAAACTATCATAATTATGGTTAAAATAATATGGTTTCAATGAAAAATGCCATTAAAATTATAGTCGCTGGATTAGACAATGCCGGAAAGACTTCTATTTTGTTGGCGCTAGACAAGAAATATGATTTTCAACAGGAGATAATAGCATTAAAGCCTACTATAAAAGTAGAATATCACAGAGCGATGTTTCTCGGAAATCTCTGCTTCTTTTGGGATTGTGGAGGTCAAGAACAATATAGAAAACTATATCAGAAAAGAGCAGATGTATATTTTGCTGGTACGGATTTATTAGTGTATGTAATAGACATTCAAGATAAAGAGAGATACGAAGCCTCCCTAAAATATTTGGATGTGCTCTTGCAATACTTTATAAGTAATGATATGGACGTCCCTATCATTGTTTCCTTTCATAAATATGATCCCGAGTTACACACGATTGAAGAGATACACGAGTCAATTGATGAATTGAGAGAGCTTATTACTGAGAAGTATTCCATGTTTAAAATATTATTTCAACAAACTTCGATCTATGACATCATCTCTATTGTGCAGTTAATCTCTTATGGGCTCTCGATTTTTGATGAAAAGTTTTTTGAACTTTCTTTATTATTAGAAGATTATTTAGTGAATAAATTCAATTCTATCTCCCTTATTTTATTTGATCCCAATGGGATTATCATAAGTGAGTTTTATAGTGATTCCATCAACCCTGAAATTTATATTGAATTATTAGAATCAATAAAAGAACACCTATTTTTATTAAAAAGAATGCAGGAGGAGGAGTATACGATAGATTATAACATTTTTGACCTTGAAAATAAATTGTTATCATATCTCCATAAAATAAAAATCCAAAAAGAGACATATTTTGTATCGGTTGTGATTGAAGAACAATTTAAAGATAATTTGCTAAATAGATTTCCTGAATTAGTTGAAGATATAACTAATATTCTAGAATCGATTTTACCTTGAATTTATTCCTATAAATATAGATTTCAACCTTGTATTGTTTAAATATAATATATCCATGTAAGAACTTATTCTATTTTTAAAATCTCTCTGGCTTTATCTATAAGCTTCTCCTTTCTCTTCTGATGGTTTTTAATGAATTTTATAACTTTTTCAATACATTCTTTTTTATGTTCTCCGCACATTAATTCACCTTTAACACATTTCGCAAAGTCATCTGCAAGTTTATCATCGTCCTCTTCAAAATGATAGGTTAATATCTTGTAAATCATGCATTTTTGAGGTTCACCTCCTAGTTCCTGTTGTTCCTTTTTATTTCTTCGTCCTCCCGTAAGAGCTCCTTTGAGCTTTTTGGTTATGGATTCTAAAGGTTCGTTAAATGTAAAGTAGCTATTGGGATTTCTTTTTGACATCTTATCTGTTCCATCCAATCCCGCTAATAATTTATGATAGGTAGCGCCTGGAAGAAAGTATTCTTCTTGAACGATTTTGTCATCGACTTTCTTTTCTTTATAATATCTACGAGTAAGATCTCTGGTTAATCTTATATGAGGATCCTGATCAATGCCAACAGGAACGACAGTAGGCTGCGCACCATCTTTCAGTTGGGGTAAAATAATATCTCCTACCTGGATTAACGCTGCTAAATAAAGACCAAAGGTTTTTTCTCCATAAATTGCATTTAACATATTTTGAGTTACTAATCGACTTACTTTAAACGCGACATCCATAACGATCGGTTCCTTAGATTGCCTCCAAATATAAGCTTTATCTGGGGAGGGATCTAATCCTAATGCTAATATATCTGCTAAATTATCTACTGCGTCTGCCTCCGCCTCTTCATAAGTTATTCCATTATCTTCCCATGATTCTATATCTGCTATGCAATAATATGCCTTGGCCCCCATTTTCTGAAATTCTACGATTTCTAATGCAGTAGTTAATGTTCCTAAATGAAACGGACCAGAGGGCTTAATTCCACTCATAACTGCCCATGGCTGTTTCTTGTCAATTGCTTTAAAAATATCATCCAGTGAACGATGTCCAAATATAATTTTCCGTCTAATAAATCTGTTATCAATTAATTGTTGTCTCTCTAGTTCACCCAAGCGCTCAATACCAAATTCATTTATCAATCTTTCATAGTCCTCTTCATCGATTCCTCTTGAACTCCAAGGATCCATTATAAAATCTTTGTTTTTCTTTGCCATAATTCTTAATAGTGTTGTGTGAAGATGATGATCTTGATAAATTTTAATAAATTATGAATTTTATGAAACCTAAATTATATCAGATGATTTAACATGAAGAAATTTTCTCCAAAAGAAATTGAAAAATTTATTGAAAAGTTAGATTTTTCGAAAATTGAAGGTGGAATAGTTCCGGTCATCGCACAGGATTATAAAACTAACCAAATTTTAATGTTAGCATTTGCTAATGAGGAGGCTGTACGTCAATCTTTAGAAACTGGAATTGTGTGTTATTATTCACGATCCCGTAAAAAATTATGGAAAAAAGGAGAAGAAAGCGGCCACATTCAAGAGATTCAACAAGTTTTTGTGGATTGTTATAACGATACTATTTTATTTAAGGTTAAGCAAAAAGTAGCAGCCTGTCATACGGGATTTTACTCTTGTTTTCACAGAGAATATGTGAATGGAGAATTTAAAATCGATGGTAAACGTATTTTCGATCCTGATACAGTTTATAAAAAATAAGAATCCCCTCAATTTCTTCTTTCATTCTAAAACGGTTTAAGTTAATCATTAATTTTTTGAAGCAAATTCATTGTTATAGATAATTTAATTTTATTCTATTATGAAATCAAAAGAAAAAAACAATGACGATAATTGGAAAAAAATTTTATCAAATGACCAATATTATGTACTAAGACAGAAAGGTACCGAACCCCCTTTTACGGGAAAATACTGGAATCATCATGAAAAGGGAATTTATAAATGTGCGGGTTGTGGAGCTCCCTTATTCGATTCTAAAACTAAATTTGATTCGGGAACAGGTTGGCCAAGTTTTTATGCTCCAATTTTAGAAGAAAACGTCAGAGAAAAAAGAGATATAAGTTATGGAATGATTCGTAAAGAAGTGCTTTGTAGTAAATGTCAGGGTCATCTAGGTCATGTGTTTAATGATGGGCCAAACCCTACGAGATTAAGATATTGTATAAATTCGGTTTCATTGGACTTTGAACCTGAAACTACTTCCAAACATGAATAAAAGATATCCCGAAAAATAGTAAAGATTGGAATTTAAGATTAAATTTCTACAAAAGAGGTATTCTTATATTCCTTTAAAACCATATTTGAATTGGTTCGGGTAATAAATTCACTCTGGTTCAACTCACGAATAAATTTGTGAACATCATCAGATTCCCGAAATCTACAAATTAATGCAGCGGATTGCTCTCCTGTGGTATGAAAAACGGAACAAACCTCGGGCTTATTACTAACTTCGCTCAAAATCTCTTCGGTATGTTTTCCATCGATTTGTACTCGTATTAAAAAGGTGAGTTTATACCCTAATTTTATATTATTCAGTTTGAGAGTATACCCTTCTATAATCTCATTTTTTTTTAATTTAGAAATCCTATTATGGATGGTACCAATTGAGATTCCTAATTGGTCTTGGATTTCTCTGTAAGATTTGCGTGCATCTTCTTGTAATATTCTTAGAATATCCTTGTCAATTTCGTCCAAAACATCCTTCTTCATAAAGTAAAAGACCAATTTTCCTATTCTTTTTTTTTAAAAAAACCAATATAACTTTATAAGCAATAATATTTAAAATTTTTCAGTTTAAATCTAAATCGGTGAAAAATGTTTAAAAATAATTCTTATCAACAAAAACGATTATATATTTAAAGATCCCCAAATCATAAAAAACACAAAATTAAAAAAATATCCTATCCTTTTTTGCTTAAACAAAATATACTTAAATTAGAGGATGGTGTAAAATGTCTTTTGGTGTACCTGTAATAATATTAAAGGAAGGTTCTGAAGAAGTACGTGAGAAGGAAGCTCGAAACCAAAATATAAATGCCATGGTAGCTATTGCAGAAACGGTCAGTTCTACTCTTGGTCCGAAAGGTATGGCAAAAATGATCGTAGATTCTTTGGGAGATTCGACAATAACCAATGATGGGGCGGAAATTCTCAAAAAATTAGATATCGAGAATGTCGCGGCTAATATGATGGTAAATGTAGCGAAAGCTATGGATACTGATATCGGTGATGGAACTACCGCGGTGGTGATTTTTTCTGCTGCTTTACTTAAAAATGCGTTAGAATTAATTGAACAAGATATTCATCCAAAACACATTACTCATGGCTATAAGTTAGCAGTGGATAAAGCGATTCAAATAGTAAATGAAATTGCTACTAAAATTACCAAGGATGATACCGAAATTCTTAAAAACGCAGCCAAAACAGCTATGAATTCAAAGGATATTGCTCCTTTAAGGGATTTTTTTGCGGATCTTGCGTTAAAGGCAGTAAAACATATAGAAGATGATAATATCTTTAATAAAGTAGGAGATATTAAAATTGTAAAAGCTCAAGGAAAATCACTTAAAGATTCTGAGTTAATTTCTGGCGTATATACCGAGAAAGAAAAAGTTAATACCAATATGCCTGATGTTCTTAAAGATGTAAAAATAGCTGTCATTAGAAAGAAATTAGACGTGGTAAAAACGGAATTTGATGCCCAAATCCAAATTCATAATCCTGCGGATATCCAAAAATTTTTAGATCAAGAAGGACAAGCTCTTAAAGAACATATGAAGGTCTTTAAAAGGTTAGGTATCAATATGATCGTGAATAATAGTGATATTTCAGACAAGTTTGGAGCATATTTGGCAAAAGAAGGAATTGCCGCTATTAAGAATGTGGGAGAGAAAGATTATAAATCGATTTTAAAAGCAACCGGAGCGAAATTCATTGATGATATTAAAATGTTAACTGAAAATGATCTTGGCTATGCGGAAAGAGTCAAATTCGAAAAAATAGGCAGTAATGAATATACTTTTTTCGAGGGTTGTAAAAATCCTAAGAGTGTATCTATATTGCTTAAAGGAGGTCTCCAAAATGCTCTTGATGCTGCTGAAATTTCTTTAAATGATGTTCTCTCTGTTATTGCCAAAATTCTTGATACAAAAATGGTAGTGGCGGGGGGAGGAGCGATTTATCTGGAGATTGCCAAGAGATTAAGAACCTATGCGAATGTCATTTCTGGCAAAGAACAATTAGCGGTGAATGCGTTTGCGCTTGCTCTTGAAGAAATCCCTACTACCTTAATCAGAAATGCGGGATTAGATGAAATTGAAAAAATTACTGAACTAAGAGCAGCTCATAAGACCGATACTGATAAATGGATTGGAATTGATACCATTACCAATACTGTAGGAAATAATTTCGAAAAGGGAATTATTGAGCCGGCAGCCTTAATCCTTTATCTACTAAAATCTGGAACGGAATTAGCTAATCTAATACTACGAGTAGATAGAATTATCCGAGCAAGTAGTGCAGGAAAATCAGGTTTTAGACCTTAAATTGAATTTTTTTTTATTTTTATTTATTTATCTCATTTTTATAGATTTTTTAATTTATATTCAATTTACGCCAATCTTATAGTTTATTAGAAATTCACAATTTTAGATAACATGGATAAAAAGATTGTACTCTTCGGAGCGGGGAGTGCAGCATTTGGACCTCCCACATTAAGCGACATATATTCTAGCAAAATATTATCCGGATCCACTATCGTTTTGATTGATATTGATGAACCAAAACTGAATATGATTTATGAGATACTATCTCATGAAAATAAACTTAGGGGAAATAAATATAATTTAGAAAAAACAACAGAATTGAAAACCGCTGTAAAAAATGCAGATTTTGTAATTTGCTCCATTGAACATGGAGATCGATTCAAATATCGTTGGCAAGATCATAGAATCCCTCATAGTTATGGAACCTCCGAGATGATGGCCGAAAATGGGGGTCCGGGTGGATTTTTTCATTCTGCTCGTCAAATCCCCACCATAGTCAATATTGCCAAAGAAACCTACAAGGCAAATCCGCATGCGTTCTTCATTAATTATTCGAATCCCGTGTCTCGAATTTGTTTAGCAATAAAACGAGCAGTACCTGAACTAAAACTTGTGGGACTGTGCCATCAAATAGGTTTATTCTTGCCAGATCTTCCTTATATTGTGGATGAAAATCTTCAAGCCGAAAAGCTTAAAGCATTATCCCCAAACGATAAGATAAATCTACATAAAGAATCCTTAAAAAATACTAAAATTACTGTGGGAGGATTAAACCATTTTGCCTTCATACTGGGTCTGGAAAATTTAAAAACTAGTGAAGATTTAATGCCAAAATTTAATGCAAATTGCATGAATTATTATCAAGATAAATGGGACAGATTTAAATATGCGGACTTAACATTTGAGATTTATAAACGTTTTGGATGGTTTCCCTATGTAGGAGATAATCACATCTGTGAATATTTGCAGATTGGATCAAATCATACTAAATATTCAGATTTAGATGATTGGATCACCCGCATGGAACAAGGTAAAATTGGAACCAATAAAAGGTATGAAAGAAACTATAAAAGACTTTTAAATGGGAAATATTCAAAAAGAGGAATTTTAATGAAAGATGAATCCGGAGAAAGAGGGGTTCCCATTATCGAAGAAATTATTGAAAATACTAATAGCTATGAAATTGCTGTAAATGTGCCTAATGAAGGAATCATTGATAATCTTCCGCGAGATTTGATCCTTGAGTGTTCTGGCACGGTCAACAAAGATGGTGTTCATGGGGTTAAATTAGGAAAAATTCCCAAAAATATCGCCGCACTTTTAAGGATTGAGGCTTCGATTCAAGATGTTTGTGTGGAGGCAATTCTTAAAGAGTCTAAGGATCTTGCCATTGCTTGTATCGCGATGGATGTTAATTGTGGAAGTTTTGAAAGGGCTGAAAATATTTATAACGAAATGATCAAAATTCAGAAGGAATATTTACCAAAATTCAAATAAATAAAGAAAAAAATTTTTTTTAAATCATTGAGATTTTCTATTCAACGCCAACTCCTTGAGAAAAATCAATTAACACTGATCTATCTTTTAAATTTTTCTTAGAAAATGGTTGTTTGATATACAACTGTGCAAATGAGCCAACCACAGCATTTACTTTAAACCAAGGATCCTGAGGCTCCTCTTTTAACAGAGAATCAATTTTCTGGTAATAACTAATAGATTTCTCTCTATCTCCCTTAAGATCATAAAGGATTCCTAACACCAAATAATTGTGAGCCGTTTCATTTAAGGATTGCTTTAAATTTAAAGCATTTTCAACATAATTTATTGCTTCATTATATTTTCCTTGATGCAATAGTAGTTTCGCAGCCATTTGATAATAAATAACTTCCTCAGGGTCCTCTTCGATTGCTTCTGCTATAAGTTTTATCATGTCCTCCTTTTGAGTCGGATTACGTTCATGGATGATATACGCTTGGTTAAATTTCTGCATTCCTACTTTTTTTTTAGGATTTTCATAATGGTAACCCTCGAGAACATCAGGTGTTATTTTCGATGGAGTCCCGCTCATTTCCTGTTCAAAATCAAATCCGATATAGGGATTATTACATACAGGTGCAGGGCCCGTCGCAACCCAGAGTTTTAGTTCTTCTGGTGAAAAAACCATGGAATTTACATTATCATCTACTCCAACTATCCCATAGGCACACCTTTCGGTCCCGGTAGTAAATCTTATATGATCTCCCATAAATTCCGCTGCTTTTTGATAATCTATTTTTCCATAGTTTTCGTCGATTAGTTGCATAATTCTACGATACCGACCAGGGCATCCCTCATTGAGATGAAATTGAGATACAAAATCAATCTTACGCTTCTCTTCTGAAACTGCCATATTGGTCATTATTATTCTATTGTTTTCTATTCGTCGAATAGTAGCTTTTTCGGTGCTCACTTCGGCAGCAAATGCATCTTTGCTTTTACCATCAGTTATTACAAATCCACAGGAAGCACCCCTAGGATTCTTATTCAAAATAGCCAGTGCATCTTCTAAGTTCTCTGCTTTTCGTAAAAATTCATCAGTGAATGCCGCAATACTTAATCCATTTGGTAAAATATCATCATAAATCATATAATGTGCGCACACCACGATACCCTTTTCATTCATCCCCGGAGCCCACATAATTATTCCCGCTGTTCCTATTTGAACATATTTGAATCCTTTTTCTGGCTCTACGAAGGATATAGTTTGATATTTAGGCCAGTAGTCAATTCCCCCATAATCTGTATTTCTCCCTACAATCGTGCTCCCATTGAAGGTAGCTTCTTTCGTAGCTACAAAAGTACTACAAGCACCCACATTTATTCCAAATTGATTGAACTTTTTGAGATGTTGCTTAATTATAACCGGAGTCATAACCATAGTAACCGCAGTATGATGATTCGCCTTAAAAATCGTTTTGTAAGAAACTCCACTACCATCCGCTATTCCTTTGAGCTGTTCTAAAAGTTCTTTGGGTTGAGCTTTTTTAATAGGATTATACACTTTTTTGTTAAGATAAAGCTTAATCAGCCAATTTTTTAAAGAATAACTCTTTCTTCCCCCATTAATCGGATCGGCATAAAAACCTGCTGCTCCTTGCTTAATTTCTTCTTTCATCAAAATACCATGTTGGTATCCGATTTCATATGGAGATCCCTTCAGATGCAAAATATAATTACCTGCTCGTTTTTCCATCCATGCATCTCCATAATATCTTTTTCCATCCCTAATTTCCAATTTATTACTATTTGTTGAGGACAATTTACAATCCTCCCATTAATTTTGATTATTAAAATTACTTATATAAAAAATCCAATTTTTAATAAAATTATTATTACAAATAATTTTTAAAGCTTTAAAGCTAAAAAAAGGAAATAAAGGTGTAAAAAAATCTATACAGGCGTTTTTTTTCACGATTTTTTCAGCCAAAAAGTATGGCACATTATTAATGATAAATTCCGCAATTACCCTGAAGTAATGAAGAGTGAACTAACACTGCCAAATGTGAAACTAATCAAACCAAAATCTGTAAAAGATGAGTTATTATTGAAAGTCCATACTCCCAGATTCTTGAAAGATTTGCAAAATCAATGGTATTGCAAGGGTGCCTATTTAACTGTTGGCGGATGTGTTGAAGCCAGTGAAATGATAATGAAAGGAGAACTTCGAAATGCTCTTGTGTTTGGAGTAGCGGCGGGACATCATGCTGAAAGAGATTCTGCTTGGGGCGGCACCTATTGTTCTGTTTCAGGGCCACTGGTCGTAAATTTACAAGAAAGTTTTCCGGGTGCTAAAATCGCCATCATAGATACCGACTCCCATCATGGAAATGGAACGAGAGATGTAACATATGGAAATCATAATGTTTTGCACGTTTGCTTCTGTTCTTCAGATATCATTGAGGATAAGGGAACAAAAATTTGCGTAAACTGTGGATATAATACAACGGATAATGATTATTTGGGCTTGGTTGAGACTGAATTCATATCACGGATTAAGCAATTTAAACCCGATTTAATCTTGCATTTATTAGGACACGATACTGCAAGAGGAGATTATGGAGATAGAGGATTATCAAAAGAATTTTTCCCTAGATTAGTCACCTTACTCAACCATGCTTCAAAAATTTGTAATTATAGATACCTTATCAATACGCATGGAGGATCCAATGTTCAAATCTGTGAGTATGTATATAATAATACCATACGCATTTTAGCATCAAAGTTAACTTAGGTCAATAGAGTTTTCGCAATAAAGTTAAAAATAATAATTAAAAGCTTAAAAGTTAATTAAAATCCGTAAAGAATTTGGAATATGAGCTATTTGCAGAAATCTTATAAAATACATCAATTAATTTTATAAGCAATTAATTAGAATGTTATACTAACTATATAATATTAAAGTATTTTGAATTTACTTTAGGTGAATAAGAATTTTTTGTAAAATTGATGGTGTAGATATTCCATTAGTCTCGACAGGCACCTCTCCTTTTTTTGGAGCAGCTCAATTCGGAAGAAATGCTCGTGTTTATCGAAAAAAATTTATGGATGATGCCAATGCGATGTTAGAGATTATGGAGGCATGTTATAATGCGGGAGGAAGAGGACTTGAGGCTGTGCCGGGTGGTGCCGTTTGTGACGCAATCAAAATCATGCAAGAAACCCATTCTGATTATGTTGTCACGGGTTCAACATTTCCAGGACCCGATGATCCTAAAATCGATGAGTTAATAGACGTTGAGGCTAAAATAATTTTTGCGCATGGTATGGTCGCAGACAAAATGGATGAGAGGCTTAATAAACTGGTTGAGGAAATTGAATCTCGAGGTGTAATTCCAGGAATTGCTTTACATAATCCCGTTCCTACGCTACAATATGCAATTGAAAAGTTACCCCAAGTGAAAGCATTTTTAACTCCCCTGAATGCGAATGGATTATATATGGGAGATAAAACCGCATTAGAAGAGATGGTAGATAATACTAAGAATAAATGGTTTGTGGGGATGAAAACTTTGGCGGCAGGTAAGTTAGACCCCAAAGAAGCCTATGAATACATTTCGAAACATAATATCTGTGCGGTTACTATTGGAATGGTAACCATCGAGGAAGCGGAACTTTCCACTAAAATCGCTTTACAATATCTTAAAAAATAGCGTATTGAACTTTTTTTAATTTTTTTTCCCTATTTTTTAATAAGATTTTCAATTTAAAATAGACCAACAGATTTTTACCAATCTATAAAAATTTTCAATTCTTATGAGGAAAGTATGAGCAAAGAAAATATAAAAGATCTTATTAGCAAAAAGTTAAAGGATATACTACAGGAATCCGGGATGGAAAAAGTAAAAGAGTCTCTAAAAGAACAAGTTTCTTCAAAAATCAAAAAAGAAATAGAAGATATCCTATTAAAGGCGGTGATTGATGTTATAAAAGTGGAAATTATAACAATAATTGATAGAATGATGAAAGAAGTAGTGTTACCGAAAATTAAAGACCAAATTACCAATGAAATCTTGCCTAAAATAGTAGAAAGAATAAAAAAAGAATTTTTTAAAGACTAAACAATGAAAAATTAGTGATTTTAAAAAGAATTTCAAGATAAAGTCTCTCTAAATATCACTAATCATGGATTAGTCTGTAGATCTAACAATGCCAATAAATCTCTTCCCTTTAATAGCAAAAATGATGTATATTATCCCTGTAAATATTGACCACAATATGAATAAATATAACGCGATGATACCAATAATAAATATTAGAACAAAGCCCATTACTAAACATATAACAATTTGAACCTTTAATAGAATATTTATAAATCTAATTTGTTCTATTTCTAATTCCTCTTCTGGTTTCTTTATAACTATAAATAAAGCTACGGCGACTCCCAATATAATTAAACTTAGGGTGTATCCAAGGATCGAACCTGATGGCAAAGTGCCTTCCAAAATTCTACCCAAAAATAATAAAATATTAAAGGCTAATGCCAAAATCCATCCAATGGGTCCCATTTTCTTATCTACCTCACTTCTCTCTACAATCGTATTAGCAAAATAAAGCCCAAATATGCTTTGAAGTATCCCCCACCAAAAGACATTTGCCAAAAATAGAATTATAATATTAATTCCTAAAAAAGTCGGCTCAGTGAACATGCTTCCAGTAGTAAATATCTCATGAAATAATCCAAATATAAATCCAATAAGCAATACATGATGATCTCTCAACTTATATCTCACAACCAAATCCTCTAGCATACTAAAATAAGAAAGATATAGGAATAATAGCGAAATTGTGAGAACTGGATTTAAAAATCCTAGAATGCTATGAACCCAGAACTCTAAAATTAGATTGTATACCACACATATCAATATTCTTTTCTGCTTTTGAGTAACACTCATCTAATCACCTATTTGCATTATATTCATTCTCTTTTTATTTAAAAATTTTACAATTTTAAGATCCCTTTTCTTATTTAATTTTTGATCCAAAACCTCGCAAAATAAATATTGATTCAGAATGTTCATTAATATAAGGATTAAACTTTTTTGCATTAGAGTGTATAATTATATCCATGAACGAAAATAAAGATAAAACCAGTTTTTATGGAGAGACGTTTCAGCAAAAGTCAAAGAATATTAAAGGTGTGGAACGCGCAGCAAGTATGTCAGATAGAAAACAACCTGACCTTTATAAGACCTATCAAAATGTTCTATCAAGGATAAGTCTTCCAGAACCCCAATTTTCTGATGATATAAAGCTATGGGACACGATTAAAAATAGGCATACAACAAGAGCATTTAGCAATGACCCTATTTCGATGATGGATTTGAGTCTACTTCTGTTTGCAATATCTGGGCTTACCCGAAAATTTCCTAAATTTGCCTTTCGTACTGTTCCTTCTGCCGGAGGTTTGTTTCCTATTGAAACTTATGGAGTTGTTAACAATGTTAGCGATTTGAACCAAGGCATTTATCATTATGATATCGAAAACCATGCCCTTGAGTACTTAAAAGAGGGAGATTTTAGTAAAGAACTTTCTAACGCATGTTATGGACAGAGAATGGTAGCAAAGTCTGCTTTAAATTTTATATGGACTGCGGTAATTGAAAGAAACAGGGCTACATACAAAGAAAGAGCTTATCGCTATATTTACCTAGACGGGGGGCATATTGGCCAGAACTTTTATTTGGCAGCCGAGGCACTAGGATTAAATGCGTGCGTTGTGGGAGCCTATTATGATGATGATATAAATGAATTTTTAGACTTAGATGAAAAATTAGAATTTGCTATATATATGGGAGTAGTTGGTAAAAAGAAGTGAAATTAAATAGATTTTTACCTCCTAATAGAAGCAATTAATGTGTTAAAATAATTCCTTTTTCAATTCATGGATAATATTGTTAGATTATAAACATTTCATTAATTATTCGAGAAAACATAGAAAAAAATTTCATTTTAACATCAAGATATTTACTTAATTCAATATAATCTTTTTATTTAATAATTATGTAATAATACATCATTAGATTCCAACTTTACTCAATTTAATTCTAATTAAATTGATTTTTTTATAATATTAATGGAGTAATTATCAAATAGTTCATTACAGCATTTTCTTTTTATTTTTTTATTCATTTAATTAATTGTTATGAATTCAATTTTTGATTTGAACTTATTTGCAGAAACAAGTAAAAATATATACGAAAGGGCAAAAAATGAGAAAAGATTGATTGATAATCCTTCCTATGAAGAATTAAGAAAATTGACTGAAAATGAACCCGGGATAATAAAAACTAAATTTGGAAATCTAGTATCTGAGTCTGAACCAACATCTCGAAGTGCTATGTTTACAAAAAATAGTGTTGATTCTCAATTTGGTAAAGAAGAATTAGATTTGTTAAAAAATTGTGAACGATCATTAAATGATGAAAACATAGTAAGTATAGACAGAATAGTTGGAAATTTAGAAAGTAACATAACAGTAAGACTCATAGTTCCTTTAAAATTTGTTCATTTGGCATATGGGGGAGGATCATTATTTGCTCCTGTTGAAGGCTCCTTAGAAATTCCCACATACGAGGTGATTATGTTTTTTGATGATAGTTTTGAATCAAATAAAGAAAAACTCCTCCCAGATAAAGATATAACTATTAGATTAGCTATGTTAGAAAATGGAAGGATGATAAAAATATGTCGCAATTCAAACTATATAGGAGAATATAAAAAAGGAGTCTTCGCAGCTCAAGATTGGAGGGCCAAATTTGATAATATTGGAATTTTCTTGCACGCAGGGTGCCGTGAAGATTACTTACAATCTTCTCATGGGGATTATATTTATGTTCGTTCGCTTTTGATTGCTTTAAGTGCCAATGGAAAAACCACTACAACATGTAAAGTATTAGGGAGAAAAGATCGAGAAAAATCATGGTTAATTCAAGATGATGGGGGAATTTTATTGAAAGATGGATCTTTTAAAGGATTTGAATATGGAGGAATCTTTGTCAAAACCGAAGGAGTAAATCCAAGTAATCAAATAGAAACGTATTACGGACTACTTAAACCAAATACTTTCTTAGAAAATGTACATGTTGATGATAATGGGGATTTTGATTTCTTTAATTTTAAAAGGACATCAAACGGCAGAGCAGTTATTCATAGAAAAGATTTTATGCACGCTAGTAACAGGATAGATGTGCCTAGTATCGATAATATTATCTTAATTACACGTGGACCCATAATTCCCGCAATATCAAAATTAACTCATGAACAAGCAACAGCTTTAATGATCATAGGTCAATCAATGGAGTCTTCGGCGGGAGATCCTACTCAGGCAGGAAAACTTAGAAATGAATTCTTTTATGATCCGTTTGTATCTGGTGATCGAGCTGAACATGCTAATCTATTTTATGATATTTTAAAGAATTTGCATCATATTAATTGTTATCTTATTAATACAGGCGGTATCGGAGAAGGACGGCTTTATAAAGAAATTACAATAGACCATACAATAGGCATACTCGATTCTTTATTTCGAGGTGGGCTTGAAGATTGGACTGAATCTCCTACTGGTCTTATGGTCCCAAAAGCTATAAGAACCGTTGACCAAGTATATTTGCATCCAGAAACGCTGTATTCAAAAGAAGAGTTTTTAATCAAACAAAAAGAAATAGAAGACATTAGATATAATATAATTTCAAAATACGATGATAAATTAAACCCAAAAATTTTGAATGTGTTTAAATTATCTTCTAATCTTTAATAAAAAAAATCATCAATTGATTAGTAAATATCTTTTTCCTCTGAATATTATTCAACCTATTTACTAAACTTTATATATAAGAAAGTTTTTAAATGAAAAGTTTTTAGACCTTCTAATTTTTTGATTATAATCGTTCATTCATAATTAAATTTATAATAAAATTTTCATAATAGTAAATAAAAGTTAAAAAATTTTTAAGGAAAAATTTAAGAAGATTAAATTGAATGTAATTGAAGATTTGATTGAACAGCATCGAAATGTTGGTGTTATAGATGAAGATGACCTTGATAAACTCTATGCTTTAAATAATAAACATGTGTTGAATATAGTAAATGAATTTATACATATATGTAAACCAAGTAAAGTTAGTGTGATTACGGATTCAAAGGAAGATATAAATTATGTCAGGCAAAAAGCCATAGAAATAAAGGAAGAATCAAAATTGGCTACTGAAGGGCATACTATCCATTTTGATGGATTTTTTAACATGAGTAATCATGATCAAGCACGAGATAAGGAAAACACAAAAGTTATGGTTCCCAACGGAGAATACTGTAGTCCATGGATAAACACCATAGATAGAGACGATGGTCTCAAGGAAGTCTTAGAAATTATGGATGATTCTATGGAAGGAAAAGAATGTATCGTAAGATTCTTCTGTCTTGGTCCTTTAAATTCCAGATTTTCAATTCTAGCTCTTCAATTAACAGATTCATTTTATGTAGGGCATTCTGAGGACATTTTATATCGATCGGGATATGAGGTATTCAAAAAACTAAATGGTTCTGATCAATTTTTTTACTTCATTCATTCTGCTGGAGAAACTACAGGAAACCCTCCCGTTACTAAAAATCTCGATAAACGTAGGATATATATGGATTTAAAAGGTGGTCGTGTTTTATCCGTTAATAATCAATATGCTGGAAACAGTTTAGGATTGAAAAAATTAGCTTTGCGATTAGCAATTCATAAAGCAAATAACGAAGATTGGTTAGCAGAACATTATTTTATTTTAGGAGTCCATCCAAAAGAAAAAAACAGAGTTTCTTATTTCTGTGGAGCCTATCCTTCTGCATGTGGTAAAACAAGTACTGCGATGTTACCCGGACAGACCGTTTTGGGAGATGATATTGCTTATCTAAGACCATGGGAAGATGGGTATGCTCATGCGGTTAACATTGAACAAGGTATCTTTGGAATTATAAAGGACGTAAATGCTCAGGATGATCCCATAATTTATGAGTCTTTAACAAGCCCACGAGAAACAATCTTTTCAAATGTTCTTATCACAAAAGGTTTTCCTTATTGGATCGGAGATGGAAAACCTATACCTAATAAAGGAGTGAATTTTTCAGGAAAATGGAAAAATGGAAAGAAAGATGAAAATGGTAAAGAAATCGCACATGCACATCCTAATGCGCGTTATACGATTAGAATCCAAGAACTGTCGAATGCAGATGTGAATTTAGACAGTCCTGAAGGAGTTCCCGTAGATGGAATTTTTTATGGTGGAAGAGATAGTGATACTATGGTACCCGTTCTTGAAAGCTTGAATTGGGAACATGGCGTTTTTCTAGGGGCCGCAATAGAATCAGAGACCACTTCTGCCACCTTAGGTGCTGAAGGGGTAAGACAACCCAGTCCGATGGCTAATTTAGATTTTGTCGTGGTACCCTTAGGAAAATATTTAGAGAACCATCAAAAATTCGGGAATAACCTGAAAATACCACCTAAAGTATTTGCTATGAATTATTTTCTTAAAAATAAAGAAGGAAAATATCTAAATGGTATGTTAGATAAATTGGTATGGGTGATGTGGGCAGAAGCTCGTACACATAGCGAACTCGAGGCGATAGAGACTCCAATCGGATATATTCCTAAATATCATGATTTAAGAGATTTATTTAAACAATATCTCAATAAAGATTATTCTAAAAAAGAGTATGAGGAACAATTTTCAATTAGAACCCGCCATTTACTCAATAAATTGGAAAGAGTAGAGGCAATGTATAAAAAAGATATTGAAATTCCTGATTTCTTTTGGAAACTTATAGAAGATCAGCGTCTAAAACTTAAAGAATTTCGAGAGAAATATAAGCGTGATATTATTTCTCCTTTCGATATTCAATAATATTTTTATTTTATTTTAATTTTATAAATGGGTTTAATTATATTTAGATTCAATTTTTAAGAATGCGATGGCAGTTGGGACACCGTTTATATTGATTAGTAATCATTTTAAAGCAATGAGGACACAAGATAAATCGCACTTCTTCACCATCTTCTGTAGCAATTTCTTCCTCCCTGTTCTCATTGAAGTTATAACCTTCTTCAATAAATTCTTCTGAAGGAATTCCCATAGGATCATGAATATGCACAATCTTGGGCCCATCCTGCGTTTCCAAGCTTTCTAAATATTCTTTAATATCTAAAATATTTTTCTGCGGTAAAATTTGAGCTTCTTTTACTTTTTTCGCTAATTTTACTTTTTCAATAAAGTCTTTCTCTAATTTTATTAAATTATAACAATTATGACATCTGAAAATATGCGGAATCCCAATGGTAGATTCTTCGGTCCACAAAGCCCAACATATCTTATGTGCTACAATACCACAATTAGGACATTTGACCATCGCATTGTAGTCTTTAAGACCACAAATAGAACAAGTTTCGGGTCTGGTTAATTCGATGGGATATTCGGCCAAATTTATATAAAATTGTTGATTTTCTTTGGGGATACTAATTTGTTTACTATTATATTTGGTTTCTGAGCTCACTTCACGTTTCAATGCTAAAATTTCTAGAATTGAGGGTAATGAATCCACATTATTGATCCTATATATACTGCCGTTACAAATTCCTGCCAATTTCATTAATTTCGTATCTTCTTCTAAATCTTCAATATCAATTCGAATAATATCCATAAAAAAAGGCATATTCTTTATTTGATCGATCATTGTCTCTAAAACGGGTAAATATAACTTCGAAATTTTTGGTGTTCCTGAATCTGTTAAGATTATTAAACGAAAACTTTTTTCAGAGATTTTTTTAAATACATCAATTAGAATAGCAATTCCTAAAAAGATTCCGCCTCCCACATTTCCCTTTACAATGGCAGGTTCTAAAGATTTAAGCGCCATTATAATGTATTCGGGATTTAATGTAAAATTCTCTAAATAATTTGGTCCATCTTCTTGAAAAAATATAATATTAAATCGGCTGCTTGTGTCTCCATCTTTTTTTAGATTAGTAAATAATGTTAATGCACTATAGACTGCTGTCATACTTGTAATTCCTGGAGACAAAGCATTAAGAATGAGTGTATCTTCTGAGAATGATTTAGTCATAGTAAACTCTATTTTACAAGCAGTATTCCCATTTGCTATAAAGTTTTAAAATCTTAAGTATATACGTATATTACAAAAAAAAAAATTTATTCTTTCCTTTTTAAAGAAATAATTTTGTATTGATCTAAATATAGCGTATCATATAGCTATATTTTTTAAACCTTTTTTTACTTGGTAAGTTTTTTGAATCCGATCTATTTCGATAAACCGCTTTATTTCAAGGCTATTTAAAAAATCACGCATTTCAGCTTTATTTTTGTTTAATTTCTCCGCAAGCCCCTTAATGTTATTTTCATAATTCTGAAGTATTTGAAGCAGTTCTCGATAATTCTCATACACTTCATTTACTAAATAATTCAAAGATTCTTTTATATTTAAACCAGTTTTAGTGCTTGTGGGAAAAATTTTACATTCTTGAGGTAATTTATTTTGATTTTTAATTATCTCAGGAGATCGGGCCTCCTTTAAATCTTGCTTATTTGCTATATAGATAATGGGTACATCTTGCTTTCTAACGGAATTTAATATTGAAATTGCCTCCTCATCTGTCTCGGGATTAGCCGCATCAAATACAAAAATAAAACCGTCAGCGCCATTGCAAACAAGATCTCTCATCACTCTAAATCGAAGTAGTCCTGGTGTACCAAATAAAAATATATCAAAACCATTTAATTTCAAGGAGGCTAAATCCATGGCAACAGTATAATATTTATTATTTTGCCCTTTAACTTGTACGTTGAGAGCTTTATCATCCAAATATTGGATATAACTCGATTTACCAGACTGTAACGGGCCAACAACCACTATTTTAATAGCAAATCACCTAAAATTATTGTAAATCAAATGTGATTTAGTATTTTTTTTTTGTAATTATATTGAACTTTAATATTTTTAAGGCTTCCTTTTCTCTTTTAATTAATTAATTGATCGTTAATAAATCCATAAAAATTTTTATTTAAGCTGAAATACTAAAATAGTAAAATCAGATTGTTCTTTTTTTAATAGAATTTCTGCCTTAGTTTAATGTTTTAATGGGATTTAAAATCGAACCTACATTTTCGGTCATTTTTTAATTGAAAATATACTAAAATCATTACATTATTTATGCTTAAAATTAGCCTCTAAATTAAGTATAAATTGACAGAAAAGTCTTTTTTGATTCATTAAAATTTAAGCAAGAAAAAGTCATATCATTAACTATCAGTTTTTCACTACTAAATGATGAAATTCGATATTTGAAAGAAAAAGAATGATCTGAAAATGACTTATATTGAAAAATACCAAAATAAAAAGTAAGAAATTAGTCAAACTAAGAAATATTTATAAATGTTTTAAGCATAATACAAAAATAAATATCTAGTTATTACCAAATTTAATAATATCATTTTTTTTGAATTATTAATTTAGTTAAATAACATAAAATTTAATTATTCTACATAAAAAATTGCTGAAATTGATAAAAAAATGACAGAAAATAAGTTAAGTTCGATTCTGGTTATTGGAGGCGGAATATCAGGCATTGAAGCTGCTTTGACACTTGGAGAACAGGGATATAAAGTGATTCTCGTAGAAAAAACTTCTTCCGTTGGCGGGAGAATGGCGCAACTTGATAAAACTTTTCCTACGTTAGATTGTTCTATTTGTATTTTAGCTCCGAAAATGGTCGAAGTTTCAAGACATCCGAATATTGAGCTATTAGCTTATTCTGAAGTAAAGCAAATATCAGGGAAAGCCGGTAATTTTAAAATAAAAATTCTCAAAAAAGCTAGATACGTGGATTGGGACAAGTGCACAGGATGTGCGGCTTGTACCGAAAAATGTCCAATGAAGAAGATCCCTTCCGAATTTGAGGAGGGGATGGGTAATAGGACCGCCATATATATCCCGTTCCCTCAAGCAGTTCCACGAAAAGCGGTGATTGATGCAGAGAAATGCCTATATCTAACAAAAAATGCCTGCAAACTCTGTGAAAAAGAATGTGAAGCTGGGGCGATTAATTGGGAAGACAAAGAAGAGATTTTAGAATATAATGTGGCTTCCATTATCGTAGCAACTGGGTATGATCAATTGGATCCAATTGTGTTAGATCGATACCATTACAAGGAATATCCTAACATCATTACTGCCATGCAATATGAGCGTTTACTAAGTGCATCTGGCCCCACTGGCGGGGAGCTATTGCGACCTTCAGACGGAAAACATGCCCATGATATTGCATTTATAGCATGTGTTGGGTCTCGTAATGAGGATCTATGCGCTTATTGTTCTAAATTTTGTTGCATGTATATGGCCAAAGAGGGAGTAGTTACTCGAGAACATTCCCCCGACACGAATGTAACCATCTTCTTTAATGATACTCGAGTTATTGGAAAAAATCAAGAAGAATTCATTGAAAGGGCTAAAAATGAATACAAATTAAAATATTATCATGGTATTCCTGGAGATATCCGTGAAAATCCGGAGAATCATAATCTCTACGTCAAGCATGCGAATCTTGATACGGGGGATGTGGAAGTAAGTGAATTCGACCTAGTTGTGCTTGCTAATGCTGTAATCCCTCGAATCGATGCAGAAGAGTTAGGTAAAAAATTAGGAATCCAGCAAAATGAATTAGGATTTTTTGCAACTAAGAATTCCACAGAAGATCTAAGATCTACTAAAGAGGGAATTTATGTGACTGGTTGCTGTCAATCACCTGATGACATCGCAAACTCTGTCGCAAAAGCAGGAGGAGCTGCAGCTCTTGCCGCTTCACATGCTATTCCGATGAGTGAAGAGGAGCAAAAAGTTGAACTCCCTCCCCTTAAGGACATTTTACCTTCTGATGAACCCCGTATAGGAGTATTTGTTTGTAGGTGTGGGATCAATATTGCGGGATATATGGACGTTCCAAACTTAGTGGACTATGCAAAAACACTTCCCAATGTTGTATTTGCTACAGAAAATAAATATAGTTGCTCCCAGTTAACCCAAGATATTATTAAGGAAAAAATCGAAGAATTTAATTTAAACAGAGTTGTAGTTGCTGCATGTACTCCTCGAACTCATGAACCTTTATTCCAAAAAACCATACGAGAGGTTGGTCTAAATGAATATCTCTTTAATTTCGTAAGCATTCGGGAATTGGATTCTTGGGTTCACATGAATGATAATGAAAAAGCTACTGATAAGGCAAAAGATTTGATTCGGATGGGAGTTGCTCGAGTCAGAGCCCAAAGACCCGAATTCAAAATAAAGGGTGATGTTATCCCTGAGGCATTGGTTGTCGGCGGTGGAATTTCTGGAATGAGCGCGACGATGGAAATTGCTAATAAAGGCTTTAAAGTACATCTTGTTGAAAAAGAGGATAAGTTAGGGGGGCAATTAAACTTAATTTATAAAATCAATTTTGACAGGATTGATTCTAAAGAATTTTTAGAAGAAAAATTAAAAGAATTTAACGCACATAAAAACATCACCACTTACCTAAATTCAGAGGTAAAAGATGTCAAAGGATCAATTGGGGACTTTAAAGTTAAAGTTAAAAATAATGCGGAAGGCAAGGAAATCGATTTAAATGTTGGAGTGATCATTACTGCCACGGGAGCTTATGAATACAAACCCGAGGGATGGTATCATTATGGGGAAAATGATAATGTGATGACTCAACTTGAATTGTCCGAGAAACTTAGAAATAACGCACTAAAAGATGGAGAAACACTCGTGTTCATTCATTGTGTAGGGTCAAGACAGCCTGAAGGGGGCAACGGAGTCACTTATTGCTCATTAATCTGCTGTTCTGAATCGATTAGGCACGCCTTATATGTTAAAGAAACGTATCCTAATTCCAATATTTATGTTCTTTACAGAGATATTAGAGTTGGAACCGATGAAGAGCCTTATTATTGGAAAGCGCGAGAAAATATTAATTATATAAGATTTAATGATTATCCTACAGTGGATGTCGCAAATGGAAAACTAAAGGTATCTGTTCAGGATATTTTAACGCAAACTGATCTTGAAATTGATGCGGATAAGGTGGTACTTTCTACACCCTTAATACCCTATGATACTCAAAAATTAGGAGAAATAATTAAATGTGCCCGTGATCAAAATGGCTATTTCTTAGAAGCACATGTTAAATTAAGACCGGTAGATTTTGCAACGGATGGAATTTATCTTGCCGGTACATGTCACGGTCCAAAAGGAATAGCGGATTCGATCTCTCAAGCCAGAGGTGCTGCAGCACATGCATTAATCCCCCTAATTTCTGGTGAGGTGGAAAATGAACCTTTAGTTTCCGTGGTTGATCCGGCTTTATGTATCGCCTGTCAAAAATGTGAGGAGGTTTGTAATTTCGGAGCGATTGGAGTTAATTTTGACAATGATATCTTAGTTTCTCAATCCAATCCCTTGTTATGTAAAGGATGCGGGGATTGTTCCGCTGCTTGTCCTGCTGGAGCGATTACTATGAGCCATTTCTCAGATGATCAAATTTACCCTATGGTTCGGGAAGCCGTCCGAGGGGATTTTGTGGATGAAAGACCGAGAATTGTGGCCTTCTTATGTAATTGGTGCAGTTATGCAGGTGCAGACACATGTGGAGTGAGCAGATTCCAATATCCCACCAATATTAGACCAATTAGAGTCATGTGTACCGGTAGAATTCCCAAACACTTTATATTACAAGCGTTTCTGGAAGGTGCAGATGGTGTACTTATTGGAGGATGCCATATTGGAGATTGTCACTATCTGGAAGGGAATTATGATATGTTAAGACGATATAATGAACTCCATGAGATTCTGGCAAAAGTTGGAATTAATCCAGATAGGTATCGACTTGAATGGGTTTCTGCCAGTGAGGGAAAAAGATTCTCTCAAGTAGTAACGGAATTTGTTAACCGAATCAAAGAGCTGGGACCGTTATCCAAAACAGGGGATAAAATTGAGCCTAAAAAAGAAAAAGCAAAGGAGGGAGCATAATAAATGTCGAATATGATCAAAAAAAATGCCAGCGAATTGGATAAGAATTTTCGGTATGAGATCAGCCAAAAAATAGGGGCAAAATCCCTTTTAAAATGTATTCAATGTGGAGTATGCAGCTCTGGGTGTACAGTAACCGAATATGTTGATATGCAACCTCATAGAGTTGTGGCCTCTTGTTTACTAGGGTTAAAGGAGGAAGTGTTGTCGAGTCAAGCGATATGGACCTGTTCTTTATGTCATAGATGTACCGAAAGATGTCCTAAAAATGTGGATTATTCCTTTATTTTAGCACTTTTGCGTAATATGGCAGCCAAAGAAGGTAAAGTTCCCAAGGAATATTCTGGCACCGTTGAGGTGATTTATGATAATGGATTTGTTGTACCCTATACAGGCGGATTAAAGGATAATATTGATAGAAGAAGAACTCGAATGGGATTGCCACAAATAGTGCCCCCGGAATTGAGTGAAGTTAGATTAATTATGGATGAGACAGGTTTAGGAGTTCTCATAAGTAAAAAGAAAGGTGATAAAAAATAAAGGAATATGCATTTTTTTTAGGATGTACCATACCTCTAAAGTTGCCGCATTTAGAAAAAGCATTTAGGGAAGTAGCAAGTGTTTTAGATCTAAAACTTAAAGAAATGGAAGGGGTCAGTTGTTGTCCTGAGCCAGTATCATTACAATCCTTAAATATTGATACTTGGTTGACCTTAGGCGCCAGAAATTTGTCCATTGCAGAAAAAATGGGCTTAGATGTACTGACCATTTGTTCAGGGTGTTATGAAACCCTTAAGACAGTAAGCGTATTACTAGAAGAGGATCCAGGTCACAGAGAAAAAATCAACGAAATTTTGAAGAAAATTAATCATAAATATACGGGAAAAACTACAGTTTTTCACTTCGTGGAATTATTCAGTCAACCCGAATGGTTAGATAAATTAAAAAGCTTAGTAGTCAGACCGTTAGACGATTTAAACCTTGCCGTTCATTATGGTTGTCACTTGATTAGACCAAGTAAAATTATGCGATTTGATCATCCCGAAAAACCGGAAAAAATTGATATTATCCTTCAAGCTCTAGGCGCTAAAACTCTTGATTTTGCGACTAAATTGGAATGTTGCGGTTATTGTGCCCGTTTGCAGGAAGAAATTGGTGAAAAATTAGTAGAAGATAAGATGACTGAATTATGTGAGCTTGAAGAGGAAGTGGATGCTTTAATTGCAGTATGCCCCGCTTGTGTCACCCAATATGACAGAAAAGAAAAAATAATAGCCCGTAGGACAGGTAAAACGCTTGATATTCCTGTACTCTACTTGCCTGAATTAATGGCTATTGCCTTAGGCATTGATATGGAGGAGCTCAGTCTGAAACAGAGAAGTGTAAAACCTGATAAGTTAATTGATAAATTAACAACCTAAATTTAATTGTATTTTTTTAAATGAAAATAAAAATTGAAATTAAATCAAAAAAATCAAAAAATCTTGAAAATAAAAAAAAAAGGAGAAAATGAAATATGATTATTACCCAACAAAAAGAGATAAATGCAATTTGGGCCATGATAAAAGACTATAATAAGATCCTTATTCTAGGTTGCGATGGATGCTGTCAGCCACCACGATCTCTTAACGAAGCAAAAACATTAGGTCAGCTTTTAGAATTGAAAGCAAAAACAGAAGGAAAAGAATTAAAATGGAAAGCTATTACTGTACTTAGGCAGTGTGATGATAGAATAGCTGCGACTACCGTACGACCACATATAGAAGATTTTGATGCTATTGTTTCATTAGCTTGCGGTTTAGGCATAGTTATGATGAATAAGGTGTTGCCTGAAATCTTAACCTTTCCAGCTCAAGATAGTCAGTTTGGAGGTGTTCAGAACAATGGAGAGAACTTTTACGTCCAATATTGTGAAACCTGTGGAAATTGTTTATTAGGTGTGACTGGGGGAGTATGTCCCATTGCAGGATGCGCAAAACACCTCAATAATGGGCCTTGTGGAGGAACTGTTAATGGTATGTGTGAAGTTGGTGGATATACCCGTCCTTGCGCATGGATTGAAATTTATAAACGATTAAAGAAATTCAATCGCCTTGATCTTTTCAAAATGTACCGACCTGCAAGAGATTATCGATCAGCTACAAGTCCCGCCTATATAAACATCTATAAGGATTATACAAACATAAAAGAAGAAAAGGAGGAGAAAACATAAATGGCAAAACGACCAGCATATAGTAAGTTATGTAAAGCGATCGAGGCCGGGCATTTTGTTTTTACTGGAGAACTGGAACCTAAAAAAATTATGGATTTATCTGAGATCGTCCACTCTGCAAAGGAAATGAAGAAAACAAATCGAATCATAGCGGCCAACGTAACGGATGGACCTCAAGGGGATGCCTATATGTCCTCCCTGATTCCAAGTTATGTCGTCCAAAGAGATGCTGAAATAGAAGCGGTGTGGCAAGTAGCTGTAAGAGACAGAAATCGAGTTGCATTATTTGGGGATGTTATTGCTGGAGGTTTTATGGGTTTAAAAAACATCCTAGTACTCACTGGAGATCATACGGCTCTCGGAGATAATAAAAAGGCCCGTCCTGTTTACGATATAGACAGCACACAATTTTGTGAACTCCTTTCTAAAATCATTGATGATGGTACAGATTATGAAGGCAATGAAATCACGGGCGGCAAAGTGGAAATGAACTATGGCTGTGTTGCAAATCCTAACGCAATTGGCGAATATATGGAACCAGAACTCCTTAAAGTGGGTCGTAAGGTAGAGCAAGGGATAGACTTTATTCAAACCCAAACCGCGTTTGATATTGATGTAGCTAAAAATTTCATAAATGAATTAGCCAAATATAAGGTGCCCATTCTTTTAGGGGTCTTTCCAATGAAATCTTACGGAATTGCCTGGTATTTTGACCAATATATTCCAGGAGTAAGTGTTCCAAAAGACCTCCTTGATGCTCTAAAAAAAGCAGAAAAAGAAAACAAACAAGACAAGAAGGCAAAATATGCTGCCTTAGATAAGGTTAATGTTGAATTCTTTGTACCATTTATTGAGGAAATAAAGAAAAACTCTAAAGCAAGCGGTATTCATTGTATGGCAGTTGAATATGAGCGCCTTTTCGCGCCCCTTTTAAACAAATACCCAGATTATGCAAAGGAATTTTATTAAAAACTATGAAAAGTTCGAATTTTTTTAACTTTAAATTATTTTATTTTTTTTAAAATATCATTTGAAAAAAAAGCTATACCCAATAAGAAGGAATAAAAATGAAAAATTTAGATGAGAAAGATAAACGAATCCTTGAAATGTTAATAGAGGATTCCCGAAGGCCCTATCGAGAAATCGCTGATGAAATAGGATTATCAGAATCCACCGTTAGGAAACGGGTTATTAAATTACAAGATGAAGGAGTTATTGAAAAATTTACCATAAGAATCTGTAGAGAAGATGAAAGATGTATTATGGCCTTTCTTACACTAATTCCGAAATCTGAATCTGAAATTAAAGAATTATTACGAGAAACTCAAATATTGCCTCAATGTGAAGAAGTGTATTTTCTTGCGGGACAATGCGGCGTGTTAGTCAAGGTTAATGTTCCTGAAATTAATGAATTGGATGCATTAATCGAGTCTTTTAGAGGTAGAAGCGATGTAAGAAGTGTGGAACGAGTGTGCGTAGTATTAAAACCTATAAAGTCTGCTTCCCAAAATGGCAAAGTAATAATGTAGGTGCGAATTATAATCCCATAATCTTTACACGTAATAGGGACAAATCATTAAGGGCGATTTTATGACTTAAATAATCTATCCAATCTTAAGTTACAAAATAAATCCTATCGTTTTTCTCGATTCTTTTTACTTTACCCTTATTTTCTAAGTAAATTAGATGCCCCATAACTTCACTTAACGCCAAAAACGAATTCATCTCATCCAAATCTGTTCCAAAATGTATTTGAGAAATACTATAGGGAGTTAAGGGATTATTTTTAATTACACTCGAAATTTCAGCCAATCTTTTTTCATGATGTTTCTTTATTTCCTGAATTCGTTCATGAGGATTATATATAATATCTTGATGCGCTGGGAAAATAATTTTGGGATTTAACTGTTCAATTCGATCTAAAGAATTAAGATAATGCTTTAAAATATCATCAAAATCATATTTTTCATTAAGCTCTGGATCTACCAGAAAATTGCCAATATGAGGGGTGATTCTTGAGAGAATATGATCTCCGGAAAATAAATAACGCTTATTTTGATCGAACACACAAATATGCCCTAGAGCATGCCCTGGAGTCCAAATTATCTTTAATTTATTGGATTTAAAAGAAATTTCATCCCCATCATGTAATAATATATCGGGTTTATGATATCTCCTCATTTTTGGCCACATGGTAAACCAATCCACCAATCTTTTTCCTTCCTTTTCACTGATTCCATACCTTATCACTTCTTTCGCTATCTTTTTCGCTTCTTCTTCTAATTGATCATAATTTTCAGAGTCGGTTTCCCATTTAAGCGTCTCATGAGTGGCTTCTGACATCGCTATTTGAATATTTGGATTGATTTTTTTAAAAGCATTCATTAAACCCGTGTGATCTGTGTGCTCGTGGGAGATAAAACAATAATCAATTTCCTTTAAGGATATTCCAATTTTATCAAGAGCCGAAAAAAATTTTTTAGACCAAGTCCCCATATCTAAACCCGCATCGAACATGACATAGGAATTATCGATCTGAAAAATATAAACACAAACATATTTAACCGGAAAAGGTACGGTAATTTTTATCTGATGAATGCCTTCAATTTCATTAATTTCAGATTTATAGGTGTGAGTAAACAAAATTTACGTCAGTCAAAAAAAATCTTTTTATGTTGTATTGAATAAATAAGGAACCAATTTTTAGTTTCTCATTTTATGAAAAAGAAATTACATTTACTATTTTGAAAAGAATACCTCATTTAGCTTTCGAATCTTCTTCTTCTTTTTCTGGTTTTTCAAAAAAAAGACATTTTTTCATATCAAACTCTAAGTCTCTTAGCTTTCTCTTGATTTCAGCAGGATTATAATCATGTTGCAATAAATCCATAATGGTTTCTTTTAGACGCTCCAAATTATCCACCCCGCATTGATAAAAAATATCATTTTCATCAAAATTTAGGCTTAATATCTCAAATAAGCCGTCCAAAGCACTTTTTATTTTTTCATAGTACTCCCATGCTTTCTCTAAATCCGACTCTTCTTTGGAATGCGACATAATCTAAAGTATTCACTTTGCTAAGTTAGATAAGTAAATTAGTTAAAAAAACTTTCTTAAAGGAAATTATATGCAATCCAAAAATAAACCCTTAGAGAATAAACAAACTTGTTCTTATCTTGATTTGAATTAAATATATCTTAATGCTTTAATCCTGCTTTTTTTTCTGATTTTTCAAAAAATAGACATTTTTTCATATCAAACTCTAAATCCCTTAATTTACGTTTAATTTCAGCAGAATTATAATCATTTTTTAATAAATCCATTATGGTTTCTTTTAGGCGCTCCAAATTATCCACTCCACATTGATAAAAAATATCATCTTCATCAAAATTTAAAGTTAAGATATCAAAAAGACCGTCTAAAGCGGTTTTAATTCGCTCATAATGTGCCCAACCTTTATCTAATTTAGACTGCTCATCTTTTAAATTAGGCATCTTTTAATTTCCCTCTTATACAATAAAATATAGAATTAAAAAATTGGGTAAAAAAATTTTTTTTCTTAGAAAACTGATTTTATTTGCTCTCCTAATTTCTTAGCATCCTGACCAGAAGTTGACAAAATTTTGAACACTTCCGCAGGATTAACTATTAAGCTCGCATCGAGTAATTTTTCTAAACCAATTCTGGTATTCAATCTTTCATTTTTTGCTAAATGAAAAATCACTCTCCCTAATTCGTTTTTTAAAGGTCCTTTCTCAGAATTTAAGCACACTCTATATAAAGCAGGACATACCTCATCAATCATATCCTGATTGGCTTTACTAGCATATGCATATATTTTTTGTCTTTGTTCTTCATTAACTCCCTGTTGTTTTACTTTTTCTAGTAATATTTCCATTTTTTTTCATCACATCCATTATTTTTGATTTTTTTAGTATTTTCTATTAATTTTTTTTTCTAAATTAATTAAGAATTCTCTAGTATATAAATGCTTTGGGAAAAAAAACATATCAATATTTACGGAAAAAGGAATTTATGCAAAATTACGCTAATATTTAGTATTCTTTATAACGAAAAAAGGAATTTTTCAATATAATTGGTACTGATATGGAAAATCATTGATCTGATAGGTTTTTGAGGTATTCAAAATATCTGGAAAAATGACCCTTCTTGACTTTTTTGTTACTTCTTCATAAAAAAGGTAAGAATTCCGTCATAAAAAGATCTAAATTATGCTTAAAAAAAAATTACGAAATCCGGAAAAATCAAGATTTTTTTGATCGATTATCATAATTCATAGCATAAAAAATCCTAAAACCGATCAGAATGCTTCATATAATTAATTTTAAGCTAATTCATTGTAAAAAATTAGATAAATTTTGGAAAAATTATCATATTGATCATCATTGAAGATATCAAATTTTTGATTAATTTTAAAAAAAAAATTATCTTAAAATTATTATAATAGAAATTCAAAATTTACAAATAAGTGAAAAAAATGTTAGAAGAAACATTAGACGTATATCGAGAATTACAAGAGCACCTTGATAAATTTGTTGTTGGCTTCCCCGCTACAGAATCTGGAGCGGACATCCGAGTATTAAAACATCTTTTTACACCTGAAGAGGCAAAATTAGCGACAAGATTAAGTGATAAGTTTGAATCTGTTGATTTTATTTATGAAAGGGTTAATGATTTAGTTGGATCCCCTAATGAATTAAAGATAATGCTCGATAATTTAGTAAGTAAAGGATCTATTCATTATAAGATAAGAGATGGAGAAAAATTGTATGCCAATGCTTATTTAGCGATAGGCATGTATGAATACCAATTACATAGACTTACAAAGGAATTTTTGGAAGATATGTCCCAATATGCCAATGAGGCTTTTGGATTGGAATTATTTGGATATGGAGTTACGCAATTTCGCACAATTCCAGTAGAAGAAAGTGTTACTCCCGAGCACCTTTTACCAACTTACGATGAGTTAACAAAAATTATTGAAAATATTGAGGGCCCGCTTGTTTTAATGAATTGTCTTTGCCGACAGGCACAAGAAATGATTGGAGAACCTTGTAAGGTAACATCTAGACAAGAAACCTGTTTGGGATTCGGCGATTTAGCACAAGTATTTATTGATGAAGGATGGGGTCGAAGTATCAGTAAACAGAAAGCACTTGAGGTATTAAGAAAAAATGAGGAAGATGGGCTAGTTCTACAAGGACAAAATGCTCAGAGACCTGAATTTATTTGTAGCTGCTGTGGGTGTTGTTGTGGCGTTTTAAGTACTTTAAAAAAATTTCCTAATGTTGCACAATTTTTACAACCCCGGTATCATGCTGAAATTAACCCCGAATTATGCGTCGGATGTGGAACTTGTATTGATCGATGTCAATTAGATGCAATAAAAATGAGAAATGAAAAATCCAGAGTTAATATTAAACGATGCGTAGGATGCGGAAATTGTGTTGCTGTTTGTCCTGAAGATGCTATAACTTTAAATAAGAGAGATAAAGTAGATGAACCTCCTGAAAATGAGGAAAAAATGTTCGAGAAAATCTTAGCAGCAAAGATGAGAAGGAAAGGAAATAAGAAATAATTGAAAGTAAAATTTATTATTTATGATATTTATTTTAAAACTTTTTTTAATTATGGTAAATTTTCCATAATACACTAGCTCTATTCGAAGCTTTAAGTCTAAGTATAAAAATAATTAAGACAGTTTTAAAATGTTAAATGAAAAATCAAATAGGAATGCAGAAGATTCTGATATATATCGAGAACTGCAACAACATCTCGATAAGATGCCCGTTGGATTTCCTCCTACGAAGTCTGGGGTGGAACTAAGGTTATTAAAACATTTTTTCACCCCTGAAGAGGCTAAGATTGCGACAAAATTAAACTTTGCATGGGCAGAAGATTATGAGCCTTTAAAAAGTATTTATGAACGCGTAAAAGATATGGGGCTCTCCATCGAAGAATTAGAGAAAATCTTAGATACCATGGTCAAAAAAGGCACCATCATGTCTAAAGAGGAGGATGGGAAAAAATTTTACGCAAATGCCATGTTCGCAATTGGGATTTATGAATTACAGCTAAATAATATTAATAAAACTTGGCTTCGAGATTTTTCTCAATTCATGAAGGAGGGGTATAGTATGGAATTTTTTGGTACTAAAATTTCCCAGTTTCGTACTATTCCGGTCGAACAAAGCCTTACCCCGGAACATTATGCTCCAAGCTACGAAGAAGTGAGTAAAATCATTGAAAATACTCAAGGACCTATAGCCGTTGCGCGTTGCATGTGCCGAAAAGTCACCGATATGTTTAACCATCCCTGTAAACATACTAATTTACGTGAAACCTGTTTAATATTTAATGAGTTCGCACAACACTATATCGATCAAGAATTAGGTCGGGTAATTACTAAGGAAGAAGCTTTTAAAATTTTAGAGGATGTTAAGAAAGATGGATTAGTATTAAATGCAGGTAATTCTCAGGAACCAAGTTTCATCTGCTGTTGTTGTAATGATTGCTGCATGTTTTTAGTCGGTATGAATTTACTTTCTCGTCCTACTAAATTTCATGCGACTAATTATTATGCTGAAATCGATCCTAACATGTGTACGGGGTGCGGAACCTGTGTGGATCGATGTCAATTAAACGCGATAAAACTTGTTGATCATATCTCTAAGGTTGTTCAAAAACGATGTATCGGATGCGGGAATTGTGTTATAACTTGTCCGGTGGAAGCCATTCAACTTCGAAAAAAGAAAAAATCAATTATTCCTCCAGAAACCGAAGATCAATTGTATGCGAATATTTTAGAAAAGAAAAAGGAATTAAAGGGAAAAAACTAAGCGTTTTTCCCTCAAATAATTGATTGAAAATTAACTCCCTACATTTTAGTTAATTAAAATCCTTAGTTCTTTTTCTAGGTAAATGCAATAATATTATAAATAACAAGTTCTATTATACTTACATTAAATTTACTATAAAATTCAAACATAAAATTCCAAGTAAAGGATGATAGTATGGAAACTCAATTGCAAAATGAATTAAAAAAAATTCAAAGCAAAGAAAAACTTCAAAAAAGACTTACAAAATATATCAGTGGACCGGGAAAATGGCTTCTTTTGTTACTTCCATGGTTTTTAGTGATTATTACTATTCTTGCCTTATTAGCAGTCGTCAGATTGGTAGATATTAACGTTTCGTTTATGTTTTACATAGTTTTGGGTCTTTATTTTATCAATTCAGTCATGTTATTTTTAGGGTCTTTATATACTAAGAAATCTTTAAATATGCGTCTGAATTTTGAAAGAAAAAGAGGGCGTCCTATTGATAGTTTAGACGGGTTTGATCTTCTGTATAATAACATTAAAAGAGTGATTAATCTACTAAGAATAATCGCCATATTATGCTTTGTCGCATTAGCTCTCTTTTTAGCAATGCTTTTGGTAGGGCTTCTTGAGATAGGTTATGCCGCAATCAGTTTTGCATTGTTTGGGTTTGGTTTAGCATTATTAGTACGTTCTTTAAACCTCAACATACATGATGTTAATGGGTTAGCCGATTTTTACAAACCAACCACACATCAAATATTCTTAGACAATTTTTTCGCTGAAATATTGTCCAATCATTTAGATCCTGTCACATACCTCAAATGGGATGAATACTTAGCAGGAATAAATAGCATTTTAACTAGTTCATTCGTCCAGAAAGTCAAACAACAAGAAGCTGATGAATTACCAATTACTTTCGCAATGGAGAGAATTTTGTTTTTATATTATTTGAACTTTCAGGATGTTTTAACAAGGGAGCAATTTATCGATGAGTTAAAAGAAGTATTAAATGTGGAGTCTGATACTTTTGATATTGAAAAAGGATTACTAATTGGTGGTGCGTGGTATTTTTCACTCAAAGATATGTCAAGATTATTTGAATATGTAAAGCATTACAATCCTGGATTTTTTAATATAATAGATCGACTCCAGTTAGAATTGACTGATAATATATATCGGTTATCTCAAGATCCGATTTATATGGACTCTTCCGCTCAAGAAGTTGTGTTTAAGGACAGTGAATTAAATATTATGATCTACTTATATAATAATGCAGCTGAGCGTAAAAATTACCGTATTAAAATAATTGCCCCAGGGTTCGATCCCAAAGAAATGCTTCTTGATATTGAAGTCGAGGGGAGAGGAACCTTTAAAATTCCTGACAAACCAATTCCATTAATAGCGAAAGATCAAGTTGATATCGCCAGTGTGTTATCCGGAATGTTAGAAAATGGTGATACAACATGGCTTACCTTGGAACCCAGAGAATTAGGAGAACAAACTATCCAAATCTTTTTAGAAACTAAAGATGGAATTATAATCGAAGGAAAAACAAGATCTGTAAAAGTTTCTAAAGATTTAATGACTCAACTCAAAAAATTAACCTCTATGGGCTCAATACTGGGTGGTTTAGCCGCGCCGCTCTCAAGGGCTCTAGCTGGTGGCGGTTTACCATTGTAAATTTTACTATTATTTTAATTTCAATTTTTTTATTTTCTCATTTTTTTAAAATTATAAAATTATACTGACAAATCTTCATGACTAAACAAATTGTCAAATTAAAAGACTTGTATACTTTTTTAGTCTTTAGATCTTAATCAATTGGATTTCTAATCTTTATCATTTCGTTTCTAAATCCATACATTTTAGTTTTGAATTTTCAAAAAATTTATCGGGTTAAGTCACAAATTAATGAAATTTTAATATTTGTTTTACTTTTTCTATCATAGATTATTAATTTTATAAAATATAAATACAAAATTGTAAAAAAGGTGTAAAAACTTTGGTTGTGATAACAACTAAAAAACCAGATGAAGAGGTTTTCGAAGCCTTAAATAATTATAATGTTAAAAAAGTTGCTATTGTTTCATGTGGGACTTGTGCCGCTCTATGTCAAACAGGAGGAACTGAAGGTTTAGCGGAATGGCAAGAGAAATTAAAAAATAAGGGATTTGAGATTACCGCAGGAATCGTATCAGAGGATGTCTGTGACAATAGAGTCATGAAAAAGGATTTAAGAAAGATCGATGATGAGATTAAAGAATCAGATGCTATTTTGACGTTAAGTTGTGGATTGGGTGTCCAAAGTATTGTAAAAACCCTTGAGGGGAAATATCCCGATAAACCTGTTTTAGTATCAAATGATACTCAATTTATGGGTATGACAGAGAGAATTGGTCGATTTTATATGCGTTGTCTGGGATGTGGTGAATGTTTATTAAATGAAACAGGGGGAATTTGTCCAATAACTACTTGTGCTAAAGCTCTGATGAATGGACCCTGCGGGGGAATGGTTCGTGGAAAATGCGAAGTCGGAAATTATGAAAATGACTGTGGCTGGGTTTTGATTTACAATCGATTAAAAGAAATCGGCAGACTTGATCTATTCTCTAAGCTGAGAGATCCCAGAGATTGGAGTGCATCTGGGCATCAAAGAGAGGTAGTTTTTAGGTAGGAGGTGAAAAAAAATGGCAGAAAAAAAAGTATATTCAAGATTAGGAGAAGCTCTTGCTAAAGGTGATTTTGTTTTGACTGGTGAATTAGAACCAGAAAAAACTTGCGATCTTTCACATTTAGTTGAGGAAGCAAAAGAAATGGCTCCTTATGTAGTAGCGGCTAATGTAACAGATAGCCCTCTTGGAATTGTAACAATAAACAGCCTGGCTGCTTCATATATAGTTCAGAGAGATGCTGGTTTGGAGTGTATTTGGCAATTAACTGTAAGAGATGTCAATAAACTTGGCATTGCTGGTATGATTATGGGGGCTCAAGCCCTTGGAATTCATAATGTACTCTCATTAACCGGAGATCATCCTAATATGGGGGATATGCCCGAAAGCAAACCTGTTTTTGACTTAGACTCCGCCACGCTAGTTAAACTAGTAAGAGAGATGGTGGATACCGGAGCGATTAATGGTAAGGAAATAGAGCATCCTCCTAAATTACATGTGGGTGCCGCGGCAAATCCAAATTCAGATCCTATGGAAGCAGAAGTTTTAAAAATCGGGAGAAAAGCAGTGGCAGGAGCAGAATTTATACAAACTCAGGTTGTTTATGACTTAGACAGAACAATTGAATTTTTAAGAGAAATTAATAAATACAAAGTCCCGGTCTTACTTGGATTATTTCCTATGAAAAGTTATGCGATAGCGAAAGGTTTCGATATGTTTGTTCCCGGCGTTGATGTTCCAAAAGATATTCTTGCGAAATGGAAAGGTATAAAGACAGATGTAACTGATAAAAAGGCTCAAAAAGAAGCATATGATCAAGCAAATTATGAATTCTTTAAGCCTTTTGTCACTGAGCTAAAAGCTAAGAAACTTTTAGCAGGAATCCATTGCATGGCTGTGCATTATCCTAGAATTTTCCCAAAATTAGTGGAAGTAATTAAAGGTTAAATAAAGGAGAATAACTATTTTTTAGTTATTCTCTATTTTATTTCTTATTCAAATCAGATACTTAAGAATTGAATTTTTATTGTTATATTTCTAGAATGTTGATCAGCTTTAATTTTACTAATTCATGAGCTAATAAGAACTTAAATATATAGGATATATATCTTATTTTTTTGTAAAATGAATAATTTTAGTCATTAAAATAGGAATTATGTTATCTATCATCGTGAATAAAGTAAAAAACAGAAGAATTATCGACGTAATTTATGTATCTTAAACCAAAAAGTTTTTTTACTTAAAAGTGAAAGTATAAATAAAATATTATTTAAATAAGCATAAAGTTGAATATACAAAATAGTAAAAAGCGTAATAATCGACCTGATGAGATTACATTGATAAATTCGGAAGAAAAACAAGCAAAACCAGAAGAAAAGTATCGTGAAGCGTATCATCGAATTAGTTTCTATTAGGATTTACTTGCTCATGATATTAACAATATACTTCAAAACATTAATTCATCAAATGAACTTATTACGAATTATTCCAAGGATCCTGCCAAATCGGATAAAATTAATGAATTAAATGAAATTATTAGGGAACAGGTTATTAGAGGAAAAAATCTGGTTGCTACTATCAGAAAAATATCATTGTTTGAGAAAGTAGAACTAAAATTAAAAAAGCAAGATGTACATGAAGTTTTAAAACAGGCAATTGAATATATTCTAAATCGATTTCAGACCCATCAAATTAAATTTAAGGTGGAGATTTCAGATCAAAATCACATTATAAATGCCGATGAATTTTTAATTGATGTGTTTGAAAATATTTTAATCAATGCTGTGATACACAATCAAAATCCCATTGTCGAAATTATAATAAAAATAAGTAAAGATTCTGCCGATGGCTTGAACTATATTAAAATTGAATTTCTCGACAATGGGATTGGCATTCCAGATAAGAAGAAGAAGCTAATATTTCAGAACAGTAAAAATTATTTTAATTCTCAGAAAGGAATGGGATTAGGCTTATCTCTGGTAAAAGCCATTGTAGAAAGTTATAACGGAAAGATATGGGTTGAGAATAAAATAAAAAAAGTTTATTTGAAAGGAAGTAATTTTATTTTATTGATTCCTGAGGCTATTTAGACACATTTTCTCATTCCAAAGTTTATTTTTGTTTATCTTTTTTTACTTTAACTGATATCCTTTTAAAAAATTACTATAAACTTTAAAAATGATATCAATAAAATTGAATGTATGGAATCATATGATTTAGTCGTTATCGGAAGTGGCGCAGGACTTAATATTTTAAATACGGGACTTAATATTGGTCTCAAGTGTGCTCTAGTAGAGGATACAAAATTGGGAGGAACTTGTCTGAATCGAGGGTGCATTCCCTCAAAAGTGTTAGTACATCCCGCAGATTTGATTCGAGAAGCTCAACATGCGAAAAAAGTAGGTGTGCATTTTAATGTCGACAAAATCGATTGGAGTTTAATTGCCAAACGTATGTGGAGTCAAATTGATGAAAACAAAAATATGGAAGAAGGATTATCAGATGTTCCAAATCTCAATCTATATCGGGGAGTGGGTGAATTTACGGGTGAATATGAGATGACCGTAAATTCCAAGGATGGCAAGAAAAATCTCGGAAGTTTTAAAGGGGAGCGGTTTGTAATTGCTTCCGGAGCTCGATCTTTTCTACCTCCCATTGATGGTATTAAAGATATTGAATATATTAGCAATGAGAACTTTTTTCTAGATAAATTTCCCGAAAAACCTTGGAAAAGTTTAATTATTATTGGAGGAGGGGTTATTGCGGCAGAATTTGCTCATATCTTTTCTGCTATGGGAACTGAAGTTACTATTATCGAGATGTTACCGCGATTAGTAGCTACAGAAGAACCTGAAATAAGTGAATTCCTTGAAAAGAATTTTAGAAAATATATGAATGTGTTAATCAATTATAAAGCAGTTAAAGTAGAGAAAAAGAAAAAAATGAAAAAATTAACCGTTAAGCATGTAAATACCGGAGAAGAAAAAGAAATAATTGCTGAGGAAATTTTAGTGGCTGCGGGTAGAAAATCAAATGCTGATATATTAAAAGTAGAGAAAACTGGAGTAGAAACCAATGAGCGGGGCTGGATTAAAACCAATAAATATCTAGAAACTTCAAAAAAAAATATTTGGTGCATTGGGGATGCCAATGGGCTCTATCAATTTCGTCATAAAGCAAATTATGAGGCGGAAATTTGCACTAATAATATTTTTGGAGAACAGAAAATGCAGGTAGATTATTCCTCTGTGCCATGGGCAATTTTTTCATACCCCCAAGTAGGACACGTGGGAATAACAGAAGCGGAAGCAATTGAAAAAGGTAATGAAATTTATGTCGCTATAAAGAATTACTCTACTGTAGCTAAAGGATTTGCTATGGGCTATGAAACAGGAGATGAGGATGATGGATTTGTAAAATTAGTAGTGGATAAGTTTTATAAAATTTTAGGTGCTCATGTTGTCGGTCCCAATGCGGCTGTTTTAGTTCAACCCTTTGTCTATTTAATGAATGCCGGATTCACATGTACCATACCTGAAAAAGCTGAAGAAGGATCTATCTCTAAATTAGAACGTGCTTGTCCCGAAGCAGGGTCATTCATGCCTATCTACCAATCAATGGTGATCCATCCCTCTCTTAATGAAGTTACAGGATGGGCAATTGGCTCTTTAAGACCGGTCAACCTAAAAATGGAACATCATCATTCTCATTAGAATCCTAGATTCATCTCTAATATCAAATGTTTAATTCGAAATCATCCTTTTTATTGTTTCTTTTAATATCATATTACTAATTCCAAAGAAAGGATAGAACCTATATATATCCCTATTTAATCCCTAATTTTTAATTGTAGAATGATAAGCCGTAAAACCATCACCTATATAGATATTAAAAATCATATTATTATCAGATGGTTTCAAAAAAAATAAAGCCTAGCAACCTGCATTCTATCGGTCAGGTTTTTACTCCTAATTATGTTGCTGAATTCATGATTCAGAACAGTTTAAAATTTTTTAATAATTCCGGTAAGGCTAAAAATGAAATAAGGATATTAGAGCCTTCAGCGGGAAAAGGTGTATTTTTAAAGTATCTAATTCATCATAATTTTAAAGACATCACCGCTTACGAAATCGATGAAAATTTAAAGGATTTCCTCTCAAAAAAATATCCTACTGTAAATTTTAGATTTGAGAATGTATTAAGTTCTGATATTAATGAAAAATTCGATTTAATCATCGGAAATCCCCCTTATTTAGGTCAAAATTATAACGCCGAACTTTTTCAAGAATATGTGAGCAAATATCCCATATGTGCGGACTATTTTGTAGGGAATATGGATTTATTTTATTTTTTCATTCATATCGGCATTTTAAAATTAAATCCTGGGGGAATTCTCTCGTTTATCACAACAAATTACTGGATCACTAAGTCAAAAAAAACTGGAATTAAGCTGTTGAAGCCCCATATCTTAAGGGAATGCTTTTTACTCCAATACATTGATTTATCAAATTTAAAGCTTTTTAAGGGCGCAACTGGCCAACATAACTGTATTTTCATCTTACAAAAAAAGAATGATCAAGAGAAACTAAATAGAGTGGATATGAAAATTGAGATTATTGAAGTTCAAAAAAAAAAAGAACCCGAACAATCCTCAGTAATTTATAATGAATTAATTTTTAAGGATTTGATTCGAGGAAAAAATTCGCGTTACCTGAAAAGATATTTTTCTGCCTTAACTAATAAAGATTTAGAAAGAGAGGGAAGCTGGAGTTTACTGTATCCGAAGACTATTAGAAGAGTGGTAGATCAGATCGAGGATTTTTGTTCCATAAATGAAAAAGTAACATATCTAAAGGACCATTTTATTATCCGTAATGGTTTAATCTTAATAAAAGATGAAATCTTTATCCTAAATGAGGGAGATAACCTTAAAATCGAAAATGATGATGAATTTTACCTAAAAGTGAATAACCAATTTCATAAACTTAGTAAAAAAGAGATTGAACGATTAAAGAAACTTTACAAAAGTAAGTCAATCTTGCCCTATGGGTATGAAATTGATGATTATACTGGATATGTTATATATTTTAATAAAAAGAAATTCAACAATCAAAAATTAGAGAAGAGAAATCAATTACTAGAAAAAGAATATCCGAATTTAACCGCCTATTTTAAACAAAATGAAAAAGAATTAAGAAATATCCTAATAAATGCGAAAGAGAATCCTAATGACCTCTATTTTCCAAGAAGAGGTGCTTTCATTCGAAGAATTGAAGAATTAGGTCGTGAAGAATTAATCGACCTCGAATCATGGTATGATTCTGAAAAAAAAATATTTATTAAATACATCTCCAAAGAAAATATTTTCGGATATTCTGAGGATTCTTACTATGCGACCTCAGATACCTATTTTCTCTGGCCTAAAAATTCTTCACAAAATATTGATTATCTATTTCTTTTAGCATACTTTAATTCTAAACTTGTAAAATTTTTATTTAAAGCTAAGAATATCTCAATAAAACGAAGCAAAACCAAACTTGAATTTGGATTGCCAGTCCCCAATTTAGAAAAATTTCATTCGAAGAATGATAATTCAATTGTTCTATTGATTAAAATACTCTCAGAGTATTTGATTAAATTTAACCAATCAAAAATTCCACTAAAATTGGACGATTATAAGCAAAGAATAATCAATCTAGACTTTTTTTTAAATGCTCAAAATAGAGAGCTGTTATTAAATATCTTATCTGCCATCAAAAACTTTGAAAATAATAAAATCCAAACCATAATAGACAGTCTTTTTTTCACATTATTCAAATTGGATGATAAAAATATTAATTATTTGCTTGAAAGCTAATAATAGCTTTTATCTTTTAATAATCCAATCCCAAAAGGTAAATTTATGGAAAAAAAATAAGAATATTACCAAGAAATTTATTGAAGCGTCTTATTTAATTTAATAATCCCCAAAAACACCATCAAGCAGGCGAACCCCGCTAAAATGCTTATTGGTATAATTAATCCGATAATATTCTCTCCGCGAAGAAAAAGATCTCTCATTATATTATTAGCATATGTCAAGGGTATGAAAGATGAGACCACTCTTAATGGCTCTGGCAAACTTTCTACCGGAGCCCAAACCCCTGATAAAAGCATAAAGGGTAAGATGACTAAAGGTATAAATTGAATGATCTGAAATTCAGTTTTAGCTAAAGTAGAAAGAAAAATTCCAAGTCCAAGGGCAGATAATAGGAGCAAGTATATTACCAAATATGCCTGTAAGAGGATTAATGCTGAGAATTCTATTTGAGCATTGAATAAAAGTATGGCTACAATAATAGTGACTGTAGATTGTATTACAGATAAGATGCTAAAAGATAAGATGTAACCAATAATTACTTCAGAGCGTTTAAGGGGAGATGTTAATATCCGCTCCATAGTTCCCTCTTTTCTTTCTCTAATAAAAGCGAGCATTGTCAAAATAAATCCAAAAAAGAACGCAATGAAACCAATAATCGCCGGAGTAAAATATGTAATTGATTCTACCGGTTCGTCTGTTTCTTCAATATTATTATAATAATACTCATCAATTTCAAATGCAGATTTATCAAACGTATCTTCAAAAGTATCTGATAATGCGGAACTCAGCGCTCCCATAATTGCATTACAAGCTTGGGGCTCTGCACCATCTAATCTGACCTTAACCTTAATTTCTTTGTTTATTAATGCATCATACGTAAACTCTTCGGGAAAACATATAATTCCTCGCACCTCACCTCTCTTAACCTCATCCTCATATTTTTTCACGGACCTAACTTTAATTATATCAATGGTTTCATCATCCTCTAAGATATCACAAACCTCATCCGATAATTTATCATTTAACATGGACCATCCTACATCCAGATTAATTAAAGAAACGTTTATTTGCTCTGGAAGTGGATCTAATGTTCCTTGATATGTATAATTTATAATAACATCGACTTGTATATCACCAAAATATTTTGTCATAACATGGGAAAGGCTAGATTGAAAAGAGCTGACTATGTAATTTGAAGTATTAAGATTTAAATTACTCACATAAAGTTCAACCTCACTCCCCTTACCAAGTAAAGTTGCTTCTGTAAATCTTTCCGGAAAAATAAGAGCTGCTTGCGTATAATTGTTATTTACTGCGTCTTTAGCTGAATTAATATCGGATTCACTCGTGTTAAATTGAATTTTTTGATATTCCTCCATTTTCTCAACAATTTCATCGGAGAAGATATTAGTAAAATTATCATCGTCCACCACTATATATACTTCAAGATGGGTTAAATCCCCCCCGAAAACAGAGCCAAATAACGCAGTAATGATTATCGGAGCAATGACAGATAAAGCTATCATTCTGGGATCCCTCTTTATTTGGTTGAGATTCTTAAATGTTATTGCTTTAATATTAGAAAGCTTTATTTTGACATAACCTCCTTGGTATTTTCTTCTGAAAAAAAAATAAAAGTATCCTCTAAACTTGGCTCTACAGTTTGGATGGAAGTTATCTTATTTTGTTTTCTCACTAATGAAAGTACATCATCTATAATCGAATCATCATCATAAAGAACTTCCAGCTTGAACTTATAAAAAGAGGTTTTCAACTGATATTGTTCATGAATACTCATTGCACTCTTTTGGGTATTTTCTTCCCGAGTTTCAATAATCAATTTACGGTTGCCGGGAACTCTTTTCTTTAAATCATGAAATGTTCCTTCAGCGATTAGTTTACCGGATCTCATAAATCCGATCCTTTTGCTTTTTTCAGCCTCGTCCATAATGTGGGTGGTAGTAAGAATTGTTACCCCTTCATCATTGAGATCACTAAAATAATCCCAGAAATTTAAGCGTAAATTAGGATCAACACCCACAGTTGGTTCATCTAATATCAAAAGCCTTGGTTCATGAATTAGAGTACATGCTAATGATAAACGCCTTTTCATACCCCCTGATAAATTA
>SDNV01000123.1 GCA_004524515.1 Promethearchaeota archaeon
ATCTTTAACAGATATGTTATTATAAAAATAGCCATTTTGTCGTCCATTATCCATGTGTACCATATTATCCAAATCTGTTAGAAAAAATTAATTAATTGTAATTGTGTTGTAGTTATATTTAAAATTACTTAAATCCGACGATATTTTGATGCAACGTGACAAAAAAGTAGTGAGTTCCTCCATTATTAAACGATTTTCAGAATAACTCTATATTCAAATTCTTTTTTCAATTTGAATCGTAAAAGCATATTAACCCCTTGATAAATCTCTTGGTATCCTTCATCGGTAAATGCATAAGCAATTATGGGAAACTTAAATATTTTAACCGAATTTGAGTCTTCTTTTAATTCATTTTCTATTTGAAACTCTAGAGATAAACCATAATCTCCATCAAATGCTTTGAAATGAGTACCAGAATATTCAAAGGCATCTAATAAAGAATTTTTAGGCTCTCGTGTATCTAATACTTGATGACTCTCCCACCTAAAGTTATTTGGATCTCCATTAAAAAAGAACGGAAAGTCAATTCCTAAAAATAATTCCTCTAAAATTCTTTTTAATACGGTTTCTCTATTTGGAATTTCCCTAAATCTCCCTTTTAAGATAATCTCGATTTCATTATTCATTACTTTGATTTTTTTATCAATTTCTATTGGATAGTGTTCATTTGAATCAGGTTCCCTAATCAATCCATTAAAACTCATTTCTATAACGGCTGATAAACCAGATTTTTCATTTTTTATAATTTCATATTCTCCATCAATTAGATTAGCATGTTCTTCATATTTATCGCTATGTAATTCATTTAGGTTAACATCTCTGAAGACTCGAGCTCTTAGCATGCTTCTCCTATATCGATCAGTCATTATTTTTTCTGATTCTGCTTCAAAATCGTCATGGTAAGCCTCTGGCCAACGAGTCAAGGTATTTAAAATGTTATATGATTTTGGTTTGTAATCAATTTCAAATATTGTCCCTCCATCACTTGGATTTAAATAAATATTTAACAATTCAGATTCAATTATTATATCCTCCTTACTATCTTTATTAAAATCCAATGGAATAATCGAGATATACTTGTTGGGTAAGGAGTGAACTTTTTGATTAATTGAATTGATCAAATTTTCAGCATTGATCAAATGGTTATAAACAGAGAACCTTAAGAATTGAAGGTAGACTCCTCCAAATAACCCGTGCCAATAACAATCATTGCATTGGGCTTTATAGATCTCATCCCAAATTTTGGCTATTTCTCCCTCATATTTTGTGAATTTTGAATTTTTATAAAGCGTGTTTTCTAACGAGATTAACTTTTCCCTAACATACAGCATTTTTTTATGCATATTATTCGATTCAGGATATTTAACGAGAAAATAACGCCAAAAACCTCCCTTTAAAAACATGTATTCATCTTGCTTATTCGGATCATCCTTCCATTTTTTTCGTAAAGCAGCAAATTTCTTTCTTATAGGGGTTAATAGTACCCATTCTTCCATTTTGTCATAACTTGAAGTTGGCAGATAAACTAAGCCCTTTGCTGTAAATTTATTTACGCATTCTGATAGGGTTATGGAATTGATCCAATCAGTCATAACTACGTGTTTGAAAAATGTGGGAATAAATGCTTTTCCATCATCACCTTCTTGATGGCCTTCACCATCAACATAACAAATTTGATGTGTGGTGCCCCACACACCCATCTTTTCAGCGTCAGAAATTAAAAGTGCTATTCTATCTCCTTTTTCATCCGCGACACTCTTTAAGTAGTCGATAGAAAAAGTAGTTGGTTTCCATGGTGTAAGATATCTAAGTGGTTCGTTGATGGGAAAAACACGTAGACTTTTTCCTTCATCTTCCGTGATATAGGAATATAAAGTATCTTCTTGAGAGATTCCTGTAGCACGGAAATGATTATCATCGACTATGACATACTTATATCCTACTTCACATAAAAAAGAGGGATAATTTGGTTCCCACACCCTTTCAGAAAGCCATACTCCTTTAACTTCTAAACCGAATTCCTTTTTAATTAAATCAGAAAGTTTTCTCATTTGGGCAATTGAATCTCTCACGGGGATTATTGAGTAAATTGGTTCATAAAATCCTCCCCCGATTATTTCAATCTGCCCTCTTTTAGCCATTTTTTTAATTAATGAAATAAATTCTGGTTTATTATCTATAAACCATTCTAATAAGTTTCCTGAGAAATGTAAGGTAACCTTTAAATCAGGAAATTGAAATATGCTCTTAATTAAGGGTTCATAAGATTTTTCATAAACATCTTCGAACACCCATGGATAGTTATCAACGGGTTGATGAAAGTGAAAAACAATAGGTAAATTGATTATTTTTTCGGTCATTAGGTTTGAATAAGATTCAAATCTTTAAAAAATCAACTAAGATAATTCCAACTTTTCGCTCTCACTAGTAAAAGATATAAAAAGGACCAAAACTAATTAAACATAAGGTTTGTACTCGGGATTTGAAAGGTAATGAGTTTAAGCACCTTAGTCAAAATCAAAAGTTCTTTCAAATTAAAGGTTATAATTGTTGGAGCGGCTAATTCTGGGAAATATTCTTTTTGCTCCAAATATTCAAATAATTTCAGTCAAAAATTTCGCGAAGTAATTGGAGTAGACATATATGTTAGAGACGAGACTCGAGATAATGGGGAAAAAGTCACTTATTGTTGCTGGAATTGTTCTCCACAAGAAAAATTCTATCATCTTTATTCCGTTTTTTTTAGAGGGGCTTTAGGGGCCTTAGTTTTCTTCGATGTCAGCAATAGACAAAGTTTTGAAGAAATAAAGGATTGGATTTTAAGAATCAGAGAACATGTAGATGGAATTCCAATATTTCTTATAGGAAATAAAATCGATTTAAAGCGAAAAGTAATATATCAAGAAGCACTTCAATTTGCCAATCAAGAGAGGTTAGTAGCATATATTGAAACTTCAGCTAAAAAAAATATTAACATTTCAGAAACATTTGGCCTTCTAAATGAGACAATTTATGATTTTGTTAAATCTGGAGAAAGTAGGTTTAATGTAAATCAGTTGGATCCTTCAATTAAGTTAAAAATAGATGCATTACGTGTTGATTATTGAACTTTTTCCATAGGATAAAGTAAATTTTAAAGAGATCGAGACTTTCTTTATTAGAAATACTTTCAAGAATACTAATGGTGTATCATGTCTGAATTTATAGATAAAAATTTAATGCAGCAAGTATTTAATTCGAATGAGTTTAAAGCGTGGTTACTCTCTAAACGATGGTTTGGGGATAAATCAACGTTATCTAATTTAGCTTTCAAGGTTAAAATTAAATATTTTCAAAAGATTTCAACTCAAATATACTTAAACGTGATTGAAATTAACATCGAAGATTATTCCAAAGAATATTTCTTACCATTAATCAGATATGATAAACTACAAGAGATTTTAGAGCCTAAAGAAAGAAAAAGAGAAGTAATCACGGCTCTTACGGAAAGTTCATTTAGTAAAATAATTGCGTTAGAAATGGTAGAGAACATTCAAGATCAAGTACTCCCTCTTAATTTAGTAGAAGCAGAATATTGCGTGCTATTTTGGAAAAAACTCTTATTTGACAAGAAGATATCTGAAATGTTTCCATCAATGAAGTTAGAACTCTCTTTATATGATGAGCAATTTGAAGATGACCAATATCTTGTAAAAGCTCGGAATCTTATAGAAGCTGGTTTATATCCGGACAAATATGATCTCTCTCTTGAAAAAATTGGAGGAGGTAATACCACTAATGTATTATTTTTACTCAACCTCTACAAAAAAGACAAAACTGAAATTGAAAGTTCATACGTATTGAAATCTTATAAAGAATTTTCAGAGAGAATTGAACCACGTACATTATTTGTTTTAGTAAAAAACAAATTTCCAAATTCCCCCAAAATCTATGGGATGGTAAAAATTTTGGGGATAGAATCAGTCGGAATAATCGAGAATGTCAAAAATAGTGGTAATCTTGGAGATATTTATTGGAGAGAAGTATATGAAATGATAAACGACGTATTTAAAAACATCAACGATGATTATACCTATTTCCGCGATAAAGAAGAGAAAAATAATACGATTAAATATTATTGCGTCGAAAGCTTGAAAGTATCAGCAGAAATTGGATTAGAAATTAAAAATCTTCACAAAGCATTGAGATTAGAGGGAGACGATCATTACTTTAAAGAAAGGGTAAATAGCAAGGAATATCTTGATAATTATTCTGCAAAATTAGAAAAAATGGTAAATGATATTCAAAATAAAATCGGGAGAAACACAGATAAAACCTTTTATAACTCCCCAAAAATAGGATCGATCTTGCTTGATATTAAAGATATCATCCAAAAACTTAAGACTGAATTTGATTTCGAACAGATCACCATTCAACCCGTACATCAAGACCTCCACATGCAACAAATTTTATATAATCGAGAAAATGGGAAATATAATTTCTATTTTATTGATTTTGAAGGAGACCCACAATTAACGCTAAAAGAAAAAAAGAGTAGATATCCGATTGAAAAAGATCTTGGTTCTTTCTTGAGATCTCTAAGTTATATTAAGTTTCAGACCCTTTTAAATTATATCGAGAAGAAAATTATCAAGAAAGACAGATTTGAAGTGCCTGAAGAGGTCCTGTTTACAACATTCTTTAGAAAATCTGCTAAAATCACAAAGAATCAGGGATTACTAGAGGCTGTATTGAACTTATTAAATTCATGGGAAGAGAAAATGATGGTAAAAATTTTTAATAAGAATTTAAAACTTCATTTTACATTGATTAATTATTATTCAATTGAACGAGCACTTCACGAACTTGAATATGAGTTGCTTTTTAGACCCAATAAAATGATTATTCCAATCTTGGGTTTAAAGGAAATTATTGATAAAGGATGATCATTCTTCTTCCAATTGCATGAACTCATAGGTATAATGAGACTCTGAACGGTTAACTTCCGTGAAATCTTTCATATATTTTGAATTTAGACTTTTATTATTATCTAATTTTTCTTCAATGTAATTGGGATTCATTTCTTCTTCTTTGAAAAAACGAAAAAGAAATGATTCAACAAATTTCTTAGGTCCAAATTTTTTTGAGACTAATACGTAATTTTCTTCATCAATGAATTTTTGGAAGAATCCTAAATTATCGCATATATCTAACTTATAATTTAAGTCATCACTTTTACCGGTAATTCTTGAGATATCGTTAACAAATCGCGCTAATTTATCCCCTAATAAAATTTGATATTTTTCCTCCAAACTCTCAAAAATTTTTCGCAAGAAACTCCGTTTTATTATTATAAATTCTCTATTACTGAAGGATTTTACTGAATTTTTCTCTTTTATTAAATACTTTGATAGTTCAAGATAGTTTCGTATTAATTCCGCTTTAGATAATCCTAAGCGATGCTTTAGCTTATTAATATTTTCATCTAACTCTTTATCAATCCTTATTGTTATAACACTAGTTTCTGGTTTTAGATTATTACTCAATTTTAGTTAGCACCTCAATTTAGGAAGGTAAATCTTGTATTAAATTGTAGTCTATAGTAATGATATATATCAAAAGTAATTAAATAATTGCATTTGAAAGAGATTTGAATGGAATTTTTTTCCCATAAAATTATCTTAATACTGTTAAAATATTGACTATTAAATAATTAATTTTAATAAAGATATAGGCATATTTCTAGCTTTAGATTCTTACATTAAAACTTAATTAATTGGATTCTAAATTTATCAACTGAATTTTCAATACAATCACAAATTTTTATTTTAGCTTTATTACCTTATATATTAAATAAATAACCTTTTAACTAAATATTGTATAGATCGTCTCATCTTATATTAGAAAGATTAACGTTCCAACCGAAATAAGCGGTTTTATAAGAGATTTATTTAGTCTAGCATAAGATATTATTAGGACATAAATTGTAATATATTTTAAGTTTCTAGGAATTTGTTATGTCAAATGTAATTAAATATATGCAATCTAATAAATGGATTACAAACGAATCAGTGATTAGATTTAATAATCTTCTTTTTTTTATAATTTATTGAGATACCGTTAATGTTCTTATTATTAAGGGTTGAATATCGTATATGGAATTGACAGAGACAAATTTCTCCGAAGAAACAGAAATCCAAGATGTTATAGCGTTAAAATTGGAAGAGTCTAATGGAAGATCTTTAATTGTTGATTCAGATGATAAAATTGAATTGATAATGAAAGCATTATCATCAACAACACGTCGAAAAATCCTGCATTACATACAACAATGTGAAGAAGGGTTAGATGTTTCAAATATTGCCGCTCAGTTAGATATGACAGAAGCTAATATCTCTGCCCAAATAAAAAAATTAAAAAAGGCAGGACTAATTGAATGTGACTATTGCTCGGGACAACACGGGGTTCGAAAGATAAGTAAATTAAAATATAATAACTTAATCATTAGCTTTTAATAATTTTAACTCCAAATAACAGTTGGTTCTGGTAATTAAATCCAGGGAATAAAAAAAAGTATTAATAAAATCTCAATTCTTCTGTTTTACATAAAATGTGAAACCAAAGTATTCTTGATTTTTTCAAAATGACCAAGATTGACTTTTAAAAGAGCATTAAGACTGTCTCTTAATCCCATTTTTTCAATTTTTTTGGTGATCTTAAAATAAGGACTATTTTTTAGAGCCTTGATCAATGCTTTATTATCTTCAATGTCCTCTAAAAGATACTCATTACACGCTGTTTCTTCGAAATTCATTATACGTTTTACAATCGCGAGCAACATTGTATCAAAAGTTATTCTCAAGATAACTTCCCTGTCAAAATCTGGTTTTTTTGGAGAGAGATACTCCTTCATTAATGAAATTGATTCTTGGAAGAGTTCAATAGAATTTTGTCCGAGTTCTGCAATTTTCTTTTCTTCATTTTTATCTCCTAAAGCAACTAAACATATTGCCGATACAGTTTGGTATTCTGCTACAAAATGAATAAATCTTGCCTTAGCATTGAGAATCGTGTCTTTAGAATCAACATCACTCAATATTTCATCTATACTATCAAGAGATTTTCTAAAATATGAAGATATTTCGAGGAATTTTTCTGCAGCCGCTTTAAATTGCTCAGTACTTATTAGTTGATGAGCTCGTTTTTCTTCTTGTCCATAAAGTTCGTGGAATTTATTAATCTTCATAACCGATTTTAAAATCAATTCTTTTCCAAGATCTTTAGTTTGCGGAGCCCTTTCGTATGATTGCCCCGCTTTTAACAATAAAATTGAAGATAAATTCAAATACTCTTCTGGATCTGTTTCATAAAAATATTCTGATGCTCTGTTCCAACTTTCTCCAGCAGTTTCCCAGTCATTCATTCTATATGAAATATTACCCAATTGTACCAACAATTTTGCTGAAATCTCATATAATTTTAATTCTTCTGTTTTACGGATAATTGATTTTAGTCGATATACAGCCTGTATGTTATTTTTAAACTGCGAGATAATCATGGTGATGCGAATAAACAATTCATCTAATTTAAGATAACTCCCCAAATCAAGATAGATTTGAGCTGCTTGTTCATATAATTTAATTGCTTCTTATCCCTTTCCACCGTCTGCAAGCGTTTCAGCTTGATCTATAAGTTTAATTGCATTAGCTTC
>SDNV01000124.1 GCA_004524515.1 Promethearchaeota archaeon
GCATCAAACCTAACCCCGCTAATGTTAGGCCTATAGAAAATATGAGGAGGAGAACTATAAATGTGGTAGCCATTAATGTTATATTCATTGAGACAATGAGCCTTGGAATGACAAACATGACAAACCCCCCGTTTAAGGCTAAGACAAGACCCGCTAATATTAATTTATAATTCACAGATGATTTTTTTTGAAGATGATATAACGTATCTTCATGACGATATGGATGGATGGATTCAATGAGTTGAAGTCGTTTAACTTTAAGAGCTGGTGCTAAGCTAACAATTAATCCTACTGAAACTCCCATAGCATACGCTATTATAATTGAAATCCACGTAAAATAGAAAGCAAAATCTTCTCCAAACCTCATTCCCGAGAGTAAATATTCATTTGCAAAGGGAATAATAAGATATTGAGTTTCAAAAAAAGCTGTAATGACACCTAGAAGCGCTCCAAAATTGCATAATAAAAAACCTTGAACTAAAACAATTGCCAAATTATAATTCTTATATGCACCAAGAGTTCTAAAGATTCCAAACTCTCTAATTCTCTCCTCCACCGAGGTTTTCAATATACCATTAATTAATATTCCGGCTATTAGCATAGCAACGATGGAGACAAAAACAAAAATTACTGTGATTGCCATACTCAAAAATTCAGCTTGTCCTAATAATTTTAATTTAGGTAATTCTATAGTATATTCATTTAGACCTAATTCATCTTGAATTTCACCTGCAATTTTTTTCACTCTTCTCTGAGACCCTTCCACATCCCTAATATCATATAATTCACCCTGATTCTTGAAAGTTAAAATCAATTTGCTGCACATACCATTAAAATTATCCACATCTTTAAAAATATCGTAAAGCGTTTTAATATCCACAACAATCAAATTTTCTAAGCGATAATCATTCGGCCATTTACGTTCGTAGTCAAATATCTCTTCAATTGTAAAAGTAACTGTTTTTTCTATTTTTTTATCCCCATGAGTCATACTTACATTTAATATGAGCTTATCATCTTCCTCATATTCAATTTTATCATTAAAACCATAATATATGGCACAGTGATATAAGTCTAATTCATCCAGATCTATCCTTTCTTGAGTAGATTCTGGTTCTAAAAAATAACCGAACTCTAAATCTTCTTCTAAAGAAAAATCTATTCCCGAAATTAATGCACTCTCTTCTCTACTAGTACCCGAAATATTCACTTTACCATCTACTTCCATTCTAGGGATAAAATCTTCAATATCATCTGAAATATCCTCAATTTGATCGATTATATGATCATATTCAAAATAGGTAGACCGATTTTCTGGCTCATCTTTATAATGTCGAATGGATATCACCATATCCTGACTGCCAGCATCAGCACTTAAATAATCGACAAATGATACGGAGATCGAATCAGCTAAAAATAGAACAATCGCAAGAAGTCCGACGGAAATCATAACTCCAATAAGTCCTAATACTGTTCTGATTTTTTGTTGAGAAAGATCCTTAAAAGCATACTTAAAAATTAATATTATATTTCTCATTTAGCTGAAATGTCTTAATTAATTTTTTTTATTAGGTTGATTTTAGAATTTATTTTAAAATTAAAATTTCTCCCTCAATCTTTCCTTTTATTCCATTTTCTTCAATAATTTCATGTAAAACATCAATAAAATGAATCGGTAAATTTATAACTATACTTTCTGGGACGCTGTTCTTTATATCTTGTACTTTTATCTCTGTTTTACCCTGATTCGCAAAAAGAAATTGAAAAATTTTATTTTTACATTTTTCTTTATTCATTTCTGCCTCTTGTCTTCTTTTCAATTCCATCATTTCTGTTTCTTTTAACCCCCCTACTTTTCCCTCATGGGTTAGCTTTCCATCTCTCATATGAAACACTCTCGTTGCAAATTCAGAAACTGCAGCATCATGAGATACTGCTACAAAAGTAGCACCTTTTCTATTCAAATCTCTTAAAAGATTTAAAATCAAAATACCCGTCTTGCTATCTAAATCCCCTGTTGGTTCATCTAATACACAAATTGCGGGATCATTTGCAAAAGCTCTAGCTATAGCTACTCTTTGTTGTTCTCCACCAGACAACTCTGAGGGAGTATGATGAGCTCTTTCATCTAAACCTACTAATCTCAATAAATCCATTGCTCTTTTTCTTTTACCCCGGCGACTTAAACTTCCTGAAAAGTGTAAGGGAACCATCACATTTTCTAAAGCGGTCATTTGAGGTAAAAGATTATAAAATTGAAACACAAAACCAATTCGTTCTCTTCTGATATCTGCTAATTCATTATCAGTAAGCATTGAGATGTTTTGACCTTCGAGGAATATTTTCCCTCTGGTTGGAGTATCGAGACCTCCAATTAAGTTTAATAAAGTGGTTTTTCCAGAGCCTGATGGACCCATTATATCTATAAAATCTCCCTTATCTATTGTTAAATCAACACCTCGAAGAGCTGCTACTGCGGTAGTCCCTAGTAGATAAGTTTTGTGTAGGTTTTCAACTACGATTAAATGTTCATAATCTCTTTCCACGTCTTTATCCTGTTTAATCAACTTCTTCATTTCTTTCCTTGTTTCCTTAGAAGTTTTTAGGGTCTCTAGCTTTTGTGTTTTAATTACTTTCTTTTCTTGTTTTTGTTTCCATTTACGATAATTTTTTGTTATTTCCCCTTTCCAAATAGCGAGTTTTCCGGTCTCCTCTTCATATTTTTCCATTAAAGGATCTTTTTTTATTATTTCAGACATAACCAAACTATACTTAATCAGACAATTGTTTTGTGAAATTTTCTAAAAAATAAACCTAATAACTTATGACTTGATTAATATGTAAAAATCAAATTTAATTTAAAAATTGTATTAATAAGTTTCAAAAGGTTGCTAAGAGAAACTTTTTTTTATTCTTATTGAAACTATTAAACTTAGTTAGAGGAGATTTTTAAACGTTAACATTCTATTTTTATAGAATTTGGTCATGTATACTAACTAGACCTCTTTCTTTTTCAAATATCTCAGTATCTTTAAATAAAGCTCTTCCTCAGCTTGATTTTGAGATTTATAAAATTTAGATTTTAATTCTAAGGGTAATTTCAAAAGTAGTTGATTTCTTTGATTATATATCTTAGGATTAGTAGCCACCCATCTTGGTTTATGATCTGAGCCAAAATTTTTAAAATCACATACAATTTTAGGAGTAAATTTATATTTTCCTTGCAAAAACTCAAGTAACTTGTTTTTATTAAAAATTGTGGATTCTTTTATTATCGCATCCCAATCTTGAAAATATATATTAATAATCTTTTCCTCAACAGTCTCTAAGTTAGAATCTAAATAAATTGCTCCGCATATAGCTTCAAGGGAATCTGCCATAGTTTTAGTACCGATAATCTGCTGTTTTCCAGAAGTAAGTATATATTTATCTAATTCCATTTTTTGAGCAATCATAATGAATGTTTTATTACTCTCTAAAATTTGTTTCATCTTGGTAAGTTCTCCTGGATCTCTCTCTCCTTTATGATATAGTTTCAAACTAAGAATTAATTTAATTACCGAATCTCCAATTATTTCTAATACATCATAATGAGAGATCCCTAATTCATTTCCCAATTTTGGAGTAGTTAATGCTTGTCTCAATAAATCTTCGTTCTGAAAACGATAATTTATTAATTTTTGGAAATCTTTTAATTTCTCTGTAAAACTCTCAAACATTTTAAAAAATGAATATGATAATTAACTTTAATATATAATTGATTAGAATTAATATTTAACTACATTATTATTTAAATCTAAATTAAAAATGAAGAGGTTTTTTTATCATTGAGGGAATAATATGAACGATTTAGAAAGAGAAAAGGAACTTGGGTTTGATATGGATTATCTGAGTGATGTGTTGGATAAAAAGAAAGAATTAGGAATTAAATATCAAACGCCTGGATTTGGTTTAGCAGCCCAATTATTTTCAAGTGTTGCTAAATTTGTTATCGATAAGTTAGGTGCTGAAGAGGGGGAACAACTTCTTAAAGAAGCTATCGAATATTTTGGGAAAGAAAGAGGAAAAAGAATTGCGGAACGAGTAAAAGCAGAAGGTAAACCATTAACCTTTAAAAATTGGCTTATTTATACAGATATCGATTCTTCTAATTTTCGACCCATAGCGAGCGTTGATGATAATGATTTTGTTGCTAAAATTAGGCATTGTACTTTTTATAATGCCGCAGAAGAATGGGGTTTAGGCGAGTATGCTAAAATTTACTGCAAATATGTTGATTATAAGATATTGGAGGGATATAATCCCGATATAACACTCATCTTAAAAGAACGTCAAGCAACGGGCAAAAATTATTGTGTATTTCGTTACATAATGCAAGAAAAAAATAAAAAATAGTTAATTCAATTTGTTTTATATTTTTTTAATGGTTTTTTTACTAATTACTATTTTATGAAATATGGAAAATATTTAATAATTCAGACAAATCTTTAATATTATATGGAAAAAGAACATTTGGATACTCTTCTTTCTAAAATTAAAAGCATTGAAAAAAAGAATTCGGATTTTGAAAGCTATCTCTCTAATATAAATATTTTATCAAGAAATCGTATAATTAAAGAAATTATCTCAGATATAATAAAAAATAATAAATTTTTTCAGAGTATTCATTTAACAGATGAGAGTGTTTGCCTTGCTATAGAAGGATCAATAGAAGTTTCAGGTGAAAATTACATCGAAGAATTAATCTTAAAAATTCAAAATGAACCTACAAAAAAGATCATTATTTTAAGAGAATTTTTGAATAAACTAGAAGGGATTTCCGAAGGCGACTTAAATGTTCTATTAAAATCATTAAACGACAAAAATTATGAAGACTTACATAAAGAATTACTCAATTTAATCAATATTTTTAAGTTAAAGAGTCTGAAATAACTAATTTCTTCATATATGAATTTTTTCAAATAGTAAAAAATAAAGAATGTTGAAAAAAATATTCGAATTATTTTTCAGAATCTCAGTACAAAAGCGATAATACTTATTCGTATTCAAATAATTTTAATAAAACAAGTACATTTTTAACGCCGCGAATCTTTATCTTTCCTGTCAATATTTTAGCCACGATTTTGCCTGTAGTGATATTGTCTCCTCCTAATAAGTCCACAAAAGTTTGAGTACTCGTCTGCAATAGACCATCCCAACCCAGCACTTTTTTCTTTATATTTTCTTTTGGTTTATTCTCTATTCCCTCAACATAGATTCGACCATGATCAATAACTAGTAAGGCAGCATACTTTCCGTCCTTTGCATTTAATAGAATTTTAATTGTTTTGTCTTTAAAATCTTCTTTAAATTTCTCAATGCTATTTAAAGGTTCTATTTCTTTTGCTACAATACCTGCAAAACCTTTTAATCTTTTCTTTTTAGTTTCATTTTCAGCCATAATCACTTTTTCCCCTAATTTAATCGAAATAAATTAGATTATGATTAATTTAAATATTTGTAAGTTTTTTAAATTAATTGAAATTTTAATTATATCTGATAATTACGAGAATGGAGTAATTTTAAAAATTAGATTTGACAAAATACCTTTTTAATACCCACTTTCTTCTCCAGATGTAAAGAATTCTTCATATGCTTTGCGATCTTCCCCTGAAATTTTATCGCCTTTAAGACCCTCTTTGATTATGATGGGAGCACTTTCTTTTTCATCATGCTTTATAGTTTTGATTATTTTAAACTCATCTTGTTCATCTGAACCGAGTTCAAATTCTTCATCACAGGCTTTACAATATAGCTTTTTCTTTCTTGGGATTAAGATATTATCGCAATTTGGACAGAACCTGATAACTCATCACCGATTATTTTTATTTTTTGTTTTTATTATTGTTTTTTTGTCAACTTTATATAAAATAATATTCCATATATAAATTTATCCAAAATTAATATAGTCCTCTCTATTAGAATATAAAAACTTTTGCTTTCAATATATTATTATCCAATCAAAAAAGATCTTACTAAATAAAAGTCAAACTATATCTTCACTTATAGGATATTATTAAAGGTTTAACATAAGTAAAGAGATTTATGTTCAAATAGTTATTTAAGTTAAACTAAATTCTATAAAAACTAGCGTTAATTTACAAATATTTAACAGATTTAACCATTCTGGGAAAATTTAAGATTTGAATCAAATAGTTTACAAAAGCTCTATTTCTTAAGATGTGGGAATAAGCTTCTCTTTATTTTTAAAATCTTCCTTTATGAGTTTTTTAAGTTCTTTATTAAACTTCCTTATATCTATAGGATTTCCTTCTATATTTATCAATTTTAACTTTTTGAGGTCGCTTAAATTTGAAATTTGAGTGATATTATTATATTCACAATTCATACATTTTAAATTGTTGAGATTTTCAAGATTTTCAAGAGTTTTAATTTTATTCCAGCCAAGATCTAAATTTATTAAATTCTTAAGGGTATTAATATTTGAAATTGAGTTAATTTGATTATACATAAGATTTAAACATTCTAAATTAGAAAGTAAGTGTAGACCGTCAATATTTGTTATTTTGTTGCCTCCAAGGCATAAATATTTTAAATTTTTGAGAGTATCTAAACCTTTAATTTTGGTAATTTGATTTTTCTTAAGCCATAACTCCTCTAAATTAATGAGAGATTCTAGACCTTTAATTTCGGTTATATTATTATCTTTAAGCCATAAATTCTTCAGATTAGTAAGATATTCTAGCCCTTTTATTTCAGAAATTTTATTTTTTTCGAGATAAAGAGATTTTAGTTGTAAAAGATTACTTAATCCTTTAATTTCTTCTATTTGATTGTTATTAAGCCATAATTTTTCTAAATTAATTAAGGAATCAAGATCTTGTATTTCAGAGATTGCATTATAAGAAAGATCAAGACCTTTTAAACCAGTTAATTTAGTTAGTCCCTCAATTTCATTAATATTAGTAATCCCTTGTTTGCTTAAATTTAAAATATTATTCATTACTTCATATCTATTGTTTTTAAAAACAACAAATTCTTCCTTTTTCTGCGACATTTTGGATTCACAATGACTAATACTATCACCTCTATTTAAATATATATTGTTTTAAAATAATAAAATATTTTTCTTAAATAGGGGATTTTAAATTGAATGAAAAGCTCAAAAATAAAGTATTAATTATTGGTCATAGAGGCGCCAATAGTGTTGCTCCAGAAAACACTTTAAAATCATTTCAAAAGGCGATTGAATTAGGCGTTGACTGCATTGAATTTGATGTACATGAATCTAAAGATGGTGAAATTGTAATCATGCATGATGAGGATATTTTTAGGACCACGAGTCAACAATATCATGCCTTGATTAAAGATATGACACTTGAAGAATTAAGAGAATTAGATTGCGGAGAAGGCGAGAAAATACCCACATTTAGAGAATTGATTGCCATCTCCAAAGGAAAAATCGGTTTGAATTGTGAGCTCAAAGCAGAAGGCATTGCTCAAAAGATTGTTGATATTATTAAAGAATCTGACATCATTGAATCAACCCTGGTGAGTTCATTTATACATCAAGAGCTATTAGATATCCAAAAAATTGATCCCAATATCAAATTAGCCTCATTAGAACCTGCGGGAACAGGGAGGCTCTCTCATTGGGAAAATAAAGAA
>SDNV01000125.1 GCA_004524515.1 Promethearchaeota archaeon
ACCGTCAAGAAAAAAGTAAAACTAGCGAAGACTTCACTCAAGATTAAGGAGGGAGAAGTTGAATTCATAGATAAAGCTAAAATGGAGTATAATGCATTTATTTCAGAATTCAAGTCAGCATTGCCAAGAACTGAGGAAGAAAGAAAACAAGACATGAAAGAACTAAATAGTGCTATTTCAATGCTGGAATCATTTGATGAATTGTCATATGACACTAAACCTATAACACTTGATGCGGGAGTTGGTATATTTTATGATAAGATGTCTCGTCGATTCTTGTCTTTTATAACTGAAAATCAACTAAACAAATATGACTTTATTCCTGTAGATGAGATAAAATATTACGCTTTTAAAAATATTAAGAATATAAAAGATACAGATATTCTTCCTATCTTAAACGCTATGAAAGATACAAAACTTTTGGAGGATATTATTGAAATTAATCCCACTTTTCATATTCTTGTTTTTAAAAATAATGAACCATTAGAATTTACTTTACCTGAAAAAGTACTTCTTACATTTGCTTATGAGGATGAATTTCTTTCTGTTCAAAAATTAATGGAACACACAGAATGGAAAGAGGAATATGCTAATAAAATAATAGAAAATCTAATAGAAAAAGGAGTCATTACCATCCAAAATAACAACATAATAGTCGAAAATTTTGGGGATGTAGAAAGTAGAAGAGAATGGAGAACTGTTGTCCAAAATAAAATTCTAGATGATAAAAAAAAAGAAGAGCAAAAGCGTAAGCAACAAATTGAGAGAGCTGAAAAATTAAAAGAAAGATTAGCTGAAGTAGAAGATATTGAGATTGTAGCTGAAGGAGATATTGAAAGTATACCTGAAGAAGAAGCAAATTTAATAGAATTTAAAAAGAAACCAACTGTTAAAAAACTAGATTTACAGGGGCAAGAAAAACAAGTCGATATAAATAAAGCCACACTAAAACAAAAACAAGAAATCAAAGATAAAGATGATTTAATTGGAGCTATGGAAGCTCTTGATGAAGTTTTGCCCTTAAGATTAATAGATAAGCAAGATTTAGATAGAAGCATACTAGATGATGAAACATTTAATATTGAAGAGTTGATTCCTGAAAAAATTCTAAGTTATCATGAAAAATTTTCTCTAATTAATGGGGGGTTCTCTCAGTTTGAAAAATTAAAGAAATTTATTGAGATCGAATTGGGAAAAGTTCCCGAAGATTTAATAAAATCTATCCTTATCCAGTTAAAGGAATTGAAATTGATTCAAGATTCATATATGATCGGAAATTATGAATTTTATTTATTTAGTAATCTTTCTCTTACAGATGATGAGAAATTATTTATCCTATTTGCTGTTGGAAAACCTTTAATGTTAAAAGAAGATTTTGTTAAAGGATTAAATTGGGATGAGGAACGAGTATTAAAAACCATGAAAATACTTCAAGAAAAAAATATTTTGAGAATTGAAAAAAATAAGATTATAATTCCGGGTATTATTCAAAAAGATTAATCAATTTTATAAATTAAATAATAAAAAAGACAGTAAAATATGGTATAGAGGACAATGTTCATTATCATAACTTCTCTATTGGCTCCTTTATGTTTTTTTTCTCTTAGGGAGAGATTAAAGAAAAGAAGAGCAAAAAAAGAGAAAGAAATGGAAGATTTAATTGATAAATATGTAGTTGAAGAGAAAAAAAGCTTATTGAGACAAAAATTGGCTAAAGTTTTCGAATTAATTACTAAAACTGAAGATTTTCTCGAAAGAATCGTTAAAAGAAAAGTAAAATTCTATGAGGATGATTATACATTTACTGATGCTGAGAGGGAACTAATTGAAAAAGTTAAAGCTGAATATAGTTCATTTTATTTAGAACTTAGGTCTGCAATGCCCCAAACTGATGAACAAAGATTTATGGATATGAAAGAACTTAAGGATGCGATTTCAATCCTTGAATCATTTGATGCAGAAAGTTATGAAATCAAAGAAAGAGCTCATGATGCGGGAACCGGTATATTTTATGATAAAATGTCTCGTAAAATTATGTATATTATAGACGATTACAAATTGAGTGAATTTGCTTTTGTACCTATCCAAAGTATAAAATATTATGCATTTTCAACTATAAAAAACATAAAAGATGAGGATTTCATCCCCATTTTAACTATAATGAAAGAAACTAATCTCATAAGTGATATTATAGAAATAAACCCGCAATTTCAAATTATAGTGTTTGATGAGGAAAAAAAATTAGAGTTATCCATCCCAGAAAAAGTGTTATTAAGTTTTGCCTATGATGAAGATCTCTTAACACTTCATAAACTAATGGAATTAACGGAATGGAAGGAAGATTATGCTAAAAAAATATTAACTGAATTGATTAATAGAGGAATTATCTCTGTAGAAGATGAGGTTATAAAAGTCAAGAGTTTTAGTGAGATCAATGAAAGAATCAAATGGAATACATTAATTGAAAATAAAACTCAGCAAGAGAAAATAGAAGAAGAGAGAAAATACGAAAAAAAGAAAGAAAGAGAGCATCAATTTAAAAAAAAAATAGCAAAAGAGAAACAAATCAATATTTTTGATGAGAAAATCTCTGAGCCAGATAAGGAGGAAGTCTTTGAAGAAATCACATTTAAAGAAAAACCTTCCGTAAAAGAGCTTCCTTCCCCACAAAAAAGATTAGAAATAGAAAAAAAGAGGAGAACTGAAGAAATGACCGATGTTATAGATGCTTTAGATAATATTATGCCAACCGAATCAACAACTATTAAAGAAGCTGAAGAATTGCTAGAAAACGAAGGTCCAGATCCGCAAGATTTAGTTTCTGAATTAATATTAAATTATCATGAAAATTTTTCTTTGATCAATGGAGGAATTTCTCAGTACGAAAAAATTAAAAAATACATTGAGCAAGAATTAGAAAATGTACCAGAAGAGATGTTAAAAAAGACGTTGGAACAATTATGGGAATTACGACTAATTCATGAAAAAATTATAATAGGGGATTATGATTTTTTCTTATTTAAGGACATTTCTCTTAAAGATGACGATAAAGAATTTTTTAAATTTGCTATTAATAAAAAACCTATGAAAAGCGAAGATTTTATTCAAGGTCTTAATTGGGAAGAGTATAAAATAAGATGGACTATAGAAAGACTACAAGAAAAAGGATTGTTAAGAATAGAAAACGATTATATTATTATTCCTGGGATCATTCAATTAGAATAATTTAACCAAAAATTGAACTGTTTATAAGTTTAAAGAAAAAGTTTAAAAATTAAAACTATGATTAATAATTTTTTTTTACATAATCCATAACAGTTTTAATTTCATCTAAATAGGTATCTCGTTTTCCAAAAATATAAAATCTAACCTCAGGTCCTGTACCCGAAGGGCGAAAGTAAAGCGTGGAATCTTTACTTTTTAATTGGTAGATATCTATCATATTATTATTATCAGATAAAGCTTGTACACTATAGTGTTTATCTTTTATTTCTATAGTTTTATTATGATTTCTTTCAAAATTTTTCATAATCTTTACTTTCTCCTCATCAGTTGCCGGAATTGTTCGATTAATTCCTACTATCGACCAATCAATTGACTCCGATATGACATATCCTCTACATAGAAGCTCTGTTATCAAAACTAAAGCAGGTACTGGATATTTATCAGCTATTAAGGGTAATGGTGATTCAAAAAGGTATTCTTTAGTATCTGGATTTTTTGAAACATTTAAAATATTAATGGTATGGCCTCCCGATTCTTCCCACATCACAGTAATAAATTGACTTTGCTCTAAATTTTGTTTTTCCATTAAATCCATAATCTTTTGCTTTAACGGAGTGGGATTTTGAAGTTTTATTAATTCTTTATTGTCTTCTTCTCCCTCCATATAAAGAATTGCGGTATCAATTTTAGATTGATCAACTTCTATTCCCATTAGAAAATATAATATCACTCCTAAATGTTTATACCCAACACCAGTTAAAATATTCATAAAACTAGTGCCATCACTTCTTAAATCGGTAGGTATAGTCCGGATATTGATAATTTCTTTATTGAAATCTTTAGCTAAAATGTTATGCATTGCAGAATAAATTTCATTTGGGATATAAATGAAATACTGACCATCTTGTTTTACATAAAGAGCAATTCTGTCTCGATCAGCATCGAGCAATAGTGCTATATCTGAGTTGGATTGAGTCATCACTTCTTGCAATTTTTCCTCCCTAATTTCTTTGATGGGATTGGGGGGATTTATTACCTCATTTATTAAAATTACATTAGCTCCATAGTCTTTAAATAAATTTACGATACCACGTGCTTCACCTAAATAAGGCCAGATTATTATATTTCTATTCTTCAAACTTTTTATTTCTAATACATCAGCTAAAATATTTTTTACATAATCATTATTTCTTTGAATCGCATCAGTGAGCGTTGGCTTAAAATCAGTTTTAAGATATATTTCTTTATAATTTATTGCTAGGTCAGATATTTGCTTAAAAAGATCACCTGACATCGGAATTGGGTACTCAATATAAAATTTTATACCATTCCAAGATAAATCATTATGACTTGCCGTAAGGACAATAACAAGATCAATGTCATCATATAAAGCCACCGAGGCGGCAGCATAAGGGGCAGAGACTCTAGATTTTCCAAAATCATCTTCTTGATAATAGATCTCATATCCATCATAGGCGAAAATCTGTGAAAAATATTGTAATAGGATATCTTTGCTTAGTCTATCATCGGTGACAATTAATAGTTTTAAATTATGGTTTTGTTTTATTATTTTAAATTTCTCGCTAATAGCCTTAGCTACTCTTAAAAATAGGAAAAATTTTCTGCTTGATAAATAATAATGATTTTCATCGATTATATCAAAAATTTGGATTCTTAGACCCGATGTAGGGGCAACAATTGGATCAATAATTTTAATTTCTTGTTCGGTTAATTCCGGCAACTTAAGCAATTTAATTCCATTTTCAATCTCATTCAATTGGAATTCTTCGACTTCAAATTCAATCAATTAATCCACCAAAATATAGTAAAATAGTCTTCAATTAATAGATGTTAGTCATTAAAAAGTTAAAATATTTATTAATTTGTCTATATCGTTAAATTTTAGATTAATTAATTATGATTTATGTATCTCATAAAGAGATTTAAAAAAATTAGAATAAATTTAAAACCAAATCATTTAATAGGTTTTTTTTTAGGATAGATTTGATTAATGGCTTCTTTTAATATGGCAAAAATCTTTTCTCGATAATTTGGATTAATGGCTATCATTCCATGAACCTTTATCGGTTTTGAAAAACGTTCAGGTTGAGAGAGAATTTTCTCACAGAATTCAGGAGTCAATCGATTAGGGAGATCTTGTTTGTTTGCTATTCCTATAATTAAAGTATCTTTATGATATTTTTCTAAAATCTCATAAAGAATCTGTTTTGAGGCATTTAGATTCTCAAATGTTGAATCTAATACTAATAACGCGATCTGTGTTCCTTCTAATAAACTTCTCCAAAGAGTGCGAAACTGAGATTGTCCCGCAAAATCCCAAAATATAATTGGTAAGTGACTTAAAGCCTCATTTTCAAAATTAGCAATGTCAACAGTTATGGTGGGCTGGTATTCTAAATTAATATCTTTTCCGCAAATTAAATGAAGTAGTGTTGTTTTTCCGACTCCCCCATACCCAATAATTGATACCTTAACTGCCCCTAAAATGATGTTGTCTATAGATTTTTCAAATTTTTCGAAAATAGAACGATCTCCATTCCAAGAGCCTCCCTCAACGATCTCCCCATAATCATCAAGAAATCTGGCTCTAATACTATTGATTTTGGAATTAATCTGAGTATCATCATCTTCTAAGTCAGTGCACACAACTATAATTAAAGAGCCAATAATTGTATAGAAATATTTATAATCTTCAGTAGCCGTTGATTTAATATCGGATTGGCTAATTTCCTTTATAAAACCTGAAAAAGCGGATAAAAAACCGGATAATAGATCCCGATCTACTTCTGTATCTCCGTAATTTCTGAAAAATAAAGACTTCCCGTCTTTAAGCATAATATTAACGTATTGTATTATTTTTTACCACTTGAGAAGTTTTTTATTTATGCATTATATTATTAATTAAATAAGCTTGTTAAATAAAAAATTATTTTTTTCCTAAATTTATATATTTAATTGAATCAGAGTTATATTGAATGCCGATGTCAGATGATTTGAACCTAGAAGAAATCCGTAAAATGTTTAATAATTTAAATGAAAAGATGAATGAATTATCCTCTATTATTCAGAAATTTGGATTAGACCTTATCACTAAAATGGGTCAGACGAATTCTAAAATTAAAATCCTAACGGATAAAATAGAAAAACTGGATAAGGCCACGTTAGATATTAAAGCATTACAACCAAAATTAAATAATATAATTGATAACCAAACTATTTTAGAATCAGAAATTGATTTGATAAAATCATTAGTCCAAAGAACTAGTACCTCTCTTTCTCAAAATGAGCTCGAAAGTGAAAAAATAGAAAGAAATGAGTCAATAACGATAAATAAAAAAGAAATAACTTCTAAGTTCAAAGATATATTGAAAACGATTGATAATAATGAAGAGATTGATAAAATTAAAAGCAAATTAGAAAATATAAAAGAACAAATCTTCGAGGTCACGGGAGGGCATAAGATTCTGTATGAAATTTCTCAAGTTTTAAACAAAATCGATAATGAAGCATCGTTATCTGAGACTCTGAAAAATTATCTCAAAGAAAAAATTGAATTTTGGATGGTTAAATGGCAAAGCCCTGCCCCTAAAAAGGTAATAAAATAAATAATTATCCTTTTCTAAGAGCTAAATAAATATTATTAACTTTTATAACTCAGCGCTTACTTATTTGACCACTAACTCAAAAACATCGATTTCCTTTCCATTAAATTTTTCAATTTTGCTTAATAATTCAATAAATTTACAATTTAGATTACAAGGCTTTTTAAAGCAATAAATCTTGGTTGAATTGAAAGCTTTTTTTATAACATTTCCAAAATCTTTGCTTCCTTCCTTTTCTAATTCATTCACTAATTGACTTAAAAACTCCCTTATCTCGATATTTAGATTATGAAGAGGAGCGAAAATTTCATATTCAAATTCAGTTAAAATAATTCTCACATAAAACTTCAATAAATCGGACATAATTTATTGATTATAATATATTTTTTCGTGGATTTGAGTGATTTTTTAAAATAAGAAGTTGAAAAAGTATTTGAAAATAGGATTTACGTTTTAGATCGATAAGTAAAAACTAATTTAGCTATTCTTTGAAAAATATCATCTACACCATCGCCAGTTAATGCTGACGTCTCAAAATAAGGAGCATTTAATTCTTCACTTAAATGATTAGCCATGGGTACTATTATTTTACGTTCATCTTTCAAATCTGTTTTGTTTCCTACTAGAACTCGCGGAATACCACTTAATCCATATTTTACGGTTGTATTATACCAATTTTTAACATTACTAAATGTGGAGCTTCTCGTAACATCAAATACAAGTATCATTCCATCCGCCCCGTTAAAGTAAGGTTTGTGGAGCATATAAAATTGAGGTTGACCTGCTACATCCCAGAGCATAAGGTTGAC
>SDNV01000126.1 GCA_004524515.1 Promethearchaeota archaeon
ATCATACCAAAATGATGAATGGATTATCGATAAAACAGAATCCTCTATAAAAAATTTAAAAAAATTAGGAAAACCAGGCGATACCCAAGAATTTAGTATAAATTTATCTTTACCCTCAATTGAGAGGGATTTAACATGGAAAGGCTTAAATGCGCCCATCAGACAGGGGGGTGCTATAACTATAATTTCATTATATATTAAAGATGAATTTACAGGTTTATTTAATATGGTTGGAACTTATATAAGTTAGGATGATTCTCTATTAATACCTGTAGAAGATACCATTTACGAGGGTTATATAATCGCTTTAAAAGAAAAATCATCCACCTCTATAATTAATCAATACTTTGAAAAAGATGAATGTTTATACCTTCCAGATAATTGTACTTTTATAACTAACATAATCAACAAGTATTTTTTAAGTATTAGTCTTAATAATTTAGTTAATTTTTCAATAGGTTTGAAAAGTCCAATCAAATTTAACAATGTTATTGTGAATCCAACGAATCCAATCCAAGGAAAATCTTTCAATATCACTTCTACTTTAACAACGGAGTTTGGTATTCCTTTAAATGATACTAGAGTCACCTGTGAATATTATAATGGAAATTCGTGGATTAATCTAACATCCACTTTAACGAACTCGGACGGGTTTTTAAATCTTAAGGTGAACACACTTGATTCCAGAATTAAACCAAAAATTAGCAAACTATTTCGATTACATAAAGAAATGGGAAGTTTAACATTAAATGGTACCAAAAGTCTTACTATCAATATAATAATACAAGATAACAAAATATCCGTATCTAGTGAGGATGATGATGGATTTATCTATAGAAATACAATACTTACTATCGAAGTTTATTTAAAAAATAGTGGGAATGCGAATCTTAAAATCATTGATATAGATATTGACATTGATGTGGATATTGATTATGAGATTGAAGCTGAAGATAGAACAATTTTAGACCGTTTTCAATCAGGAGAATCTACGACAATTACCATCGAGTTAGAGGTAGGTGATATTGATGAAGATGAGATTGAAGTCAAAGTATTTATATATGCTCAAAATATAATCTCGGGAGAAAATATAATAGAAAGCAAGACTATCAATTTAGATGTTATTGATAGACCTCTTTTTGATTATTTCATCGATTATTTCATTTATTTTGCTCTCGCAGTATTAGCTTTGATAACTATAATTACTTTAACCTATTCTAGGAAAACTAAGAAAAGAATTGAAAAACCTCTTAAAGAAGCTGAAAAGAAACGACCAAGAAAAGGAAGATATGTAAAAGTATCTGAATTAAAGCTTGAAAAACCGGAAAATGAAGAAAAAGAAGTGAAAGAAGAAATTCAAGAAGAAGAGGTTAAGAAGAAAGTTGATTTGGACGAATTATTGGAAGAAGAACTTATATCTGAGGAGCAACCGGGAAAAGAAATTGAAGTGAAACCAGAAAAAGTTATGGAAGAACCTAAGAAAGTTGCAAAGCCCCCTAAAAAAGTGAAAAAAGAACCAAAAAAGAAGGAAAAGGTTAAAAGACCTCCAAAATCTACAAGACAAAGAGTAAAGGAGCAAAAAAAGAAGAAAAAAACCCCTAAAAAGGTAAAAAAAGCAAAAAAATTGAAAAAGCAAAAAATAAAAAAGAAGAAAGAAGAACCTAAAAAAGTAAAAAAGAAAAAAACTACAGATTTTGATTCTTTATTAGAAGAAGAGGGTCTAAGCGATAAAAAATAGCTCAAAATAATCTTCTTTATTTACCTTTATTCCATCATGAATTTAATGAAAAAGAATCAATTTATTCTTGTTAATTTCAATACTTTTTTAAAAAAGAAGAAAATAAAATTATAAATTCGAGATTGAAATTAAGTTACGTTTTAGCAGTCCTAAGGATGCTTTACCATCTGTTCCTGCTAAAGCAATTAACACTGCCTTATCCGACCCGACTAATACCGCAAAACCATTTTCCAACTCAATTGTAGTATTCCTCAATGATCCCTTACCAATATCGGTTCCCAATGTATTTGAATCCTTTATTATTGATACACATGCTTTCGCAATTTTCGCGTGATCCATTTCTGTGATAGTTTGTCCAACAATTACTTTTCCATTTAAATCTGCAGCAATTAATCCCTCACACTCTGGGACAGTATCCATCAGTTGAGCCAATTTCTTTTCAATTTCCTGTTTACTCATCGGAATCTATTCCCTTTAAATTTAGAATTTTAATCTTAAAATATTCTTAACTATATATATAAGTTTATTATAAGATAAATTTAAACTTTTTATTACTATCTAAGAACTTACCATTAGAAATATGACTTTTTATTCTTATATTTTTTATAGTTCTTATAGATTTAAACTTTCGTTAGTTTTAATCAAAAATTATCCTAAGAAACTACAATTTCAATTAATAAAATATACTTTAATGCATTTTTTTAGATGAGATTTTTGCATATAAAATATCTGGCTCAAGAGAATTTCTATCTAATTGATGTATTTTATCTTAACTCATCTTAAAAAAAGGAATTTAATATAAATATAAAAATATCTCTTTTTATTTTAGAATTATAAGGATTAGATTCTCTTCCAGAGCAATCATTACTTCTCCCTTAGAAGTTTCCAATCTTATAAACTTCAAATTACCCTCCTTTAAGGCGTCAACACATTGACGTGACTTGCCAATTAATGCAGTTATATAAGCTGATACCTCTTCGGTTTGGTCGGTAGGGAGGTTAGATTTTATTGGAAGCCCGCTAGAATCACAAATAATAACTCCGCGAACGCCTTCCTTTTCTTCGAAGCGTCGTATTATAGCTTTTACTTCATTAATATCAATCATATCTCATTCACATTCGAATTATTAAAAAAAATTTCTGCATATTTAATTTAATAATATTATAATATACTTAACAAATAAAAAGTTCTCTATCAATTATTTTCTAATCATTATTAAAACAAGATTTACGGAAAATTAGCATAAATTTATTAAATTCCATAATATTCGTTAAATAATTAAATTTTTATTTCTTAAAAATCAAAAATATATTTAAAGGAATTATTGCACTTTCTTCCTATTATTTCTAAGAATATTATTTATCATGATGGATATAACGGGATTATATATTCTAAACAGTAAAAGGGAATTAATTTATTTACAGGAGAATGTTATTCCAAATGTAAAAGATCTCGATCCAGATTATTTATCCAATTTTTTTGCCACTCTGCAAACAATTGCTCAAAAGATCGGAGAAGAAGAAGTAAAAATTATCGATTTAGGAAATAGTAAATTTTTTCTAGCCAAAGACAAGCTGACGAATATTGAATTTATTTTAAAATGTGAAAAAACCATTAAGCAGAAAAAAGTTTTTGAAATTCATAAAGATATAATCAATTTATTTATTGAGAAATTCACAGGGAATTTTAATGCAACAGAACAGACAAAAAAGATTTTAATGAATTCGTTTATAAAGGATCTGACAGATATAATAGGAAAGGGTGAAAAAATAGAATTTCATTTAGATTCATTAAAAATTGATTAGCAATTCTTAAGATTTCCTATAAAAAATAATTTTTAAACATATTATATTTTCTCTCATCGCCCACTGAGGTGTTACCCATATGACCTGGAAACACCAAGAAATCGTCGGTTATGTCGGGATTCTGCATAATTTTGTTTCTTATACTATTAAACAAGAGATTTGGATCACCCCCACCAAAATCAGATCTCCCAATACTCCTCCTGAATAATAGATCTCCTGTGAATATGATTCCGTCGCATTTTTTTCCATTTACTTCCCTGACATCTTTAGAATAATAACTTAAACTTCCGGGAGAATGCCCCGGAGTTTCTAAAACGTGTAATTTAATCATATCAATTTCAATAGAATCCCCTTCACTTAACCATTTATCAGCTTTAATTTGTGAAAAAATACCCGAATCATATTCTTTTTTGTTAAACATCAGTGGTATTTGGTATTTCCGGATTATTCTTCCCACTTTGGTAGAATGATCAAAATGACCATGAGTTAGCAGTACTGCGATTGGTTTAGCCGTAGAATTTTCAATTGTTTCGATAATATCTTTACTGTCTCCGCCAGGATCAATAATGACAATATGTTCATCTGATCCAAAAATATAGCAGTTTGTAAATAGCGATCCAACTGTTAGTTTTTTTAGTATCATTTTGAATTTTAGAAATATATTTAAAAATTAAAAAAATAAAAGAGAGGTTAAGAGTTTAGAAGAAGTAATTTCATTTCTTTTTTGCGCTGTGATTTATGAGATCGTTTATCTCGACTAATTTATTGTAAACTTCTAACCCTTTTTTGGTGAGTTTTATCATCTTCTTCTTATTATTCATTTCTATTTTAATAAGTCCTCTCTTAATTAAATCTTCCTTGACCCTAAAAAATGAATTGTAATAACTGAATTTATTCAATTCATTGTAAAAGGTATGTTTATCTGTTTCAAAATTTTTATATTGCGTAAGCACTTGAAATGTGTCGCGAAAACCCTTCTTTTTTAAAAAACTAATCACATCATTAATAGCCAAAGTCCCTATACCTCATAAAAATGGTGACTAAAATTTTACTTAATTGTATTTAAGAAAAATTTTGACACTTAAAAAAGCTTTTGAAAATGGAACATAATTCGATTAATAATATTTTGACCTTTTTTTGTATCGAATTTATTTTTTCAAACACGCGGAACCTTTGAAATTTATCAAATTGAAAAAAATTAGATACTAAATGTTAATTAATCCAATAAAAAAAAGAAATATACTAAAATTTTAAATATGGGATAAGTCTTTATTGAAACTATAATAAAGCTATAGTATGGTAATTATTATGGGTAAGGAAGATAAAGAAAAAGATAAAAAGGATAAAGATAAAAAAGATAAGGATAAGAAAGACAAAGATAAAAAGGATAAAGATAAGAAAGACAAAGATAAAAAGGATAAGGATAAGAAAGATAAAGATAAAAAAGGAGAAAAAAAGGAAAAACTTGAATCCGAATGGGCCTTGCAAGTTAGTAAACAACTTGATAGTGTTATAATCGCTTATCAACAAATTGTAAAAAAATTTCAAGATATGGATAATTATATTTTAAGAGATTCTGAATCAAAAGAAGATTTTATTGAAAAAGTGAAGAAAAATATTCAAGACCTACCAGAAGCCTCCCAGAATATATTTATTGCGTTTTTAGATGCACTTCCCTAATGAAATCTAAAGGTTTTAAATCAAATCATTTATTATTTTTTTCATTAAAAAAGCTTATTTTTAGAATAAATTTGAATTTTCGTAAATATATCGAGTTTAAAAAGGGATCTATTCCTGTTGTGTTATCTTGCCCACATGGGGGTTTTTTAAAACCGCCTTTTATTCCAAATAAGCTCAAAGGATCCCAATTAGCCGATAAAAATAAATATCTTATATCCAAAAGAATAATTCAAGAATTAAATCGAAGAAAAACTAGACCTTACTATATTTTAAGCAAAATCCATAGAAGTAAAATAGATTTCAATCGTCCAGCTAGATCTCATGATGCTTATAATCATGAATCTATTGATGCTAAAAAAATTCACGAATATTATCATCAAATCATCATAGAATTCTATGAAGAAAGTGTTTCCCTATATAATAGATGCTTATTTATTGATCTTCATGGATTTACGAAACCCCATATTGATTATCCAGATATAATTTTTGGTAATATTTTTGGTAAAACTTTAAAGATTAGGAATGATTCAAAAGCTAAAGATTTAGTAGAATATTGGGGCTTTTCTGATATGGTCCAACAATTTTCAAGACATTTTACGTTAGATGATGGATTAGGGATAACAAATTTTAATCTTGCCTATTCTGGAGGTTACATTACTCATCAGTTCTATAAAAAAAATAAAGTGAATGCATTTCAGCTCGAAGTTGCCAAGTATATCAGAGAAAATCGTGAATTAACAAAAAAATTTGTGGAAATTTTTGTTGAAAATATAATCCAAAGTTTAGCTAAATAATTGGTTTTGAAACTTTATTAAATTAAAAATTTATTACCTATTAAAATGTAAATATTAATATCAATCAATATTCTAAGAAAATGAAAAATAATGAATGAAAATATATTATTGGAACAAATATCATCATGTATAGATTGCAAAAATTGCAATGAAGTATGTGATACTTTTCTAGTTACCCAAAATCCTCTCCAATCCCCCAACGGAAGATTAAAAATTGCTGAAAAAGTTTTTCATAATAAAGAAATCGCCGAAGAAGAGAAGTTTGGACTTTATACTTGCACTTTATGTGCATTATGCGATCTGAGATGTGAGCAGAGTATTGAAATTTCTAAAATTATTCATGCTTCTAAAATCAAATTAGTTGAGCAGAATAAGGCCCCATATGAAATCCATAATAAAATAATAGCAGGTATCGTTGATAATGACAATTCTGTGGGGGGTAACCCGGAAGAAAGATTGGATTGGTTACCTGATGCATATAGAAAAAGTGAAGTATACGAAAATAAGGATTCGGATACTCTCTTATTTTTAGGATGCATGTCTTCTTTTAGGGTAAAAGAAAGTGCTAGTGCCTCATATGAGATACTCAAGCAAGCGGGTTTTGATTTTAAGATTTTTGAGCATGAACCTTGTTGTGGAGAATATACTTATTCTGCCGGAAAATTGGATTTAGCTAAAAAGACATTTCATGATAATTTTGAACGGTTTAAAAAAAATGGTATAAAAAATATTATTGTAACCTGCGGCGGATGCTTTTATGCTTTTAATAATGTATATCCTGAATATGTTGAGGGTTGGGATATTAAAGTTAACCATATCATACAAGTTGTGCATGAACTAGAAAAAAATGGTAAAATAAAATTAAACAAACTTAAAAGAGAGGTCACATATCATGATGCGTGTCGTATGGGTAGAAAAATTAAAGATATGGATATTTATGATGAACCACGCGAAATTCTAGAGAAATGCGGTTTTTCTATCAATGAATTGGAAGCAAACCGAGTAAATTCTCTATGTTGTGGGGCGGGTTCAGGAGTGAGAGGGGTAGATAGCGAATTATGCATTAGTATGGGCTCTAATTTAGTGAATACAGCAAAAGATGATGAAATTATAAGTTCTTGTCCTCTATGTGTTTTTAATTTTAGATATGTGGATTACAAAAAAAAATTAGGTAAAAATTTTCGTTATATTACTGACTGTATTTTAGAAGCCCTCGAAAAATAATATCTAAAAATTTATTTTTGCATTCAGTATGATACGAGGATATATATATTTGGACGTGAAAGCAGAGTTTCACGAAGATCAATTTTTTAGTTATTAAAAAGTGAAATTTATGATTGCTTTATAGAATATAAATATAAACTATTTTTTCTAAAGATGGTTCTTAACTATTAGAATTAAGCAATTAAATATTAGTGAAAATTTCTTATGAGTAAGGAAGAAAAAGAATATGATGAGGAAGATGACTTAGACGATATTTTGGAAAAAGAATTTGAAAGACAAGATCAGATCCATCCTAGATGTAGAATTAGTGATAATACTGACGAACGAAAAAAGAGATGGAAAGAGAAATATGGTAATTAACACGCAAATTA
>SDNV01000127.1 GCA_004524515.1 Promethearchaeota archaeon
AAAAGAAGCTTATATTTTAGAAAATATACAAATTAAAAATCATCATCCACGATTTAATGTTTTTATGCGTGATTCGAAATCATATCCTTGGGTTGCAATTTTTTATGGTGAAAAGTTCCCAAGACTAAAAATTATCCGAAATCCCGAAAATTATCCCTCAGAGACTTCATTTATCGGGCCTTATACAGATAAGAAAGAAATTATTAGAATATTAAGAGATTTAAGAAAAATTTTTCCTTATTGCTCATGTAAGAAACCAATTAATACTAAAAAAAGGCCTTGTTTGTATTATCAATTAAATCTTTGTCCAGGGCCTTGTATAAATCAGATCAGCCCGAAAGAATATCTTGAAAACATAAATAAAATAGAATTATTCCTTAAAGGCGAGACTGACGATTTAAAGTTACAAATTTCTTCTAAAATGAATGCTGCGGCGACATCCCAAGATTTTGAGATGGCTGCTTTTTGGAGAGATAAACTCCAAGCCATTGAGCATTCAACCTCCTCACAGAACGTGTTATTGGAAACGGAAGAAGATAAGGATATAATTGGCTATTATTCTGATGAGGAACAAACTTATTTTGCGATTGTTATTATTCATATCCGAGAAGGGAGGATTCTTAACAAAAGTTCCTATATTATTGAGTTAAAAGCGAAAGTAATTGAAAAAGAAGCGATGTTTCCTGCCATAATGGAGCAATTTTACCAAGAGACAAACAAAAAACTACCACAAGCTATTGTGATTCCATATATTTATGAAGGTTTGGAATTATTTAAACAAATATTATCAGATTACAATCCTTTTACCCAAATCAGGCCACCGAATAATCAAGAAAAGGGTTTATTAAGAATTGCCGAGAAGAATGCAAAGGTAATGGTAGAACAAGAAATTCGTATGGACCAAATAAGAATTGACCAACAAGTATCAATAAATAAAGTTTTGGATGAGATGCAAAAATTACTAGAAATACCCCGAAAACCTCGAATAATTGAAGGTTTTGATATATCTAATATTGAAGGAATAGATGCTACTGGATCAATGGTGTATTTTCTTGAAGGAAAGCCCTTTAAAAAAAATTATCGGCATTATAAGATAAGATCAAAATCATCACCTGATGATGTTGGAATGATGAAAGAAGTCTTAATAAGGCGATATTCAAAGTTGTTAGAAAATAATCTTGAATTTCCTGATTTGATCCTCTTAGATGGTGGAAAATCTCAATTAAATGCTGGAATTTCTGTCTTAGAAAAATTAGGAATAAACATTCCAATTATTGGATTGGCAAAAAAAGAAGAAAAAATATATCTCCCAAATAAGAAAGACCCTATTCAATTACCTCTTGATTCAGAAGTATTAAAGATTTTTCAAAATGTTAGAAATGAAGCTCATCGGTTTGCTGTAAGGTTACATAAGAAACAAAGAGAGAAAAATTACACTAGCTCCGTGCTTGACGATTTAAAAGGAATTGGAGCAGCAAGAAAAAAGAAATTATTAGTCCGTTTTAAAAGCATTGAAGGGATTCAAAAAGCTACAGTTGATGAAGTCGCAGAAATTGTCGGAAAGAAATTAGCAGAAATGATAAAGAAAGAAATGGCAAATAATTAGTTCCTATCATATTTTTCTAAATAAATCTTAAAAATAGTAAACTTACATTTTAGAAATAACTAAAGATAATAATTCTCTAGCAGTTTGGCAATAAATTCTTGCTAGAGCTTGAGTTTTGGCTTCACTTATAATACGAATAACTAATTCTGTATTAGAGGGATGTATCAGTACAAAATATTCTTTTTCAATTCCGAACTTCAAGTCTTGATTGATTTGAGTGACTTTCTCCCCCTCGTTCTCTAATTCCGTTTTCATTCTCTCAATAAGAGGACTTATAAGGTTATTATCTATTTTTATAATTTCTCTATGACTATAGAATTTGGGAAGTTCGGATACTAAAGCAGATATTTTTTCTCCTGTTAATACTAAAATTTCTACAATTTTCGCTACTGCAAAGATTCCATCACGTGTACTATTAAAAGGTGGGTACATTACACCTCCACAAGAACCTTCCCCACCAAAAATTAAAGTGGAATCTGACGCATTTTCTCTCAAATCTCGCATTTGGTTTAACAAATAATATTCTCCAATTGGGGTTCTGATTACTTTCGCGCCATATTTTTCCGCGATTAAATCAAATATTAACGAAGAGGCTAAATTAGTTACAAAAAATACTTCCTTAACCTTGGTATTGATATTTTGAAGCATGAAATCCATAATTAATGCAAGTCCAATATCCTCGGGATAACATTCCCCATTTTCTCCGATTATTGCAAGTCTATCTGCATCACAATCATGAGCAAATCCAATATCGTATTTTCCTTGCCAAACTTCCATTATTAAGTCATGTAAGTTTTCTGCAATTGGTTCTATGCCACGCGGGAAGACATTATTTACAAATAAATCTTCATTTATACTTTTTACTTGACAACCTAATTCTCGAAGTAGTCTTGGAGTAACTAATTTACCCGCCCCCGCACCTGTATCAATAACTACCTTTAAATTATTCTTTTTCTTTAACTTTTTAAAATTCAAGTGTTCATATAAACTTTGTAAATATTCAGGAATAGGGTTAATGATTTCAATTTTATTCTCAATCTTTTTATTCTTATAAGATTTTAAATCAACACTGTTTACCCTTTTTCTTATAATATCTAATTCTGAGCTATTTAGATAATTTTCCTCTTTGATTAATTTTAAACCATTCCATTCAGGGGGATTATGAGATCCCGTGATCATAATTCCTGCTTTAATATCTAATTTATTTTTAATAAACATTAAAACAGGAGTAGGACAAACCGCTGCGTTATATATCTCAAAATTTGCTAAGGATAATCCAGAAATAACCGCTTCTTCTAAATGTAAACCGCTTATTCGCGTGTCCCTTCCAACAATAACTCGTCTATCATCATCTTTAAATAATTCTCCAAGCGAAAAAGCTATTTTTTCTACTAACTCCTTATTTAACTCTTTTCCAGATATTCCTCTTATTCCACTAAAAGTGAAAATTAGGTCCCCCATAATATTATGATAATAAAGGATTTCCTTCTATTTTGTATTTAACTAATACTAATGCCCCCCTAACACCGATTTCATCTAAATACTTAGTAACTTTTAGTTTAGGTGGACGGTTTATAGTGAATGATATGGGATCTTTCTCAAATTGTTCTATGATTGGAGGTAATATCATTGATTTATCATGCATCATTGCTCCTCCAAGATATATTGCTGAACAATCATAGTGGTTATTAACAAGTCCAATTCCTATTTTTGAGTAGAAAATGCATTGATCCACCATCATTTTTGAAAATTTATCACCACCTCTAGCAGATTGAAAAATCTCCTTAGCAGTAATCTTGGTTTTATCATTATCAACCATGTATAATAGGATTTTAGCTGAAGAACTAAATTCATCAATTTTCTCTAAAGCTCTATTTTTAACCCCCGTACCAGAACTATATACTTCCCAGCACCCGTAAGCACCACAATTACATTGATGAGGACTTCGAGGTTCTACCATCCCATGTCCAATTTCTGCAGCATTCCCATCCTTTCCAAGTAATAAATGTCCATTACAAATGACCCCACCACCAATACCTGTTGAAATTGTGATATATGCTAAATTATCTTTTTCATCATCTTGAGCTTCAAAATAGTGAACCCCTAATACAGAGGCGTTACAATCATTAATGATGAATATTGGGATGTCTGGAAAACGTTCTTTCAGTGGTTCTTTTAAGGGGATTACCTTAAATCCCAAATTAGCATTATTGAAAACCTCACCCTTCTCTGTGTTAATCGGTCCAGCACTAGCTAATCCTATTCCTAAAATCTGGTTACTTTTTATATTATTTTCTTCCAAAAATTTAGTTATAAGTAAGATAACAGAGTTAATTATTGAATATTCGTTTTCTTTGGGAGTCGAAGTCGTTTTTACTTTAATGCTTCCTTCATAAAGGTCGCTTCTACTTAAAGCCACACGAATCCTTGTTCCACCTATGTCTACTCCAATTATATACTTCTCATTAGTCATAAAAAATCTACCCTATGATCAATAATACAAATAATATATCTCATTTAAAAATAATCAAGTATCCTAAGTCAATAAAATTTAAATAAATAATATAGTGAGCCCCCAACAAAAGGGCATCAAAATTATGGAAAATTTAAAAAAATAAACTGTGAGTAAAAAATTATTTTTTTTCCTAATATTTTTTAGATTTATAAGTAAAAATTAATCTCAATTAAAGAATCTTTAACATACTCCTCAAAGATTTTTGAAATTCTATCCATCATAGATTTATCAACAGAAAAAACAAAATATTCTGACGGAATCCTCCCAATCGAGTAAATTTGGACTTTATTAGGTCTAATCTTATTTATAGCAATCGCTATATTTCTGATATTCTCTTCATTACAGTTTGGAATAAAATCTTTTCGATACGAATTATAAATTAAACATTGGAGAATTAAAGAATTTGGAGCTATCTCTCGAGATAATTTGGTTAAATTTTCAACGATCAAATTAATATTTGGAGAATCAGGATGAGGTCGATTAGTTCTTATATAATCTTCTTGCGTGCCAGCATCTAACTTAGCAAGGACCACATCAAAATTAATTATTGTTTTTCTAATTTTTTCTGAACCTAATGTAGTTGAGTTAGTGAAGAGAGTGATGACGGGTTTTTTTTGGGTCCATTTAGTTTCCTCTCTTACCTTGTAAGCAATTTTATAAAAATCAATGAGCTTTTCATTTAAAGTTGGCTCTCCGTTATAACCAAATGTTATTGAATCTAAATGGGGGAAATGTTTAATAATATCTTTCAATTCTTTTTCAAATTTATGAGATGGTGGTAAACTAATTCTGAAATTAGCGTCTACCAACTTTTTAGTTTGTCCAATTTCACAATATACACAATCAAAAGTGCAGGTTTTTATTTTGGGTAATACATCAACTCCCAATGAAAGACCTAATCTTCTTGACGGATATGGACCATACGTATATTCTCTAGGCAATAATCAATCACAATATTAAACTTCTGTGCTTTTCTTTATTATCTCGTTAAATCTTTCTGGTTGTTCAATCATGACCATATGACCTGCTTTTTCTATAATGAAAATTTCACTATTACTTACCTTTTCCTTGTAATAATTGGCATATTTCACTGGAGTTAATTTATCATCTTTCCCTACAATAATTAGAATTGGTACTTTTATATTTGAAGTTTTATCCATTACATCAAATTTATCGCAAATCCAAAAGTCTTGATAAGTGACTTCTGATCCTACTTTTGAAGTTTCTTTAATATAAGCATTAACTGTTTCTTTAGGTGTTTTCCGTGAAAACGCTCCAAATGGTAGCGAGTTCAAGAAATCCTCATAATCTGTTATTAATGATTCCAAAATAACGGGACTGACTCTTAATCTAGCTCCTGATCCGACTAATATTAGTTTATCCACTAAGTCGGGATTCTTAAAATAAAAAGATTGAATAATGGCACCTCCCAATGAATGTCCGCACAAGATAACTTCTTTGTAGTTTAATTGCGTTATTAAGGCGCCTAAAACATCGACATATAAATCAAGCGATAATTTTGAGAATTTTGAGGACTTTCCGTGAGAGGGTAAGTCTAAAGCGATTAAATCACAATTCACTTCTAAATCAAATTGATATTTCCATACATTTGAGGTTGACCCAGATCCATGAATAAATATTAAAACCCTTGAGCTATCTATGCATTTCAATTCATAATAAATGCGCTTATCATTAAATTGGAGAAAACTAATTTTTAATCACTTCTCATATTTATAATATCTTATGATAAAGAAAGAAAGGATTAATATAGATTTAACAGTTGAAAATTCTCAAATGTTCAATTTTCATTGATTTTAACATCTCGGCGTTGCATATCTAATAATCGACGATACTTTCCATTTAATTTCATCAATGATTCATGAGTACCTTGTTCAACTATCCCCTTTTTTTCAGCGCCTAAAACAATTATATGATCAGCGTTTTTAATTGTTGAGAGTCTATGAGCAATAATTATTGTTGTTCTTCCTTTTCTAGCTTTATCTAAAGCATCTTGGATTAAAGACTCGGTATATGGATCGACAGAAGAAGTTGCTTCATCCAAAATTAAAATTTTTGGATCAGTAATTAAAGCTCTCGCAAAAGCAATTAGTTGTCGTTGTCCTATTGATATGTTTGAAGCATTTTCTTTAAGTTTTGTATCATACTTTTTGTGTAAAGCCTCGATAAAATTGTGTAACCCAAGGAATTTTGAAACATCAATCATTTTTTTTTCGATTTCTGGAGTAGAATTATCAAAAGCATAAAGGAGATTTTCTTTAATTGTCCCAGTAAAGAGAAATGCATCTTGGGGAACTAATCCAATTAAATCTCTTAAGTCCTTTTTAGTTATCTCGTGAATATTGACCCCATCAATCTTAATATCTCCCTCATTTATATCATAAAACCGAGATATCAACTTAACTATAGTCGTTTTTCCTGCTCCAGTTTCTCCTACTAATGCGATAGTCTTCCCTTCTTCAATTTTTAAGTCCATGTTTTTTAGAACATAACCTTTGGACTGTTCATGACTAATAAGAACTTTCTCCTCCTCGATTGCGTCTTTAACGACTTTAGGAATCCGATCAAAAATATCATTAGGTATTTCCATGCTCGCTAACATTCTTATCATTGCTTTAGGAGACATTTGAGGCATTCCACCTCCCATCATTTCCGATCCTTCTGTTTGCATCCCACTACCAGATTGTTGGAAAACTGCTTTACTTTTTAGATTTCTTTCTAAGAATTTTGACATCTGCAGTATAGCTTCTGGAGGTAAAATTGATGCTGAATCGGATTTAGAACTCTCATTTTTACTGAAAGCAGTAAGATATTCCGGATGATTTTTTGAAAGGTCCGTACCTGGAACAGCGTATTCAAACTCTGCTAATGTACTATCGATAAGTGAGGGAACATCTGATGAATTTTTACCCATAATGGTCATGAATAATTTCATTCTGATATTTTGAGGCATGTTCATGCTATTTTTTAACATAAAGGAAGAATAAGGTTCGGGAAGTGACTTAATGAATTGAATTGCTCTTTGTATCATTGGATTATTTTGCATATCTTGTGGTGTCATACTTCCTTGAGACCCTATGATTGAAGGAGTAGGTGTAGTTGGTTTCTTTCTTTTAGATTTCTTTTCACTTCCAAGTTTAATTAATTCATTATCCTCCATAACATAGCCAAAACTAACGTCTTCAAATTCAATCCTTCCTAAAACGTTTTCAATTTTTTTAGGGTTATCAACATCAGGAATTTCCACTTTTTCTTCCAAAAGCGTGTAAATTCTATCGCTTGCAGCAAGTGCAGAGACTATTATTTCTTGGATTTGCATTAGCATCATAAACGGTCTAAAAAATTGTCCTAAGATTGAAATGTACGCACTGAGCACTCCTATAGTAACAACAACCCCAAAAACTGACACGTTTCCTAAATATACAAATCCACCTGCCAATAAAACTCC
>SDNV01000128.1 GCA_004524515.1 Promethearchaeota archaeon
AATTTTTTATTTACTAAATTATGAGTATGGCCTGATAATATAATATCAAATTTACCTGAAGTTGCTAAAGCCTCAATAGTAGTATGATGTGGCATATGGGATATGAAGGTTTTTTTTCCATTAAATTCTTGTACCATTTCGATTGAACCATCAGCAATTTTGCAAATCTGACCCAAATTTTTTCTTAAAAACTCATGATCGCCGTCATTGTTTCCAAATACGCCGTAAAAGTTACCCTTTATTTTCTCATTTAAATTATCAAACCATCTTTTAGTAAATGGAGAACAATAATCGCCGCAATGGACTAACCCATCAACTTTTTTTTCATTCATAATAAAGACAGCTTTTAAAATATTATCTTTATGATCATGAGTATCTGATACAACTGCTAATTTCAATTTTAATATCACCAATTTTAATTTAAATCAAAAAGTTTTAAGTTATAATCATTTGATTGGATTATTATATAATTAAATTTTTTTAAGATTTTTGAATTGTCGTATTTTATCTATAAAGAATAAAAGTTCAATATTAAACCAAAAAAAGATATACTATTAATATTATTATTTTTATAGGAGAATATAATTATTTTCGATTGGGATTGAAATGATTGAAGAATTCTTTAAATCTGAACGAGACGCGATTAATCAAGAATTAGAAAAATATTTCAATAAACTTAATAAGAAAGAAAGGGAAATACTTTTTTCTGATTTTAATAACCAAATTAGGAAATTTGTCATATCTGAAAAAAGTAAAGCAAAAAGAATTCATCCAATTTTATTAGTCGCAGCATTCAATGGTATTATAAATCCAATGTATTTAGCTGATAATATTGATGAAATTCGAAAAGTTGCGATTTCAGTAGAATTTCTCCATAGTGGACATTTAATTCATGATGATTTGATTGATAAAGATGATATGAGAAGAGACCAACCCGCTTTTCATAAACAATTGCAGAATGAAATTATTAAAATTTTAGCTAATTCGGATGTACCTGAAAAAGAACAAGTAGTAGAACTCTATGGGAGAGATTTAAGTGTTTTGGGGGGAACTATTGGTTATTTGCTAGGTTTAGATGTAATTAGATCCTCTAGATTTTCTGATCCGCTTAAATTACTGGCAATAAATGAATATTCTGAAGCAATGGATTCTTTAATGAAAGGAATGATTATAGAGGAGTATATGGAATACCATAGTATTACCATGACTTTAGAACAATACTTAAATATAGCTGAAATGCAAAGAGCAAGGATATTTGAAAAATCTGCTAAGATTGGGGCAATATTTGCTAAGGGAAATATTCACTACCAGATAAAACCATTATCAGAGGCTATGATACGAATAGGTCAAGCCCATGCGATACGTGATGATATCCTTGATTTAGAGGGTGATATAAAAGATAGGAAAAAAAAATTTCTCTACATATTAGCAGTGCAAAATACTGATGAGGCACAATCGAAAATAATAAATGATATATATCGCAAGCCTGCTCTAACTAAAAATGATATTAACGAAGTTAAGAGAATTTTTGCTGAGACTAATGCAACTGTTATAGCAGAACACTTTAGCAAAAATCTTGTGCAGGAAGCTAAAGGATATTTACGCGATATCTATCCCGATTTGAATAGAGAACAAAAGGAATTTTTTAATGAATTTAGCGACTTCATATATTTACGTGAATTTTAAATGTATTATTCCTATATAAGAATAAAATATTGAAAACTAGATTACAATTGCTTGACAATTATGATTTTTTAGCATCAAATTGGTGAGCTCTTTAAATACATTCAAAATATTATAATTTTCAAGAGCACTTGTTTTAAAAAAACCATCTAATTTTTTTGTTTTCATGAATTGATTGATTGATTCAATATGTACAGTTTCAGTAGGATTGATTTTATCCAAAAGATCACTTTTACTTCCAATTAATAATTTTGGTATATTTGAATTTCCTATGTGTTCAATTAACATATCATACCAATACTCTAATTGCTGAAATGATGATATGTTGACTAGATCAAATACAAGTAATGCTCCACTTGCTCCTTCTAAGAACTTTGGAATCATAGGTCTAAATCTTTCTTGGCCTCCAAAATCAAAAATTGAATTTACCACATATTTTTCTTGTTTTTCAGAGATATTATTATATTTAATCCTCAGATAAGTAGAATGGAAGCTAATTCCTAATGTCATTTTAGTATTGATATCAAATGAATTAAAACAATATCTATTAAATAAACAGGTCTTCCCGACACCAGGACCGCCTATTATTACCACTTTAAAAGCATAACCGATATTCTCTTCGGGAATAATCATAAGTATTAGGGTATGAAATATTTCTAAATCAAAGATATTTTCTTATAGGAGAATAAATTATTCTTAAAAAAAAAAATAATCGAAATTTATATTATTTAAAAGGTAAAAATCTAAATTTTGGGATACTTTAAATAACTTAAAGAAAATAACCAAATTTATAAAAAATTTAATTAAAAGTAAAATTCTGAACAACATTTGACGGTTAAAAAACTTCCCCCTGAACAAATAGTTATTAGGCCACCGGTTGAAGCATATTCTGTTTTAATTGCAGTTACAGGGGGCTGCAGTTGGAATAAATGTAGATTTTGTGGGACTTATAAAGGTATGTATGGGACAACCCAAGAATATGGGATAAGACCTTTAGAGGATGTACTTTTAGATATTGATAGATATGCTGAAATGAATTATCACGGATTTCCAGTATTTTTAGCAGGAGGGAATCCTACTTCAGCACCGACAGATTATCTAGTCGAAATTATCCGTTATGTGAGGAAAAAATTAAGAGATGTGCCGCGAATTAGTAGTTATGCAAAAGCTTTAGACATTTTAAGAAAATCAGATGATGAGTTGAAAAAGTTATCCAATGCCGGATTGGATATTGTTTATATGGGTTTAGAAAGTGGATCCAGTAAAATCTTAAGAATTATGAAAAAGGGCACCAATGCAGAATCAATGATAAAAGCGGGCAAGAAAGTACTAGAAGCTGGAATTAAATTGAGTTTGTATATAATTCTTGGAGTGGGGGGTTATAAATATTCTGAAGAGCATATTAAAGGAACTGCTAGAGTGTTAACCGAGATCAATCCTACAATTTTTAGATTTCGAACTCTCAATATCATGCCAAATACACCCTTATGGGAAGATTGGAAATCAGGTGAATTTACGCTATTATCACCTGTTGATTGTCTTAAGGAAGAAAGAGAAATAATTGCAAATTTGGGAGAAAATGTTACCTCTCAAGTATTTAATGATCATGTTTCAAATTATTGCGCCATAGAATCTTCAAATATTAAGGAAGATCGAGAGAGGTTCATAAAAACTTTAAATGCCTATATTAATGATCCCAGAATTCGGAACATGGCAAGAAAAAATTTAACTCGTATGTGATTTTTAACTTATTATTATTAAAGTATAATTTAAATCATATAAAGTAATTAATTTTATTCAGTTGGGATAAGATATGGGGTATAATTATGCAGTTGTTGGTGCTGGGAGGCAAGGAACAGCTGCCGCTTATGATATGGCAAAGCTAGGAGATGCAGAAAAGGTTCTAATCGGTGATATTTCTTTTGTAAATGCTGAAAATGCCGCTAAAAGAGTTAATAACATTCTTAAAAAAAAAATAGCCGAAGCCAGACAAGTTGATGTAAAAAATCATTCTTCTTTAGTTGATTTTTTAAAGGGGATAGATTCGTTTCTAAGTTCTGTACCTTACTATTATAACTTAGATATCGCGAAAGCAGCTATAGAAGCAAAAGCAAGTATGTGCGATTTGGGAGGAAATACTGACTTAGTTAAAGAACAATTAAAACTTAATGATCAAGCTAAAGAAGCGAGTATAAGTATTGTCCCGGATTGTGGACAAGTACCCGGTATGGGAACAACTTTATGCGTATATGCTATGAGTCTATTAGATAAACCAAGAGAAGTTTTTATGTGGGATGGTGGGTTACCACAACAACCTCGTCCTCCTTTTAATTATCTTCTCACATTTAATGTTGAAGGCTTAACAAATGAATATGCTGAGCCCACAATTTTTTTAAGAGAGGGTAATCTTGTTGAGATTCAACCCTTAGAAGAGTTAGAGATAATAGATTTTCCTCCCCCTATAGGTCGTTTAGAAGCTTTTACAACTGGAGGAGGCACTTCAACAGCACCCTGGACCTTTGAGGGAAAGCTTATTTCGTACCAAAATAAGACGGTTCGCTATCCCGGACATTTTGCACAATTAAGAGCTTGGTATGATCTAGGTTTATTTGATTTAAATCCTCTCTTAATAGATAATCAACAGATCATCCCCCGAAATGTATTCCATGCTCTCTTAGAACCTAAAGTCGTGATACCTGGAGATAAAGATTTAGTCATAATTAAAGTAAAATGTCTAGGTGAGAAAGACGGTAAGGAAGCGGAGGTTGTTTTAGATTTAATTGATTATTATGATGATAACACGGGATTTACAGCAATGGAAAGAACTACTGGCTGGGATGCTTCAATAGTCGCAATAATGATGGCTCAGGGAAAAATCCAGAAAGGAGCTATACCCGTGGAATTAGCAATACCTGGAGATCTTTTTGTTAAAGAATTAAAAAAAAGAGGAATCAAGATATCTGTAAAAATTAAGTAAATAAGAAGATTATTTAATTAATCTTTTTTTTAATCTAATTTTAATCTAAGAACTTTTTAATGAAATTAAAAAAATTCCAAGGTAATATCTATTTTTTATTATGCTACAGTAATAAAAATTTATAACTTAGGATTATCTTTATAATTAATATTTATAATTTTATTATAAAAACTTTCATAAGTATATTCATTTTCATTCCAATGGTGATATAATAATGATAGATAAGTTCCGCAAAAAGGCTCATACAAACGAATTGATTGCGACTTTTGATGATATCCTCATTTTACCTGGCTATACCGACTTCAAACCAAATGAGGTTGATATTTCCACAAATCTTGGAGATAAATATCATTTCAAATTACCTATAATGTCAGCGGCAATGGACACGGTTACAGAAGAGGAAATGGCAATTAAGATGGCCTTATTTGGGGGTCTTGGAGTTCTACATAGAAATTGTTCCTATGAAAAACAATTAAAAATGGTTCGTCATGTTAAGCGAGCGCGATCTTTTGTAATTGAAGATGTGGCAACAATTACTCTCGATGAACCCTTATATAATGCGAAAAACTTTATGGAAAGTTATGGCATTAGTGGACTTGTGGTCATTGATGATGAAAATAAAGTATGTGGAATCTTTACGAAAAGAGATATTCCATTTTCTGAAGAAGAATGCAGAAAAGGTCATGTTAAGGACTATATGAGTAAAGATGTGATTTCCATCAAACCTGGAGCATCTAGAGAAGAAGCCTTACAAAAATTATTTACATATCGAATTGAAAAATTGCCAATTATTGAAAATGGGACTTTAAAGGGATTGATAACTAAAAAAGATTTAAAACCCCAATTTCCATTTGCTTCAATCGATCAAGAAGGACATTTTCTATGTGCTTTAGCAATCAGTCCCAAATATCCTACTGCTCTTGAAACTCTATCTATTCTCAAAGAAATTGATCAATACACAGATATATTCTTTATTGACGTCGCAGATTTCTATAAAAAAGATGATATCCAAGGAACAAAAAAACTAATGGATTTATTGGAAGCAGATTTCGTAATAGGTAACATTGGAACCTATGAAGCAGCAGAATATATTTTAACGAAATGTGATTACCCAGAAAAATTTATTGCATTGAAAGTTGGTATGGGGTCTGGTTCAATTTGTACCACTTCAATTCAGACAGGAGTAGGGGCTCCAACGCTATACGCAACAGCAGAAGTTGCCGATGCTATTGCAGATTATAATCCTAAATTGACTTTAATTGCAGACGGAGGGTTTAAAAATCCGGGAGATCTACCCAAAGCTTTTGCGGTAGGAGCGGACATGGTCATGTCTGGACACTTTTTTGCGGGTTGTACTGAAAGTCCTGGATATATTGATACAATTCAAGGAAGAAAAGTAAAAATTTATCGAGGAATGGGCTCAAAAGAAGCACGAACTACAAATTATATATTAGATAGATATAGTGTAGAGTCCAAAATGCTTCCCGAGGGCGTTTCTGACTATGTCCCCTTCGTAGGTGCACTTGATGGGGTGCTTGAAACATTAAAGGAAGGATTATCTAACGGCATGATTTATGCTGGAGCAAAAACCATTAAAGATATGAAGAGAGTTAGAATCGGTTTAGTTTCAAGTATAGGACAAACAGAACAAAGACCTCATGATTTATTGGGAAAATATTAAGCATTAATATATATTCTTATATAATTTCTATGTGATCTCTCCAAATTCTAATGCTTCTATTAAGATCTCAATTAGTAATTCGAGGTCACGTTTCATTCTAATTTCATACTAGTAATATTTAATTTTGTAACAGAATATTAGGATTACTTTCTACAAAAAGTTATAAAGAAATTCAATTATTACTTATTAAAAGCCTATAAGAGTGATAATTAATAATGGTGGATGTTCGTGGTTCTTTGCGTGTAGCATTTTCAACAATTTTCGCTCCTCATGAAAATTTTGAACCAAAAGATTTAAAAATCGATGCTAGGATGTTTCCTGGTTTTCAAGAAGAGAAAATGATTGATCTAAGTAAAGTAAACGAGAACTCCGATAGAAGAGTGGTAAAAGCAGTTAAAAAGCTTAAATCTAAAATCGGCGATAAACGCTTAAAGCTTGCCGAAAGAGAAGGGCCTTTTAAAATATTTTTAGTTAAAAAAGGGTTATCGAAAAGAAATGTAAAAGAATTAGTCGCAAAGACGCAAATTGATAATTTAGGTCTAATTTTAGAAATTATTGAAACAGATCCTAAAGCTCTCGCACTAAAGATTGAATTTAAAAACCAAGATGAATTGTTAGAATGTTTGAAAATGGCGAGAAATTCTCTTGATACCTTAAAAAATACAATTAAGGATCCACAAAGTGTTGTTAAAACCGCAATTCTAATGTGTTTCGAATTATTTCAAGTTTCTAAAGAAAATGTTAAAATTTACTCAAGAGAAGATGGAGAACTTTTATATATTGATGATTTAAGGGAATTTAGCATTTCCTTTAAGCCTAATAATGAAATTGAAGAAATGGGATATCTAGACTTCGTTGAATCCGAAAAAAAATATGGATTTGAGATAGATTGGGTAATTTATAATGTCGATAACACTAGATGGATTAATATATTACAAAGAGTAGCGGTAATTGCCACAACTACTATAATGCAATATTTAGTGCCTCGTGTCAGTGCAACCGTAGGGAGTCTTATTAAAAATGCTATAAAACATAAAACTGACGAATTATTAGTTGCAGGGTGTAATATGGATATAAGATTAATATTCCATGAACTTTTAAGAGCAAATTTAGCGATAGAATATATAAAGTTTCAGAGATTTGAAGCAAATATATGGAGCGAAGAAGAAAAAAAAACTCTTTTAAAAGAATATGGAAATAAGGTGATGAAATCACCCGAGATTGTTGAGCGTGGAACAGATAT
>SDNV01000020.1 GCA_004524515.1 Promethearchaeota archaeon
CCTAACTTTTTTATCACATTTATAGAGAAGCCCATCTTTTATAGTTACAGAGAAAAAAAAATAAGAGGTTGTGATAACTTATAAACTCAAGAATTTAAAAAAAATATCATAAATTTAAAAAAAATCTTAAAATAAAGAATTAAGAGAATTATATAAAATTTTTAAAATGATAATATAATTTAATTCCGATACCCTTGCTAGGTCAGTCTTCTTGGAACTAATTTTTTCTCCCAAGATTCATTCTAATCGGTCTTTAACTTTTCGTTTTTATTAGTTTTTTTACTTTCTTTTTTCGGAATTGTGATTCCTTTAAAAGGATTTTTGCCAAGTTTTTCAATAATATTTGAAATCCTAGTAACTTCTTCTTGAAATCTTTGTCCTTCTGCTGCACTACAGTGAAACATATGAACTCTTTCAGGTGATATCCCTGAGGTTTTTAAAATTTCTTTTACATAGTTTACATTTCTCTCCGCAACCAGATTACCTGTTTCATAATCACATTCTCCCGGATATCATCCCGACACTATAACACCATCGGCACCTTTTCCTATAGCTCGCATCATTAGACTTGGAGTGACTCTACCCGTACAATTGATTCTTATGGGCCTAATAGTCGCAGGGTATTGTGCTCGAATGGTTCCCGCCATATCACCTGCCCCATATCCTCATTTCCAGCATAGAAATGCAATTATTTTTATATTATGCTGTTCTGCCATATATTTCACCTCTCTATGTTTCCTCCAAAATCGCATCTATTTGTTTTTCATATTGAGGTTCCCGGTAATATCGTAATGTTATCGCTTCTGAAGGACAATTAGCCAGACAAGTCCCACATCCCCTACATAAAATCTCATCCACTTCAGCACCATCATGCTTCAAGTTAATAGCGTTATAAGGACAATTTAATTCACATAGTCCGCATTTTGCACATTTTTCCTTGTTGACTTCAGCACGAATTAATAAAATACGGTATTTATCTTTGCTCATCATCCTTGATAGTGAAGATGCTGCGGCTCTTCCTTGTGAGATCGATTCTGCAATAGATTTAGGCCCTTGAGACACTCCCGCAAGAACGATACCAGGAATTTTGGTATCGATGGGGTTTAATCTTGAATGAAATTCTTTGAAAAATCCATCTTGACTCGTTTCAAGTTTTAAAATGTTTTGTATTTTTTCAATTCCTTTGGCAGGCACCATTGCAGCGGATAAGACTACTAAATCAAATTCAAGTTCTCTTAATTTCCCAGTACCAAGCGTATTTTGCATAATAATCTTAAGATTATGAGTCTCAGGGTCTTCTTTTATCTTAGAAACATTCGTTCTTATATATCTTATTCCTTCTTTCCTAGAAGCGGTATAATATTCTTCATAATCTTTACCAGCGGCCCTTATATCCATATAAGCAACTGAAATTTCAGCATCGGGATAATGTTGTTTAATTAATTTTGAGTTTTTAATCGTTATCATACAACACACCCCTGAACTACAATACATATTTTTATTGAGATCTCTGGAACCAACGCACTGAATAAATAAAATATTTTTGGGTCGCTTTCCATCAGAAGGTCTAACGAGGTGTCCTATTGTTGGACCATTAGGTGCTAATATCCTTTCGAGTTTCATTTGAGTTATGACATTTGGATAAACTCCATAACCTAGATAGCCGATTTCTGGCTCGTATTCATCCCAGCCCGTAGCGACGATGATTGATCCTACTTTTAGTTCTAAGATTTCATCCTTTTGATCAAAATCCACGGCATGTAATTCACAAACATCCTTACATAAACCACATTTGATGCATTTACTCATATCTATTTGAGCCGTGGATGGAACTGCTTGAGCAAAAGCTATATATATTGCTTTTCTTGAATTGAGCCCCTCATTGAACTCATCATATCCATAAGCAGGACATACTTCCGTACAAGCCCCGCATCCATTACAATCTTTTGTAATATATCTTGCTTTCTTTCTTATTCTTACATTGAAATTCCCCACAAATCCAGATACATCTTCAAGCTCACTATACGTATACATATATATTCCCTGAGTTCTTGCGGATTGCAGCATCACAGGCCCTAAAATTCATATTGAACAGTCATCAGTAGGAAAGGTTCTGTCTAACATAGCCATTTTACCTCCGATAGTAGGATTTTTTTCTACTAAATGTACTTCGAATCCCTGTTCTGCCAGATCAATAGCAGCAGTAAGCCCTGCCACTCCACCTCCTATGATTAAAGTCTTTTTAGTGATATCTACTTCTTTTATTAGAATTTTTTCTAACACCGCAGCTCTCGCAACCGCAGACCGAATTGCATCTTCCGCTACCTTTTGAGCTCCAGGTTTATCTTGTCTATGTACGAAGCTCGCATGTTCTCGAATATTTACAAATTCTAAATAAGAAGGATCTATATTCATGGATTCTAAAACGCTTCTAAAGACAGGCTCATGGGTTTTGGGGGTACAAGAAGCTACAATTAATCTATTTGCATTACTCTCTAACATTTTTTCTTTTATAAATTCAGCACCGGGTTCAGTACACAGACTTATATAATCGGAAGCATCTACTACATTCGGTAAAGTTTTTGTAAATTCTGCTAGGGCTTTACAATCTATAATTTCGGCTATGTTAATACCTCATTGGCAAATAGCAGCAAAAATTCGGATTTCTTCGTTTTGTGTTCTTATATCGTTTTTCGTTTCTACCATTGCATATCATCCTTATTCTATTTTTTTATATTCCTCCAGGTTTGATTTTATATTTTAATTAAAAATAAACATGTTTTTTGTGATTTACAGATCTAATTAGGAAAAAATAAATTTAAATCAAAAATCTTGTTTATATGTTTTATAAGTTGAGATATAAAATTTAAAATTAATAATAAGACTTATTAGAATGGAGTGTTAAATTTTGATATTTTTGATTTTTCAAAATGATAACGGTGGAAATGACCCGTTCTCTAATGAATCAATTTTTATTACCCTAGGATTTATGTTTGGTTTAGCATTGCTGTTGTTAAAAATAGGATTAATCTTGACTAAGGCAGAAGTAAGAACTGGTTTTAAATGGGTCTTAGCGAGCTTCGGTTTCCAAGTAGGAACATTCTTTTTTGTAGGAGGTCCTTTAATGCTAATGGGATTTGCAGGAGAGATGGAAGGGGGGCCTCCCGTTGTCTTAATTATTATTTTTATCTTCTTAGCATTATTTATAGGGGTTAATGTTTTAAATGTTACCCATCAACTGGGAATGAAACGTGCTCTTATCGTTTTCTTAATTATATTAATTCCTTTTTTGGTTGTAGATGCAATTCTTATAATGTTATTAGTCTCAGGATAATAATTCTGGATTTTTTTTAGCTTATCTTCCTTTTTTTCCCTCCTATCAAATCTAATAGATATCAATAAGGAAAAACTCAATTGTATCAAATGATTTTTACGATTGTATTTTCCATAATTTTATAAATAATTTATTTCTTCTGAATAAATATATCTTATTTTAATAAAAAGGGGAAAAATTATGGAATTAACAGAAATTGATATAATTAGCGGGATTTTTAGCATAATAAGTATAATTATCTTCACAATTATGGGTTTAATCATTGTTTCGAAGTATTTTAAACATAAAACAAGAGATCATCTCTTATTTGGAATTACTGTAGTGGGATTGGCTGAACCTCTTTATGGACCAGCCTTTTCATTTTTAAGTGTTTTATTTACTGGTAAAAGTCTTTCAGTTGAAATTTATTTTTTAATATCACTTGTTGGAAATCCAATCATCTTAGTGTGTTTTATTACAGTGGTGACTGATCTTTTTTATAAAGATAAACAAAAGATAATTCAATTAATCTTTATTATCTATTCCGTTATCATCGAAATATGTTTGATTTATTTTCTCATCTATTACCCAAGTTTAGTGGGAAAATTAATGGGAATAACTGACTCTGAATATGGTCTATTTTCAAGAATATATGTAATTTCAGCATTATTAGTCCTTATAATCGGAGGTACATTGATTGCCCGAGAATCTTTAAGATCGAATAACCGGGAGATAAAATTAAAAGGAAAAATACTTCTCCCAGCGTTTTATCTTTTTGCAATTTCAGCCATTATTGATGCTGCTGTTCCATTAAACGCTGTAACATTACTCTTAAATAGAATTCTGTTTATCTTAAGCGGGATTTTATTTTATGTGGGATTCATTTTACCCGATTGGATGAAGAATCTCATTTTAAAAGAAAAATAATTAAATAGTCCTATTTTAAACCAGAATAAATTAAAATAAGCTTTTTTTTAAATTCTTATTTCTTTATTTATTTCCGTATTCATTTTAATAATCTCTTCTCTGGCCGCTTCAACAAATTTTTCTGGAGGTTTTTTCTGATTTATATAGGCAAACATGATACCACGAGAAGAATTAACTATAGCCCCTAACCCTTTTTCTTTAAATCCATGTTTAATATCTATTGCTTTAGCACCTTGGGCACCATAACCCGGTATCAAGAAAAAAGAGTTATCTAATACTTTGCGGATTATTTTTAATTCTTCGGGATAAGTTGCGCCGATTACAGCACCAAGGTTATGAAAATTAGAGATTTTTTTTAAGTCTTTAGACCAGTTTTGAATTAACCGAGCCATGTGAAGGTAGTTTCTTTCTAAATTCATTGGTTCATTGAGTTCAATTTCAACCTGATTGACGGGAATATCATCTAATCGTACACTAAAAAGATTTTGAAAATCACTACTACTCGGATTAGAGGTCTTAACAAGAATGAATATCCCTTTATTTTCATAGTCTAAAAATGGTTGTACGCCATCAATTCCAAGATAAGCGTTTAAGGTACACGCATCAGCATTAAACACTTTAAAATTTGAATACGCATATGCTTCCGAGGTAGATCCTATATCGTTTCTTTTAGAATCTAAAATCACTAATAAGTCATTCTTATGAGCATATCTAATCGTCTCTTTTAAAGCATCCAACGCTTCATATTTTTCATAAAAGGCAATTTGAGGTTTAATGACAGGAATTAATTCATGAACGTTTTCGATTAATGATTTATTAAATTCTAATATAATTTTATTGGGATCTTTAAGTTCCTGGACTAAATACTCTGGAATTTGACCCGGACCATCCATCCGAGGATCAAGCCCCATACAAACCACACTTTTTTTGTCGGTTATAGATTGGATTAATTTTTCTATAAAATACATTTTTTTTATTTTTTAATTATCTTGATCATTTTATATAATTACTGATACCACTAAGAGCAGTTATTGACTATACCTAATCCAAATTTTGGTAATTTTTAGCTTTGGATTCTTCATTCATCATATTTTTTAAACTTAATAAAAGTATAACTTTTCAAAAATTTGAATTTGATGAATTTATTGTAATATTAAAGAGGATCAGATGTTTAACCAAATATTAAATTCCGATTCAGTTTGAAATGAATTAAATGCTTCCATTTTATTAGATTATTTAGTTGCTTTAATTACAACAAAAGAACCCTCCCCATGACCTTCTTTGATAGGTTCAATCTGATCAATTTCTTTTAAACTATGAAAAATTGTTTGAAAAATTTCAAATGACCTAAAACTAACTTTTTTAAGATAATAAATTACTTCCTTTACAGAATAGAATGTTGCTGGTTTGTAGAATACATTTTTATTTTTTATTTTTTGATATAATTTGCCCATAGGGCTATTTTTATCAATAAAACCAATGATCAATGAACCATCTGGCTCTAATATCTTAAATGCTTCATTAAATGCTAAAAATATATTTTTTACAAAACAAATTGTGGTGACCATTAAAGCAAAGTTGAAAGTAGATTCCCGAAATGGTAAATTTTCTGCAACCGCATCAATTATTAAAATTCCTCTTTTTTGAGCTATTTTTTGCATAGTTTTGGAGGGATCTATCCCAATTCTAACTCCTAACGGAGAAGCAAATCTTGCACTTCCTACTCCAATTTCTATGGTTTTTTGATCATGAGGTATTACTTTTTTAATTGCTAAAAGTTCAGATTTATATGCATTTTTATTTACTTCAAACCAATTTTCATATCGCGAATAAAATTTGTCAAATGGTTCGATTTTTTCCATAATCCCTACCTTTTGATTAATCTGTCTTGAGAATTATCTTATCTTATTCAAAAAAGGTTCTATTGAATATCAAATATAATATATAAATGATTATGGATATTTATTCGGATAATCATTCATAAGACTTAAATAGTTAATAAATTTTTAGTTACATGGTTTTTTATGAATAATTATTCAGTATAATTAAAAAATTAAAGTGATCAAAATTGTTGAGTTATAAAGAGTATATAAAAGATGATAATTTTCATCTGGATGATGAATATTTTGTTGATACAAACATAAATAAGATGTGTTGGGGCTGCGAAACAAAACATAAATCGGGCCATATGGTCTGGGATGCCACAAAATTGCGAAGATTTTTTTTATGCGAAGATTGCTTTAAGAAATTAAACGAATAGGAATAAAGTGCAATGGAAAAGAAAAAAGCAATCGGAATTATTGGTTCACCTCGAAAAAATGGGAATACAGAGTTTTTAACTGATGAACTTTTAAATTTGTTAAAAGATAGTTTTGAAACTGAAAAGATATTTTTAAAAGATTATGATATAAGTTCATGCGAAGAATGTTATTATTGTATGGATCACGATGAATGCTCTATTAAGGACGATATGCAAATTCTATATTCTAAACTTAAGGAATCCCAAGTAATTATTTTATCGAGTCCTATCTTTATGGGCGGAATTACTTCACGTATGAGAGCTTTTATGGAAAGGACTTGGCATTTAAGAAAAGGACAATTAAAGGATAAAACGGGAAGTTACATTATCGTGGGTCGAAGAAATATTGGAGCTGGAATAAACGATATGGAAGAATACTTATCAAGACTTAAAGTGAATAAGATTGCAGGAGTTTTAGGTTTTGGCTTACGTGAAGGGGACGTTTCAAAAGACGAAGAAGCATTGAAAGATCTTCAAAAACTAAGTGAGCAAATAATTAGTTTATATCAACAAAAAGAAAAATTAGGTCAAGATATGATAATTTTATGATTTTTTTAATACACATAGAAAAAATTCAATCGTAATCTAAACTAATTTCATTTATTTTTTTTAAGGAATAATTGTTCCTATAAGGTTAATTCATAATTAAACTAATTTTAAAAGTAAAGAAAAACAAAAGAAGAAATAAAAATTCGAAATGACTGAATCAATCGCATTTACTGGAAAAGGGGGTGTTGGTAAAACTACATGTTTAGTCCTTTTTCTTAAATTTTTGATTGAGAAAAAAAAGGATTCTAGAATTCTGGTTATAGATGCAGATCCAGATTCGAATATCGCAGATCTTGTGGGATATAACGTTGATTTTAATGACACCATTGCGGGTAAAATGCATTCACTTATGTATAAAATTCAAAATGAGAATATCTCCCCTTATGAGACTAATAAGCAAGCCATCGAAGCCGAAATTTTTAATTGTATTCTCCATGAAAACAAATTTGATTTGGTTGAGATGGGTCGAACAGAGGGGAGCGGTTGTTACTGCTCTATTAATAATGTTTTAAAAAATACGCTCGATATTATTGCTGAAAATTATAATTATGTTTTGTTTGACAGTCCTGCTGGGTTAGAACATTTTGCCCGCAAAACGGGAAAAGATGTTTCAGATTTATTAATCATTGTAGATCCTAGCAAGATGGCGATCCATACCCTAAAAAGAATATTGACTATATCAGAAGAATTGAGCTTAGAGTTTAGAAATTATTGGGTTTTAGGAAATAGAATTTCTAAAAACCAACAAAAATTATTAATAAAACAAATCAATGCTTTACCAGATAATAAAATAAATTTATTAGGATTTATCCCGGAAGACAGAGAATTAATGCAATATAATTTATTTAATGAAAATCTACTGAATGTGCCAGCTAACAATGCAGCTTATCGAGAAATGAAAAAACTATCTAATAAAATAATTCAAACAAATTGAATTGAGAAAATTAGCTAGTAAATGATTAATTTGTCTTTAATTTTATATTTGCTTAAGTACTTGTTCCAAAATTAATTCATTGAAAGAACCAATCATAACTCCATGGTTAACGACTATTTCCCCATTAATGGTAATGTTTTTGTCTAAAAGTTTACCATCTTTAAAAAAAATTAAAGCCGGAACCGCAAAGATATTCATTTTTCGGGCTAATTCAGTATTTTCACTAATATCGATTTCTTTTAAATTAAAATCCACTTCATTTTTGAATTTTTCTAAAATTTTAGATAGTAAATTACAAGATTTACACCATTTAGAACATAAAACAATTATTAATTTAGATTTTTTAGGAATCTCAATTCCAAATTTTTTCAAATCTTCTATACTCCAAAGGGATTTATTTCATTCCTATGAATTAATTTTTAATTTCTTTAATTTCCTTTTAATTAACTTGCTTTCAATATTATAGTATTTTTTTAAGATTGTATCTAATTAACAATCTAATTCTATAAGGAAAATTTTTTTAAGTAAATTGTAATGCTTAATTATTCTCTTATCATGGTGGCTCCGCATTTAGAGCATTTTTGGCTTGTACAAGGACTTCCAGGGCTATGCGGTGCTCGATTCCCGCAATTAGGACATACACAATACCCGCCTGGTCCGGCAGCATAGGGGCCGCCCATTCTTCCTCGTCCCCCACCTCCTCCGGGTCCTCTTCCTCCACCTCTTCTTTGACTCATATTCTCACCTCTTTTTTAATTTAATTGTGGATTATTTTTATTAATTAATTAAATACGCAATGAAAGAATTAAAACAATAGTTCCTATACCTGCTAATATGAGAATTAATTGAAGAACACTAGCTCCTAAGGTACTCCTATTATGTAATCCAGGTGTTAAATCCGTCAGTGCGATATAAATAAAACTTGCTGCTGAAATCGCTAAAATAAAAGGGATGATGGAACTGATCCCTTCTAATACATAATAACCTATAATGGCAGCAGGTAAAGTAGTTAAACTGGAAAAAAGATTAAAAAGAAAGGCTTTCCTTTTTGAATACCCGCTATCGAGTAATATAGCAAAATCACCCACCTCTTGAGGAATTTCATGAGCTATTACAGATACACTCACAATTAACCCGATAGGAAATGAAATTATAAAACTAGCAGCAATGACCACGCCATCTATAAAATTATGAAAGGAATCTCCTATAAGTAAGATTGGTCCCGCGGATCCATGGACCTCACATTGTTTATGATGACAATGACGCCAAATAACTAATTTTTCTAGTAAGAAAAATAGAATTAATCCTCCTAACACAAATGACAGAACCAAGGTCGGATTGCTTCTACTAATAGCTTGTGCTATCATTCCTAACAATGCTGCGGTAAGGAGAGTACCTGTAGCATAAGAAATAAGACAGGGAATCAGTCTTTCTTGTTTTTCCTTTCTAATTCTTAAAAAAATACTAGCTGTAATAATTGATCCCGCACTCCCTAAAAAACTGAAAATGATGATCCAAAATATAAGCATACTTTTTTATCACCTTTATAGTGGTATGTTTAGAAGCTTTTTCTTTAATGTGTTTTTCTTACATTTTTCAATATATATTTCTTTATATATATACACTAATTTCTCGGCTCTACATTTTTTAAATATCCGATGCCTCGTGGAGTTAATCTCCAATCATTATTAATTTGTTCAATATATAAGGCTTGCTCGAGCATCGTTAAATGGAATCTTAACGATGATTCATCCAAATTAAAATGGCTTTTGATCTTTCCAAAAGGGATAGTATTCTCTCCAATAAATTTCAAAACTTCCCTCCGCATTGGATTTTGTAAAGCTCTTAACCCACGGCTGTGATCTTCTTTTGGATCTAGAAGTTTCCCTTCTTCTTCAATTTTTTTAAACCATTTTTGCTTTCTCGTTTGCATATCCTCCTTTTTCATTATTTATCCCTTTCTTTGATTTAATTTTTTTTGAAAGAAATTTTTAATTTGAGTATAATTATACAAGCTATAGAATATTAAACATATATATTATCAATATTTACATCGTAAATTAATTGAATGATTTTGCAGATTATTCTCTAAACCTTTTTAATATTATTAAAAAGAACCTAGCTCTAATCCTCAGGTTCCTTATTTTTCTCCAAAATTTCTCTTATGTTCTGAATTATGGATTTAAAAGCTTTTGATGAGCTGCTTTCAGGGTTTTTTATTACAAACGGAATTCCATGATCCCCTTGCTCACTTACTTCTACCTCAAAAGGAATTTTACCCAATAGAGTAATATTAAAGTCTTCTGCAGCTTTTAAAACTCCACCAGGAGGGTAGAGATCAATATATTTTCCACAATGAGGACATTGAAATCCGCTCATATTTTCGATAATACCTAGCACATTTCTCTCCATTATTTGAGCCATTTTAATGGTTTTTCTCGCGTCCATCAACGCAACTTCTTGAGGAGTGGATACCACAATTACATTCTCGTCTGGAATCAATTGTAATATATCTAACGTTTCGTCAGAAGTTCCTGGGGGTAAATCACATACTAAATAATCAAGATCACCCCATATTGCATCTCCTAAAAACTGCCTTACGGCTCCCATTTTCATGGGACCCCGCCAAATAACCGGTTGATCTTGATTTTGAATTAAAAATGCCATACTCATTGCTTTTATATTTAAAGGACCAATAACCGGATAAAATTGTTCGCTCCCAGGATTAACCACAGGTTTTACTTCTGTACTAACTCCAAGCATTTTTAATACATTAGGTCCCGTAATATCTACATCTAAGATTCCCACTCTAAGCCCAACGCTAGCTAAACTAATCGCAAGGTTCACAGCTACCGTTGTTTTTCCTACACCTCCCTTCCCAGATATAACGACAATTTTGTGCTTTATTTTTTCCAAATTTTTTTCTATATTTTTCAATCGAGCATCCATCTTCATTTTTTTTTTCTCAACGGCAGAATTTTCTCCCTGCATGATGTAACCTCACATTTTTATGATTTTTTTAAATTTTATTATAATCCGATATTATGAATAATCATTCATTATTTTTAATTATTATTCTTTCACACTATAACTGGTTATAAAATCGATTATAAAATATAATGAAATAAGGTATTTTATTTCGAATTATTATTCATAATCTTTAAATAGGTAATTCTTATACCTTTAAATGCTAGACATTTAGAGATACTCAATCAAGATATTCTTAAATAAAATGAGAAAAAATCGGTATATTCTATGAATGTTAATAAATTTCTTGATTTTGATAAAAATAACCGGGTTGTTTTTTATAATATTTATTTAAAAGACAATAAGTTTGTAGTTAAAATCCCCATCTCCGATTCCAAGAAAAATAAGCATTTGGAAAATATAAAAATCGAGAAGTTTGATTTAATAAGATATAAATTTTTGCTCAACTGCGAGTAAAAGTAAAAATATAATAGATTTTTTTAAAACAGAATTTAAATTTAATTTAGAAAAAAGAAATTCGCATGAAAGAGGTGAATATATATAATTAAAAAAAATATAAATTATAAAAACTTAGAATATAAAAACATCGATGAAATTCATTATTGTTGCACGCAAGGGGATTATTTATTTCATGATAACAAGGAATTTAAAGGTTTTTGCGATGAGAATGATTTTTTTTCGATAGATGAAGATTTTTAAAAACTTAATATAGAAAAATTAGAGTTATATTCTTAGAAAACAATTTAGAGTTTAAAATTTCAATCCTAATTGAAGTTATTTATAATTAGAAAAAGTATGCTTACTCCTGAACTGCTGAAGTAGTAGATTTTTTAAATTCCATTAAGTAATTAAATCCTAAATCTATGAAATCACTCTTTTCAAAACCACACTGAAGTGCTAATTTCTCTAGCTTATCTGGTGATATACGCATTTCTATTGGAGGACCACGAGAAATATCCTTTATATTGCACTCAATTATTATCAATCTCCCATTTAGTTTTAAAACGCGATGGATTTCATGAAATAAATTCTTTCCTACATTTGTTAAATTTAAACTATGAAGAACTGTAGCAATAAAGCAAATATCAACACAATTATCTTTAATATCAAGGGGTTGAGAAATATCAGATACTTTTACTGAAATATTTTCAATTTCTAGGGATTTGATAATTTCTGCTAAATTATTAATAACAGATTCCCATTTATCAATAGCATACACTTTTCCAGTTTTTCCGATGATTTTAGATGCATGAATTGAATAATCGCCCGTTCCACATCCAAGATCAAGAAAGATATCTCCCTCTTTTAAATTTAAAACTTTAAAAATGATATTTAGATCATGCATGTGATAACTAGTTGGATCACGACCACCATGATGATTCTTTTCTCCACACATCTTAATTCACTTTTTTTTTTCTTCATTGTTTATTAGTGTAATAATCTAAATTTTATTTATTCACTAAAAGAACTGTGATAATACTTTTACCACTTTCTTCTTTCACACAAATAATAATTTTCTATTATAAATCCTCTTAGTAACTGAGAAATCTTTATTATCCAACATATAATATAACTCATTAGCGCAAGATAAGCAAAAATAATTACAATTTTTAACTTTTGCTTTAGTTTCCATGACATTTTCTCCACATGAAGTGCATTTATTCAGTTTTCTTTTATATGGGTTTAGAATAGTTGTTAAGAAATAAGACTTACCACTTCTTTATTTCAAAATCACTCCATTAACTCCAGTGATAATGATTAAGTTTAATACATTTCATCTTTTAATCTGAAATGCGGGAATATTTAATAGATATTTCTTATGGTTTCTTTTATAATTTTTCAGCTAAGTTAACCAAATTTTCTAAATCATCATAGATTTTATAAATTTCTGGAAGTTAACTAAGTTATTAAAGAAAAAATATTATTTTATTCTATTATATACAATTTAAAGGTTTTAAAATGAAAGTTTTAGCGTTTAATGGAAGTCCAAGGAAAAAATGGAACACGGCAACTCTATTAGAAAAAGCATTAGAAGGGGCAGTCTCACAAGGAGCTGAAACCGAATTAATTCATTTATATGATTTAAATTTTAAAGGATGTAGAAGCTGTTTTAGTTGTAAATTAAGAGGAGGCAAAAGTTATGGAAGGTGTGCTTTAAAGGATGACCTTACTCCTTTCCTAAAAAAGATTGAAGCTGTCGATGCGATTATTCTGGGATCCCCGATTTACTATACAACTGTTACTGGGGTAATGAAATCCTTTATGGAACGTCTATTATTCCCATATAATCAATACTCTGATCCTTATCGGTCGCTATTTCCCAGAAAAATAAAGACGGGTTTTGTTTATACAATGAATCAAACTAAGGAAGAAGCAAAAGTAACTGGCATTGTCCAACACTGTCGTATTAATGAAATATTATTAAAGTTTACATTTGGGTTCTCAGAGTCGCTATTGAGCCATGATACCTATCAATTTGAAGATTATTCAAAAGTAGTTGCAGAACGTTTTGATGTGGATAAAAAGGCACAGATTCGTAAAGAAGTATTTCCTAAGGACTGTGAAAAAGCTTTTGAAATGGGAGTGAAATTTGCTAAATTATCTTAAAATTAATCTAAATCCTCTAACTCATCAAAAGTAAGGTAAATTTCATCGATTAACATATTATAAGGAATTGTCTTTTGCTCATTTGTTACCATATTTCTAATTATGATTTTATTTTGACTAAGTTCCTTAGGACCAAGAATTATGGTAATTAATACTCCCAATTCATTAGCTTTACTTAATTGACTTTTTAAGCTTAAAAATTTATAATCGACTATACAAGGAATAGCCTCTTCTCGAATAATATCTGCTATTTTAATCGCATAGTTGGCGACATTTTCGTTAATAGAGGCAATGTAAATTACATCTGTATAATCTGGTTGATCAATGTGATCCGGGATTAAATTATAAGTTTTTAAAAATAAGGATAGCATTAAAACTCCCATTCCAAAGCCTATGCCAGAGAGTTGTTCCTCAGAAAATATCGATAAAAGGTCGTCATATCTTCCTCCTCCAAAAATGGCTCGAATATTTTCTTTCCCTGTATCAAAAACTTCATATACAACACCGGTATAGTAATCCAATCCCCGAACGATACTTGATGAGAACGAACAATATTCTGAGATTCCTGTTGCTTTAATGAGTTTTTCTAATTCTATTAATTCTTTATATCCTTTAGATTGGTAAAATTCTTCCGGGATATCTTCAAATTTTCCTAATAGTTCTTCTAAATCCTTTGAATCTTTTAAATTTAAAATCCCTTGAACCACAATCTCATCTTGAAATGAATCGATCACATATTTTTCAAATTCGCTCTCATCCATTTTATCTGATTTATCTAATACTTTATAGATGAGCGGCATTTTGTTTTCAGGGACATTAAGTATGTATTTACTAATTGCATCAATAAACCTCCGACTATTATAGTAGACTTGGAATTGATCTGAAGTCGCACCAAAACTAGTTAAAATCTCAATTGAAATTTTAAATATTTCTAATTCCGCGTAAAGACTATCCTCACCCAAAATATCAAAATTGACTTGTTTAAATTCTCTTTTTCTTCCCTTTTGAGGTCTTTCATATCTATAACACGTGGGTATAGAGAACCATCTAATTGGTTTTTTAAGCTCCTGGTTTTTTTTCGCAACCATACGTGCTAACGTTGGAGTTATTTCAGGTCGTAAAATTAAACGTTCTCCAGGTTTTTTTTCTACGAAAAATGATTGTTCATTTACCAATTCTTCAGAGGATTTGGCAGCAAAGATTTCAATAGGTTCCAATAATGGGCCCTCAAATTCTTCGTAGCAATACAATTCTGCGATATCTCGAACATTTTCGATAATATAATTCACTTTTCGCAAATTAATAGGATAAAAATCTTTGAACCCTCGAAGTGGTTCTTTTGAATACTTTTTCGACATTATATTTATTGAAATCTGAAATATTAGAATTATAATATAAAAAGAAGTATTAAAAATAATTCTTTCCCATTTTCTTTAAAAATTAAGTAAATAAGACAAAAAATAAATAGAAGTGAAAAAATATATAAAATAATTTAATTTTCAAAAAATTATTATTGAAAAGAGGGCAGAGAATTATGGATTTATCTGATGTGAAAATAGGAATTGATGCTAGTTTTGAGGGTGTTCCATTTAAGGCGGGATTAAGTATGGTTCAGAACTATGAGAAAACTGGTTTTGACTGTGTCATAATTGATGATCATTTGATGGGCCTTTTCCCGGAAGTCCTATGGGACCCTGAGTTTATAGATGCTGCAAAATCTGTAGAAAGTCCTAATAATCTTTATGATATGTATACTATAATATCGAATGTTGTGATGAATACAAAAAAAATTCAAATTGCTTCTGGAGTTACGGAATGCTTTAGAAGACACCCCGCAGATTTAGCTCAATTTTTTTTAGCTCAAAATAATCTTTCTAAAGGAAGAATGATTCTTGGAATAGGAGCTGGTGAATATATGAATACTGTTCCATATGGAATCCAATACAATAAGCCTGTAACTAGATTAAGGGAAGGCATAAAAATAATCAAATTACTCTGGCAAGAAAAAAAAAATGTAAATTTTAATGGTGAGGTTTGGAAGTTAAAAGGTGCGTGCTTAGGATTGAAGCCCTATAGAAAAAATAAATATCCCCCTATATGGGTCGCAGCACATGGACCTGAAATGCTAAATCTAACAGGAGAGTTAGCAGATGGGTGGTACCCGCTTAAATCTTATGTCTCTTCACCAAATATATATAAAGAAAAACTAAATATTATTCAAGAATCAGCTAAAAAAGCAGGACGAGAATTCGATAAATTTATTCCCAGCTTATTTGCACCAGTAATAATAGATGAGAGCAAAGAAGAAGTAAAAAGGATCCTTAAATTCGAAGGTTTAAAAATTAGTGGATTGTTTCTTGCTTCTCAAAATTTTGAAAACTACGGTATTTCACATCCACTTGGAAAAAATTTTAAAGGTGTAATGCAATTTATACCTTCTTTATATGATAGAAAACAAATGATGGATATTTTAGAAAAAATCCCCCAAGATATTTATTACGAACTTGGATTTGCTGGGACTTCAGATGAAATTATAGGTGTAATAGAAGATTATGCGAGAGTAGGATTAAAATCCATAATATTATATGACAACACAGTTATGGTTGATATGAACAAAGTTAATGATGTTCAAAAATCCCTTACAAAAATATTGGATTATTTTAAGGCTCAAAGATAGTTCTCTTGAAATCTTAAATAATAGATAAAGAGCTGCTAACGAGATTTTGACATATTATAAAAATGATTAAAATATCCCTACTCTTACAAAATATAAAAGAACAAAAGGTTGATATAAATGAACATAAAAGATTTTTTTCTCGGAAAATATGATCATGAATTCTGGAAAAATAGGTTAACACCATTAATAATCATTGAGTTTCTCGGAACACTCATGATTGCTTGGGCATTACGTCCGATGTGGCTTGATGATAGCTGGTATTATATCCCTTTTGCAAATTATATTTCTGGATTGGGGAAAGGGCGCATGGAAGGAAATATTGGGGCGTGGTTTTTCATGATAGGTTTTATGGTATATCCAATAATGGGTACGGCATGGAACTCCTATCTTAGTAGGAAATTCTTCGAAGTTTCAAAGGTTTATGGAGTATTAATATGGATTGTTTTTGAGTTTTCTCTTTGGAACGTAGCATTAGTCGGAATATTTGACGGATCATGGCCAGAACCCGGGCTTTCAGGTTATTTGCATTGGTTTGGTGCCACTTATTCGTTCATGGGACATACTATCTCCGCGACTTTGATTTTGGTTGGGGTATCAATTGTGTATTGGATGGCAAATTCCGAAGACCGAAATATAAATCATCCGTTTAAATTCGCTTTGATACTGGTTGAATTAGTCGGAGTTTATCTCATTTTTCGTGCGTTTGGAGGAACTTTTTGGCAGTGGATGATAATGCTTTCTATAGTTATATTTGCCTTTTCTACCACTAGGCTTTTTCCCGAAACCCTTAAACTAGGAAAGTAGAACTAAGAGATTCTTAAAGAGGTTTGTATCCTTTTTTTTCAATAATTTAAATATTTTAAAATCTATATTTTTGAAAATTTCAATGTTCAAGAATCTTTAACCCAAGATTTCTCTCCAAATGTTAAATATCCTAAGAAATTATTCTTTCTTATTTTTTCTATTTGAATTATAAAAAGAGGTCAAGGATTTTTTAGAAATATTAAAAAATATTATCCACAGTTCAAATTATACTTTTTTGATTAATTAAATATCCTAATACTCTCAAACTATAGAAATTCTTTAATAATGTGAATAAAATTGTTAACAGTTAAAAAAAATGGAAAATAAGAAAAAATAATCTATTATAAAATAAGTCTTTCTTTTAACTCATCAGCTAAAGTTCCGAGTCTATTAGCTGTTGATGTAATTTCTTCCATTGAAGCCGTTTGTTCCTCTGTGGATGCACTTATTCCTTCCATCGAAGCAGTGGCTTTCTGAATCTTATTTATAATTGTATCAATTTGTTTCCTATTAGTTGAAACTGCCTTTTTTGCCTCTTCTGCTAATTTTCTGACCTCTTCGGCTACAACTGCAAAACCTCTGCCATGTTCTCCAGCCCTCCCTGCTTCGATGCTTGCGTTTAAAGCTAATAAATTCGTTTGATCCGCAATATTTCTAATTAAGATCATAACATTTCTTAAATTATCTGTAGACGCCATAACTGTTTGAGTTTCTTGATTCATTTCTTGCACTGTAGAAGCAATCTCTTCGGAGGATGCATTCACTTCAGAAGCACTGGCGGCTAATTCAGTAGCAATATTTGCAACATTTATACTGGCTTCGGAGGCGGTTGTAATAACATTCACTAATGTGTTATTCGCCTCTGATAGTTTTTGTTCTATCACGGCTACAAAACCCGTTGCGAACATTAGGGTTGCGTAGAATGTAACAAGTACATTTCCAAAAATTAACGCTCCTTCGACAGCATAATTTTGAAGCGCAAGTGCTATAATCCCGATGACTGCTGAAATAGCACTCATTAACATAAAAAGTTGAGTAGCACTACGAGTGTTTAAATAAATTCGCAGAAGCATGATAACGCTTGCGGTTACAATTATTAACATGAAAATCTGAATACCCAGTATCAATGGAGTTATCGTTGCGACAGCCATTAATTTATCTCGAATTTTTGGATTTTGACTACTTGTTTTTAAAAACATTTTGTAATAATCAATAAAAACAACAATAAATAGGGCAACCGTGGTTAATGCAAATAACAGATTTGCAATTATCTGTATAGTAATATCGCTGTATTGAAATATCGCAAAAAAATTTCCTAAAGTAAGAAGTATAAACACTGAAAGCCAAGGTCTTAATTCTTTCTGTGATTTACAAGCTAAACTAAATGGAATGCATGCTGCAGCTGTCAAAACAGTATTTAAAATTAATATAATAATAAGATCAATACTAACCATAATATTTATCCCCTAATTTCAATTCTAAAAGGAAATGTTTTTTTAGACTTGGAATTAAATTTAACATAATAACAGATTTATTTATGCCTAAGTTATCAAGGAATGTTCGTTCTAATAAAACGAACGTAAAATATCATAAAAATTTTGTATAATCCTAAGGATTAGACTAATCTTTTGATTGAACTCAAATTATTTTAATAATCTATAACTTTTTCATATATATTAGGTAATTACGCTATTAAAAAGGAATTATTTTGAAAGAAAGACCAAATATTATTTACATATTGAATGACCATCAAGCTTTTTATGGTCATGGTGAAATGGTGGGAGGCCCAAAAATTCTTAGACCTAATATGGATAGACTTGCCGCTGACGGTATTTCTTTTTCACGAGCATATACTGCATGCCCCTTATGTGGTCCTGCGAGGCGAACTATGCTAACTGGCTTGTTTCCTCATAATCATGGAGAAATTAAAAATGAAACGAATCATAAATATGATAAAGAGCTCTATTTAACAACTCTCGCAAACGCAGGTTATAAGAATTATTATTATGGAAAATGGCATGCTGGAAGGGGAACAGCCCTTGATTTTCAATGTGAAGGGTTTAGTTGTCCTGGGTATGGTAATCCTTATATCACATCGGAATACAAAAATTACATAAAAAAAAATAATCTTCCCCATTTTCAAGTAAAAATTCAGCATAGTTTTATGGACCCCGAAAGTGATTATACAAAAGTACATGGAATAAAAATGGGACACCTACATAGTCCTAAGTTCACTACATTATCGACACACAATACAGGAATTATGACTACCCCTAAAGAATCGCATGAAGCTTTTTTTCTTGCAAATCTCGCCTGTGATAAATTAAGGGAAATAGCACAGGGAGGAAATTCAAATCCTTTTCATATGCGAGTTGATTTCTGGGGACCACATCAACCATATTTTGCAACTCAAGAATATTTAGATTTATATAATCCAAAAGACATTCCAGAGCTACCAAGTTTTAATGAAGATTTGAAAAATAAACCAGAAATCTATAAATCAAATTATGACTATCCCATTAGCGAGAATGGTCAACTAATTTATCCAAACCCATTACCTTGGGAAGATGTTTGGCAAAAAGTATTGGCGTTGAACTATGCCCAGCAGACTCTAGTTGATGCTGCAGGGGGGATGATTCTTGATACCTTAGATGAGGTTGGATTATGGGAAGATACTATGGTAATTTGGTCATTAGATCATGGTGATGCAGTTGGTTGCCACGGCGGACATTTCGATAAGGATTCCTATATGCCCGAAGAAATGGTGCGGATTCCTATGATAATTCGGTATCCAGAGGTTATTCAAGCAGGGCTAGAAAATAATAAACTCATAAGTAATATTGATTTGGCTCCCACAATTTTAGATGCTGCTGGAATCTCATTTAATGAAAATATTGATGGGCAGAGCCTGTTACCCTTATGTAGACAAGAAGCCTTAGAATGGCGTGAAGATTTGATGAGTGAAACGCATGGACATTACATTAAGCATTTAGGTCGATTGCTTGTAACAGATAGATATAAATATATCTGGAATGACAGCGATATGGATGAGTTGTATGACTTGAAGGAAGATCCCTTTGAACTTAAGAATTTAATTAATAATAATGAATATAGGGACATGCTCACAGATATGAGAACACGTTTGGAAAATTGGCGGCAAAAAACAGCCGATATTGTCACTAAAGACATGATAAAAGGAAAATGGCTAAGACTTCCAAAAAATAAATAAAATTTTATTTTTCTCTACTTTTTATTTCATATCTTGGAAAATGAGAATATAAAGAAAGGAATCATTTTTGGGCTAATGGGAACTGTTATTGGTAGTTTTAACCCGATAATTGCTAATTCTCGTCCAATGGTTATTGATGCCTATTTATTCGCTGCAATGACGGTTATCGTTCAGGCTCTGATCTTCTTTCCTTTGATGGTAGTTGAAAGAAAAAAATTAAAATCAGATTTTAAGAATGAAATTATTAGTTTAGATAGGATGAATGAATTCCTGAATGGTTATAAGAAAAATATTCCGCTCTTGATTTTTGCAGGATTAAGCTTTGGCGTTTGTTTTATTCTTTTCTATATTGGTTATGAGCTCGCAGGAGCTATAAATGGAAATTTAGTTTTAAAGACTACCATTTTTTTTTCTCTCCTCTTTGATTGGCTTATCTTGCGAGAGAAAATCTCGTTAAGACAAGTAATATTTTCAATTATTTTATTTTTCGGATTATTCTTAGCAGTTACAGAAGGTTCATTTACATTACTTGAATTAAACATCGGAATCATAGTATTATTGTCTGTATCCGGGATATGGATGTTTACTCATGCAATTTCAAAACCGATGTTAGATAGAAAAGAAATTACGTCAATTCAATTGGTATGTATTAGAAATTTTATTTCGAGTATTTTTTTAATATCAACTTATTTTATTTTTTTTCCCTTAAAGAATATAGATTTATTGTTAAATCCATCCACAATGTTTTGGGGTATTTTAATGGGATTTATTTACGGGATAGGACTGTATATGTGGTATAAAACGCTTGAGAATCTTAATGTGAGTAAAGCAACAATATTGGTTTCAGGGAATCTAATATTTACAGCAATCTTTGCCACGTTATTTCTAAGAGAAATTTTTACGATATTTCATTTAATTGGCACAATCTTTGTAATCATATCGATCTTTCTAATAGTCAATCCAATGAAAAAAGAAGAATTAAAATAGTTTATATTTCTAATCACTTTTTCTTTAATATCGTGGAAAATGAAAATTTAAAGAGAGGTATTATTTTCGGTATATTAGGCACTTTCTTAATAGGACTTCAACCAATTGTAGCCAATTCGAGACCGATGGTTATTGATGCGTTCATTTTTGCTGCGATGACGATGATAGTAGAAGCTAGTATTTTTTTTCCACTTATGCTAATTGAAAGAAAGAATATCAGGACTGATTTTAAGAATAATTTATTTAATGAGGTAGAATTTAACTCGCTTCTTTATGGATTTAAAAGAAATAAACTCCTTTTAATTTTTGTGGGCACGGCCTTCGGAATCGGAATGGTATTATTCTTTATTGGCTATGGCCTTGCGGGAGCAATAAATGGATCGTTAGCTCAAAAGTCAGCTTTGTTTTTTTCTTTGATATTTGGTTTTCTAATATTGCATGAAAAAATATCCAAAAAACAGATTTTTTTTTCAGTTCTTTTATTTTTTGGTTTAATCTTAGCTGTGACTCAAGGGAGTTTTAATGTATTAGAATTTAATACGGGAGTATTGATTTTACTTTTATTAGCTTGTATTTGGATGTTTACCCATACAATATCAAAACCGATGTTAGATAGAAAGGAAGCTACAGCAATCCAGATGGTATGCTTACGTAACGGTATTGGAGGATTAATGCTAATTACCACATATCTTCTTTTTTTTCCTGTAGAAAATTTAGTTATCTTTTCTGATCCGATAAACTATTTCTGGTTTTTTATAATGGGATTAGTTTATGGAACCGGATTATTTTGTTGGTATAAAACCCTTAGCTATTTAGATGTAAATAAAGCATCAATTTTAGTATCTCCTACTCCTATCATCACCGCTATATTTGCCACCTTACTTCTTGGAGAAGTATTTACCATATACCATTTAATAGGGACTAGTATTATTATTTTTTCCATTCTTATGATTGTGAGGGAAGCAAATAAAAAAATCAAAATAGTTTAAATTTCAATTCGTTTTTTTTTTAATATCTTGGAAGATAAAAATTATGGTAAAGGAATTATTTTTGCTCTTATTTCACTTTTTCTGGTCTCTTTACAACCTATTGTAGCGATTTCAAGACCACGGGTTTTAGACGCATATATATTTGCTGCTATGACTTGCATTGTTGAAAGCATAATCTTTTTACCCTTGATTTTAATAGAAAGACAAAAACTTAAGTCTGAAATAGAAAAGGAGCCCTCTAAATCCGATGAACTTCATACATTACTAAATGGATGGAAAAAAAATAAAAAAATTTTACTTTATATCGGAATAAATTTTGCAATTGCTCAGATTTTATTTTATGTAGCATATGAATTGGCGGGAGCAATAAATGGTTCCTTAGCTCAACAAACTATGGTAATTTTTGCCCTTTTATTTGGATTTTTAATTCATCACGAGAAGATCTCAAAAACTCAAATATTATTTTCATTTCTTTTGCTTTTTGGACTTACTCTTGCGGTCACTCAAGGTAATTTCAATGTTCTAGAAATTAATCTTGGAGTTTTAGTTATGTTTATAACCACTATGTTATGGATGTTGGCACACTCTATTACTAAACCAATATTAGAAAAAGAAATCACTCCAATCCAATTTTCATTTATTAGATATACAATCTCTGGAATATTTCTGATATGTACATATTTCATATTCTATCCAATAACAAATATTAGTCTTCTATTTGAACCGATTAATATACTATTTTTCCTCCTGATAGGATTTTTATATGGATTTGATGTATTATTCTGGTACAAAAGTTTGTCACATATAGAAATGAGTAAGGTAAGTGTTCTCGTTTCTCCTATGCCAATTTTAGTTGCATTTTTCGCATTTATTATTTTAGGAGAATCTTTTACCATCTTTCATTTACTAGGAACTATTGTTATTATATTTTCTATTATAATGATTGTGAAAAAAAGACCCGCAAAAATCATTCCTTAATTAAGCTGTTTTTAGAGATTTTTTTGGTCGTATAAGAATAATATGAATAGTTACTGCTATTGCTATAATGATTAAAACAACCCTGATCCAGAAAATTTGAATAATCAAGAATGCGGAAATGAGAATTGTGATCCATAACATCGATATTGTAAAAATTTTGACTTTAATAGGCATACCTCTACCCTCTATATAATTCCTAATATAGGATCCCAGAATTCTATTATTTAGGAGCCAATTATAGAACTTATCAGAACTTCTCGCATAGCACGCTGCTGCGAGTAAAAGAAAAGGAGTTGTCGGTAAAATAGGTAAAACTATCCCAATTATTCCGAATATCAATGAAATAGTCCCCGCAGTAAAATATAAAGCTTTTACAATTTTTTTACGGGGTTTCTTATCATCTAGTTCTAATTCGGATTGTTCTTTCATAACTATAATAAAGTCCTTTAAATTAAAAAAAAGTTTAGAATTAAAAAGTAAAAAATTTTGTTCTTCCTAGATAAATTATTTTTTTTATTTATAAGATAAAGACATAATTTTTTTTAATGCAATTTAATATAGGCTATTATTTGAAAATACTCATATTAAAAAAGGTGAAAAATATGAATGAAAATGACAAAAACCCGAAAAAGGGCAGGACTAAGAGGCCAACTGCTGGTGGCGGCATGACAATCCGAGACTGGTGGCCGAACCAGTTGAATCTCGATATTTTGCATCAACATTCCACCAAGTCAAATCCGATGGGTGAGGATTTCAATTATGCCGAAGAATTTAGGAGTCTCGACTATGAGGCCTTGAAGAAAGATCTTGCTGAACTTATGACTGATTCTAAGAGCTGGTGGCCGGCGGACTTCGGTCATTACGGTCCTTTATTCATCCGTATGGCATGGCATAGTGCCGGTACCTACCGCGTTGGTGATGGTCGTGGTGGAGGTGGCAGTGGAAATCAACGCTTCCCACCTCTTAGCAGCTGGCCTGATAATGTCAACCTCGACAAAGCACGTCGGTTGCTTTGGCCAATTAAGAAAAAATATGGTCGTAAAATTTCTTGGGCCGATTTGATAATCCTTACGGGAAACGTCGCCCTGGAATCGATGGGTTTTAAAACCTTCGGATTCGGTGGTGGGCGTGAAGATATCTGGGAACCAGAGAAGGATGTTTACTGGGGCTCTGAGATGGAATGGTTAGGTGACGAACACTGGCACACAGGCGATAAAGATAAACCCGATCTCGAGAATCCACTTGCAGCCGTGCAGATGGGTTTGATATACGTCAATCCAGAAGGTCCAGACGGTAATCCTGATCCCCTTTTGGCGGCAAAGGATATCCGCGAGTCATTCGCACGCATGGCGATGAATGATGAGGAGACTGTAGCACTCATCGCAGGTGGACATTCATTCGGAAAGTGCCACGGTGCAGCTAGTGCAGAGCATGTAGGGCCTGAGCCCGAAGCGGCTGATATCGAAGAAATGGGGCTAGGTTGGAAGAGTAGTTATGGCACAGGGAAAGGTGCCGATACGATCAGTAGCGGTCTGGAAGTCACCTGGACCCCCACACCCACGAAATGGAGTAACAACTTCTTCAGGAACCTGTTCAATTTTGAATGGGAACTGACGAAAAGTCCTGCAGGCGCACATCAATGGACGCCGAAGGGTGATGCAGGTGCCGGTACCGTACCAGATGCTCACATCTCAGGTAAGCGTCATGCGCCCTCTATGCTCACCACCGATCTCTCTCTTCGGTTCGATCCTATATACGAAAAGATTTCACGACGCTTTATGGAGAATCCAGATGAATTTCAAGACGCATTTGCCCGAGCTTGGTTCAAACTGGTTCACCGCGACATGGGTCCGCGCTCTCGTTATCTCGGACCGGAGGTTCCTGATGAAGATCTCATCTGGCAAGATCCCATCCCTGCAGTTGATCATAAGCTTGTTGAAGAGAAGGACATTGCCTCTCTCAAGAGCAAGATCTTAGCTTCTGGTCTGTCTGTTTCGGAACTGGTTTCGACTGCATGGGCGTCGGCATTTACATTCCGTGGCTCAGATAAGCGTGGTGGTGCAAACGGGGCTCGAATTCGTCTAGCACCACAGAAGGACTGGGAAGTTAACCAACCTGATCAGCTAGCAAAGTTACTCAAGGCCCTAGAGCGTATCCAAGCTGAGTTTAATGGCGCTCAGTCCGACGGTAAGAAGATCTCTCTTGCTGACTTGATCGTTCTTGCTGGTTGTGCAGGTATTGAACAAGCCGCAAAAAACGCAGGTCATAATGTAAAAGTTCCATTTACACCAGGTCGCATGGATGCCTTGCAAGAGCAAACCGATGTGGAATCTTTCGCGGTTCTTGAACCCAAGGCGGATGGATTTCGTAACTACCAAAAAGCAAGATATGCAGTATCAGCTGAAGAAATGTTGGTTGATAAAGCGCAATTGTTAACTTTGACTGCACCCGAAATGACGGTTCTTATGGGCGGCATGCGCGTGCTCAAGACCAATTTTGGAGGATCGCAACATGGTGTTTTCACCAAGCGGCCTGAGGCGCTTACCAATGACTTTTTCGTGAATCTTCTCGATATAAACACAACTTGGAGTGCAACCACGGAAGATAAAAACTTTTTTGAGGGGCATGATATCCAAACGGATGAACTTAAATGGACGGCCACCCGTGTTGACCTCATATTCGGTTCGAACTCCCAGCTTCGGGCATTGGCGGAAGTTTACGGTAGTGATGACGCTCAGGAGAAGTTCCTGAACGACTTTGTATCGGTATGGAATAAAGTTATGAGCTTAGATCGTTTTGATCTCGCATAGTAGCTTAATACTCCCTAAAATAATTAAATTTTCCACTTTTTTTTTACCATTTTATTCATTCTTACTTAAGGTTTTATTGAATCTAATTGAGTACTAATAAACATTCTCAGCGTATTGATATTTATTATGAATGTAAAGATTGTAAAGTACTACTTGTTGCCTTTAAAAAATCGCTTATATGAAGTGTACTGCCAAACCATATAGATAAATGTAGCCGGTATCATCAGTATCCCCAGACTTGGTTCTATTGACGCAAATAAAATTACAGGCGTATAGAAAAAGAAAGAAATAAAGATTAATATTCCAATTCGAGTCATAAGAGGATCATCTGTAATCCTTGCATCTCTTATAATTAAACCTGATAGGATTACTCCTTGAATTAACCACGGAATATTTCGAATGATCAACCATTCATAAGAAATTGGTTCGATATTCCATTGGTTTTGAGGAAAAGCAAATATTATTAGTCCAAATATTCCAATTCCAATCAAAGCTTTAAAAGATAGGTTATTTGGTTTATTAAAATGTAATCGCCAAGCATTAGTATAGAACATGAAAAGAAAAATTAAGCCAATCATCTCAAGAAGTACTCCGATTCCAAATATTCCATAATATGAGGTAGGATTTTCTGCAAACAGAATGACTAATCTAGATCCCACATGTCCTAAATCTCCAATTAATAATGCTGTAAACGCAAAGCGTATGTTATTTGCTACGTTCCTCTCGATATTACTTAATTCTTTTAACTTTATAGACATATAAATAATAATTAAACTTATATAAGTCAAATAAACAATACTAAATGTAATCTGCATTATTGTCATAAAATCTAAGATCATAACATTATGAAATCATTAAAAAAAAGAATAAAGTTTTTTCATTTAATTTTAAAAAGAGAATAACAAAAATTTTTAAAGAATAAAACTAAAACGCTAACTTACCATTATAAAATCTAACATAATCTAAAAATTACTATAAAAATTGAGATTTAATGTCGATCTATAATATTAAACAATATGTCTGCAAAGTATGTGGGTTTAATATGATTGGAAATCCCCCAACTCATTGTCCTTTTTGCGGAGCATCTTGGGAGAATTTTATTACTGCCGAAGAATGCTCCCAGAGATATAAAGTGGAAAGTTATAAAGTCAACGATAAGGTTAACCGTCTGAATTCAGTCCCAAGTTTAGGATTAGAGCATGCGGCTTATAGTATAGAAATAGATAATGCCCGAATTTGGATAGATTGTCCATCTACGTTTAATGCTGATTTAGATCGAATGGATAAAATTTTATTTACCCATCATCACTTTTTAGGGGCTTCAAATCTTTATAGAGGATATTTTACGGCATTTACCTGGATTCATATAAAAGATTCGCAGCATTCAATCGCGAAAAACCATCCATTTGACAAAAAATTTGAAGAAGACTTCATTATAAATGGAATAGAGGGATATCATATTGATGGTCATACCTCAGGATTTACATTTTATATTTTTGAAAATGTACTTTTTATTTGTGATTATTTAATCCCAAGAAACAATAGTTTTATATTTAATCCATATGGTCCCTCTGCTAATACAATAGATGGCGCCAAAAAATTAAAGAAATTAATTGAAAATCGTGATTTAACTATTGTCTGTGGTTATAATTACGTAAAAGATTATACCCGATGGAAGAATCAATTCGAATCGCTCTTTAGTGGTCTAAAAAGTTAGACTATAAATCTTTTAAGATAAGGTTCCATAGGATTTTAAATATTAAAAATAAATTCAGTTTAACTTATAACATATCAGAAATTAATAAAAAAGAAGAGAAATCAAGAAAAAAATTAAAAAAAATTAAATATATTTACCCGAACGTTTTTA
>SDNV01000129.1 GCA_004524515.1 Promethearchaeota archaeon
TATATTGATCAATTATTTCTTTTGAAGGGATAACATTAATCTCATCAAAGTCATTAGTTCCTAAACCCTTTTCAGCAGCCATATTAATATGGATGGCGTCATCAATCCCTATCAGCTTGCTACCAACAGTATCAACAGCTACAGGATCTTTACCGCTAATAAGAACACCCATTGGAATTACAAAACTGTCATCCATTATGGGTCCTGGTCCGTAGTTTAAAACTGTTGTTGCATCTACAATATTAAAATCAGGTTTAAAAATACTTGTTATTTCCACAATTTTTTCATTAATCAGATGATGGTTATATATTTTTTCTGCATCATATACAAGCCCATGCGAGTTTTTAAGGCAAATGGTGACGCCACACATTACATGAGATTTTAATTTTGGGATATTGATGTAGGTATTTTCTCCTCTATGTTCTACTAAATTTTCATACAAAATTTTCGGCACTGGGATTGGTTTGTCAAATGCTACACCGTTAAAATCTATATTAATTGATTCTTGTTCGTCTAAATAAAGTGATTTTGCTCCTAATTCCTCAATTCTTTTAGATAAATTGTTAATTTCAAAAGAAAGCCTAGCACAGAAACCAACTGCTGGATTTTCCATAACATAAATATTTTCAGGATTAATAACTTCTTTTACGACTTTCACAGTGGATAAAATAACATCACTATTAGTCATGATATCTGGATCTGGTCCAGTACCATTAAACTTTATAAAGACATTTCCTTTACAAACGGTCCTTACGCCTCCAAATTGGGTAAAACAATCTCTAACGCAATCAAAAAGGGCATCATCACCAATTGGCCTAATAAATACATCGGATTTCAACCTATTGCACCTTAATGGTTATTGGATTTTAAAAGATATTTGAATTAAATTATAAAATTACTTCTTAAACATTTAAATTTTTACTTTTTAAACAAATAAAGTGTGAGTAAGTGGAGGGTAGGGAAGTTATTTAAAAAAATATTTAGGATTTAGTCCATTCAGTGCCGCATTGGCCACATTGATATTTCTTACCATATAATTTGGGATAATCCGAAATTATTATTGACTTATCCGTCATCTCGCGAATTTGAGAGGGATTATTATTTCCGCAAGTTGGACAACTTCTCCGTATCTCAGACCCCTCAAAAAAATTATTTTCTTCTTGAAGCTCAGATTCTTCGAAAGTCTTACTAATTATGGTCTTCTCTTCTTCGAGAGTTTTAATTGTCTTTTGTAAATTATCAATATTAGTCTCCATGGTAGTAATCTCTTTTTCAAGATAGCTGATGTAATCTTGTTTCTCCTTTAATTCTTCGGTTTGTTCGAATAGATTTCTATTTTCACTTTCTAAAAGATTAATCCGTTTATTTAATTCATCAATTTGAGTTTCTAAATTAGATATAGTATTTTTTTCGAGTTTTATAGTTTCTATTTCATCTTTTAGTCGATTATTCTCACGTTCCAATTCAGAAATTCTTTGTTTTAACGTTTTTAGTTGAGTTTCTAGTTTAGTCTTTATACCACTTAAATTTTCTATCATGTTCTCTAGTTTTAATGGATGATCTTCTTGGCCATTTTCGGAATTCGTTAAGTTTTTGTAATTGTCACTCATATTTACCGAGTTCAAAAAAAATTATTAAAAAATATGTTTACTTTAAAAGCTAATAGGGTTATTATTAAAAAACCTAAGGATTTCTAAAAATTGTCTGATATTGGATAAAATTTATTAGTAATTTTAAGAAGTTCTATTTCTTTCAATCAATTTTATATCCCTGTTCTAACCAAGCATCTTTCATGATAGGATTTTTTTTCAGATAGGCGTCTACAATATTTTTAGGTACTCTATTGAAAGGACAGGAGAAATTGATACATCTGGAACATGTCTTTAATAATAAAATTGTAAAAAAAGAAATTAGGCCTAGAATTGAGATAAATAGGATAAGACATTGCTGATTGAGTAGCATAAAACATAGTGGATACCCTCCGAGAATCATAAATCCTAAAATTAATTGGAATTTTTCTAATTTGTTCATTGGTTTAGGATTATATTTCCAGAGTTTATAACTGCCATAATTGGCAATACAATGGAGAATATTCCCATCTTCCGCATAAAAAGGACAGTGCCTACATAATATGCGTGATTCCCAAAAATTAAAAAAAAATAGCATAAAACCAATCCATCCAAGGATGAACCACCCATATCCCGAAATTATTAGGCCTAAAATCGCTGGAATGGCAAAAATCAAAAAGGATATTAAAAAACTTAATAAATATTTTTCATGAAATTTACATTTTAAATTATATTGAAGAGAGCATTCTTTGCAACCTTTTGGATCTTTCCAAGTACAAACTTTAGGAGAGTTTCTATCTTTAATTTCATTCAACAATTTTCTTGTTTAGTTAAAGTATAATAAAACACTTTAATTATGTTCAAAAAAAGGTAAAAGTAACTTCTAAATTTTTGGTTGGAACACTCCTTTATCAACTAATTTTAAAATCGCGTCTATTGGTTTTGTATCATTTATATTCTCTGGTATTAAATGTCTTGCATAAAAAAATTTAGAATTACTCTTTTTCGTCATTATTAATGCTCGATTTACAAGTGCTTTTTCTTCATGAGTAAGTGGAAGATCCTTAGATAAGACTACTTCAAGTGGTAAGATCAATGAAATGTTTAAATGGTTCTTGAGTATATTTGTGATACCCTCAAAATGAGTTCTTTCGCCTTTAAAAGTCTCAAGCGATTTCCCAAATTTTTCTTCAATTTCATAAGATAAGGTTTTGATTGATTCTTTAACAAAATCATGCGAGGGTGTTGTACGCATGATTATAATCAATCGAAAATCTTTAAAATCAGACATTATTATTTTAGAATTTTTGTATTCTAATTTGATTGTCTGGGAAATATCTTCTGCATCGGTAAGTTCGATTCCAAAACCTCTTATGGCTTCTAAAAATCCAGATATTAATGTAGGGTCAATTTTTTTACCAGAGAATATTTTTTCATATACATTCACTCCTGATTTCTTAGAAATAACTATTAAACTATTGAGATTCAACAAATCTTTATATTGATTAAATTTTTTTTGTTTTAAAGCTTCATTTTTTAATTTATATTTCTTTAGGACTTTTAAAGATCCCACACTTAATATAACTAACCCTGTGGATATTGCAAGTACTATATAAATTATAAAGAGATCTAATTCAGCGACGTTTATTGGAGTTCTGCTATTATCTTCCCCATTTTCTGCAGTAATAGGAACAGCTGATACTGTAAAAATTATCACATCTACACCCGCAGCCGTATCATTATACCAAAAAGTAATTGCTTTCCACTCCCCAAGAGGATCATTTACTCTGATTAGATATGAAAAGTTCATTAATTTAGAGGTTACTTTTTCTGATTTCTTGTAGATTTCCTCGTTATTAGGTCCAATTAGAATAAAAGTTAAATTCCCCTGAATACTTGGTGTTTCTATCGAAACCTCTAAATCTTGGGCTAAATTAAAATTAAGTGTTGGTAGTTGAATAGTACATATTATTATAGGCGAGAAGGCAGTAATTAACCAATTTGCTTCATTATAAATAGTATTATTTAATATGTGAATAAAACTTTCAGTCATGATTACTTCTAAGGTAACATTTATTTCATTTCTATAAACTGTAAGATCATTCCAATCTGAGGGATAATAAACTTTTATTGAATAATTAAAACCAACTCGATTTATTGTTGGGGTTATATACCAATTATTATGCTCTGAACCTTCCTCAATATTTACATATCCTTCGGAAATTTTCCCTTTTAGTAATTTAATATGATAAGTTAGATTAAATATTAGGTTTTTCGATTGGTTATGAGAAATGGGTATGGTTAATCTATTTTCAGAAAGTGTATAATTTAGATTAGGAATATCTAAATGACCTGTACCTGATTCGGGACCATCTAATATATTATAAGATTGGTTACCGACTTCTACAGTCATATTAATCTCTGATGGAAGATACGAGCGATTGACCCAACGTGTATATTTGTGGAGCATAATATACCCTTGAATACTCTGCCATTTCATAGAACCCGAACTATTATAATATCTAGCAGCCCACAGATTTGTTAAATGCGACTCATCATTTGCATAAATATAATATATATCATTTCCCGCAATAAGGGACCCATTTATGACTAATGAATAAAATCCAGGATATAAGTGTATAGCATTAGGGAAATTACAGTTATACCATTTAAGGGTACTTGACATATTTAATAATACTCTCTCTCCATACCGGGTATTATTAGGGATTGACTCCCCAGAATTCCATCCATTTATCTGGACATAAACAGGACTCTCGGTTCCTTCACGTTTTGATCCATAAATTTCTACAGCATAAATCATAGTAACTTCCGTTATATTGAGCTGTACACTTAGAATATGATTTTTATCGTCCATAATACGTAAAAAATCTGCTATTTCTTCTTCAATAATTACAGTTTCATTTTCTAAGCTAATGTTATCTAGATTTAATTCAATATCAGAAACGTTCCATTCAGAGGAGGGCATTTCTAAACTAATCTTATTAATATTATTTTTAAATCCCTTGGATTCACTAAATTCGATCATATTAAATTCAGAATACCCTGTTAGAGTTTTTTCCTCTCCATTGGCCCTACAATAATTTAAAATTTGAAATAAAAAAATAAAATTAATCAGTATTAAAAATCCCAATATAAATATCTGTGAATACCTAGCTTTTATCATTATCTGCGCTAAAAAATATATTACTGAAGTTCTCTTAACAAATATTCTTATACAAAGTAGTAACTATATTCTCTTTATTTAAATTTTGATTAAATATTGAATAAGTTAGATTCATTTTCTCATAAGACAATAGGGACATCAATTCGGATTATATTGGATTAATGAAGATTAAGCAAAATGAAAGAGACTTAAATTCTGAATACCCTTGTATTTAAGTTTTTATAGAGTTTCAGCAAATTTTTGAATATTCGACTTTTGTTTAAGTATTACCTTTACGTCTTCTCTAAACGCATTTAATAGCTCAATTTTATCCTCTATTACTAATTTAAAATGCCCAGTAAACTTTTCAAGAAATTTTTCTTTGACTTCTTGTAAAATTGGCTTAATCACCAGAGAATCGGCATCTCTATTAGTTTTTAATATGAAGAGATAATTAGACATTTTTTCTTTGCATAAAAAAAACCGATTATTGCCAATCTCTACACCTCTTATTTCATTCTCTTTAAGAGTTTTAGCTATAGATTGTAGAGCAAAAAGAAAATGGGACAATAATGCTAAATTACCATTACCCCCCCCTTGAACGTGATTTTGATAACTGAATATATTCGCACCCGACTGATCAATTATATATATCCAGTTAATCTCGTTCATATTTAAAAACCCACTTTCTTAGTTTATTATTATAGATTAATTATTAAAGATTTCTCAAATATTGTATAAATCGTAGTCTTAAAAATTTTACACTTATATCCAGAAGGGATTATTTCTGTTATGTTTTTAATTAATCTCGGAGTAGATACTTTATCTATATCTTTAAATATGTCTTGCTTAGTTAACAAAGGATCATATTTATGAAAATATATCGTAATATCCACTTTTACATTATTTTCTCTAAGTAATTTAATGATGTTCTTAAAATATTCTAAGGATAATTCATATCTCTCAATATCTTGAATATCAATAACGTAAATAATATTATCCACTTCATCAAAATACCGATCAAAATTATCTAAATATTCCTGACGATATTGTTCTTGTCCCCCAAATTCCCAGATAATCATATCCGATTGGGGGCCTTTAAAATTGTCAATATTTACTCCTCTTGTAGGTTTCAAGGAGAGATACGATAGTAAATTAGTTCCCTCTCTTAAACTTAATAAAATAGTAGATTTTCCACTATTATCTAACCCCATAATCATAATTTTTTTATTATCTCGGTCTTGAATAATATTACTCATCGTGAACTACCTCGTATCTGTAAAAAAACTGAAAAAAATGTTATAATTATTTAATAATAGTCGGATTATTTATCTTTGAGTATTTTGTCAAATTATTATCTTTTAATCTAATAAAAAGAGAAAGTTCAATCGTATTTAATTTTAATATTTTGTTAGTTCAATGAACAATTCTATATAGTTTCCATGAAATTCTCCATGTTCGATTTATGTTTAAACATCATTTTTAGATTCTCCTTGAATTCACTTAATATTTCGATTTTTTCATCTATATGTAAGGGAGCATCCCCGGTGAATTTCTCGAGAAAATTATCTTTAATTTCTTTGAGCATTGGCTCTATTTTCTGAGAACTGGTTTCCCTATGAGATTTTACGATAAAAAGAAACCTTGTTTTTTTTTCTCGATTTAAAAAAAATTTATTATTACTGATTTCAACACTCTTAAGCTCATCTTCCTTAAGATCTTTCGCAATGGATTTTAAGGCATAAAGAAAATGAGATAATAGGGCTAAACTGGCATTGCTTCCTCCCTGGATATGATTTTCATAACTAAGAATAATTGCTCCCGTAGAATCGATAATATATAACCCAGTAATTTCATTCATTTTCGTAAATCCTTTTTTCTAAGCTTAAAATCCTTTTTACATGAATAAGAGTAGTTCAGTAAATATAGAACTGCCTATTTTAAAAAATTTATATTTATGAATTATCAAAATTGATAATACACATAAAAATAAAAAAAATGAAAAGTAAGCTGTTTTTGGACAAAATTTTGAATTATTGGGTGTTTACTCAATTGAGGTGGGAACAAAAATCTTCTTCTCGATTAAATTGAAGATAGTTCTGGTTTTCTTAGGGTCGTAAGACTGTTCGGGTAATAAGAAGCTTGTAAAGAAGTAATTGAGATTATTTTGTTTCATAATGGACTTTGCTTTGTTGATCATTGCGAGTTCCTCATCCTTTAATTCCATATTACTCACATCAATTACTTGTAATGGTGCTATAAATGAAGTATTGAGATTTTTCTCTACTAATTTACTTATATCTCTAAACTTAGTCGTATCTCCCTTGAAGTTTTGCATTAGAGCTCCAAAATTATCGTCGATATCCTTAGATAACTGATTTATTGTAGTTAAAAAATCATCTGAGGGATTCTCTGTCATAACAAATATTATTCGAAAATCTTTAAATTCCGTCATGATAATTTTAGAATTTTGGTATTCTAGTTTTACCGTCTGCGATTGAGTATAGGTCCCCGTTAGTTCAATTCCAAAATTGCGAATCGCTTCAAAAAATCCAGAAATTAAGCTGGCGTCTATCATCGTTCCCGCAAAAAATTGTTCATATACATTTAATCCGGTTTTCTTATCAACTACTAAAAGATAATTTAAACTGAGAATATCAATAAACTTGCTATGTAATCTCTTTAATGCTAAATCACGTTTCTTCTTGATATTTGTAGCGGTTTTGTAGGATATTAAACCCGCAATCGTTCCAATAATTACAATTAGGCTAATAATAAAAACTAATAACGGATCTAATCCTGTCA
>SDNV01000130.1 GCA_004524515.1 Promethearchaeota archaeon
AATGATGCAACTCTATATCCCGTGTTTTTTTTTTCCTTGAGAAAAAGTGAAAATTCTGATAACAAATTATTTAATTCCATTTCTGATTGCTCCTAAAGGTGAAATATTAATCAAAAAAGTCTTAATTGTTTTTAAACGTTTACCGATCAGAAATATAACTAAAAATATTATAAATCTAAAGTTAAAAATCTCAATTTGTTTCTGCTGCTATAAGTGCTGCTCCAATTGCTCCTGTCAGTTGAGGATATTCGGGTATTACTATCTCAAAACCTAATTCTTCTTCTGAATATTTTTTTACAGCGGAGTTTTTAGCAACTCCTCCGCAGAAGACTAACTCAGGTTCCACTCCAATCCTTTTTGCCATTCCAGCAACCCTGCGAGCAATTGATTTATGAATTCCGCTAGCAATATCCTCTTTAGATGCCCCTCTCGCAAACAAGCTAATTACTTCACTTTCTGCGAAGACTGTACATGTTGAACTGATTGAGGACGGTCTAGAGGATTTTAACGCTAAGCCCCCAAAATCATTTATAGGTACTTCTAAAGCATGAGCCATTACTTCTAGAAAACGTCCTGTGCCTGCAGCACATTTATCATTCATCTGGAAATCCACAACTTTTCCCGTTTTGGAGGAAATCAAGATGGCTTTACTATCCTGTCCTCCTATATCGATTACCGATCTTGCATTTGGAAAGAAATATTGAATGCCTTTCGCATGGGCAGTTATTTCAGTAACTCGGTCATTAGCAATGTCTATAGTGTTTCTACCATATCCCGTGCTCATTACATAAACATCAGATCTTGATAATCCATGTTTGGATAAAATATCATCAAATAAATCATGTCCAACTTTTTTGAAATTGTATGTGGAACGTTCCGTGCGGTGATCGATCAATTTTTTTTCGCGAATTAATGCTATTTTAGTCGCTAATGATCCAATATCTATACCTATAAAAGAATTCATTTTTTTTCTCGTGTTTCAGTCGAATTTTGCTTAAAAAAGTATTTCAAAAAATATTAAAATTTTGGTTCTGAACAACATTTCAATTTTCGGTTCTAAAAAAGCGAAAAGAATTGGTAAAAATGTATAAATTCTTAAAACCCCAATATTAGAATGGATAAACCAATTGTTAATCCAAACGCGAGTAACATTTGAATGATGTTTTTAATAATTGATTCTTTTGATATTAAACCCAAAAATATTCCAAGTAAAATTATTAAGATTAATATAATTATGAATGAAGTAAAAAATGTTAGAAAACCGGCTACAGCTTGAAAGAAAAAAGGGATCAGGGAGATCAGCCCCCCTAAGAAAGGAGAGAGTCCATTTACAAAAGCAACCACAATGCTAGTGACAAATTCTGCTCGTTCTCATATGGTTTTGCCTTTCTTTTTAAGTTTTTCATCATTATAATCACGCTCTGTTTGTTTTCTTTTTTTACCTATTTTCATAAGCATTGCTTTTTCTATATCTTGAGTGGTTGATTCAACTGTTAAATCTTCATCTTTAAGTTCATCAAGGATCATAGCTTTATTTAACTCATCCCTTATTTTACGTCGCTCAGCCTTCTCTGAGAGATAAGAACCCGTTAGTCCCGATAGAAACATTGATATTGATGTTCCTAAGCCAGTAAAAATTACAAGTCTACTTTCGACAGTGTGACTTTCTGATTGAAAGATTATGATAAAGAATCCGAGTAAAATACCTAAAACAGTGAGCATCCCGTCATAAAAATTATTAACAAAATATCTACGTGCTATTGGCCAAAGGTTTGTGATTTGTGCATACGTTCTAAATTTTTCTAGCATGATTATACCATTTACTATAAGAAAATAGAATTTTTAATTACCTCGTCTTTAAATTCCTAATAATGCAGATATAAGCAATGTGACAACTCCTGCTGTAATTAAATGAACAGCATACTTTATACGACCGCCTCCAGAGATATTCCCTAAAAAAATTCCTAGGTATATTAGTAATGCCGCCAAGATAATATATGAGAAGATAAAGTGCGGTAAAGTTAAACTAGCACCAAAAAAGAATGGAATTAATGGAAGCGAGGAACCTAAAACTGGAGCAAATCCATCAACTAAAGACGCCACGATTGTTGCAAAGTTTTCAGCTTGTTGGATAATTGATTTTTCTCTTTTCTTTTTTTTCTCGATTAAGATTAAGTGTTTTTTAGGTACTGATTTTTTATTCACTCTTTTGAATGGGATTAACATTGCTTTTTGAATTTCTTCCTCTTCATCAATTATGTTGCTTTCTTTTAAAATGGATTCCATTTTGGATCTAATTGTCTCGTCTTCATCTAAAATGACCATCTCCTTATCAAGGTCATCCATCTTTTTCTTCCTTTCTGCTTCTTCTGATAAAAAAGCGCCCCATAAGCCGCTAATACCAATTGCAAGAGCAGTTGAAAAACCATACACAATAACATTAGCTGGGGTATTCGAAGCAGAATCATTAATAAACACTATAAATATTCCACTTACTATTCCAGCACAAGTTAAAGCACCATCAAAACAATTATTGAAAAATTTACGACGTGCGATAATACCTAAATCGGACATCGTAGAGTATTTTCTCCATCTTTCCAATATGGTTTTCATTCCCATTTTTTTAGAGAAACACCTTTTTTCCTACAAGGTTAAAATAATTCTTTTATGGAATAAATTTAATTCCTAATACTGATGATTTTTATTTATTTAATCATATAATATTCATAGATTATTAAAAGTTTAGTGAATCATAAAATGGCATTAAATAGAAAAATCAAGGAAGAAATTGTTTCATTGTTGATAGATCATTCGAGAATTATTTATAATGTAATCAGTGATATGGGCGTATATTTTAATTCTTGGTCAGAGGATGGATCCAAACTTGAGAAAAAAAGGAATAAAATGCAAATTGTTGAGGAAGAAGCTGACGAAATAAAAGTTAGAATTATTCAAGATTACTCCGAATCAGGCGCTGGATTTGGGGATTTTATTGCGTTAGTTTTAAGGATGGATAATGTCATTAACTATCCGCTCGAATTTGTTGATATGTTGAATAAAATTAATCTAGATCAAAAACAAAAACAATTTATAAGTGAAAGATATCGGAAGTTAATAAATAAAATAATTAGCATGGCTGATATACTGAAGACTACCTTTAAAAACCTAAGAGATAATCAAGAAAATGTATTCAATAGCACTACTGAAATTCATGAAATAGAAAATGAAATTGATTCTATTTATAGACAATTTCTTGAAGAATTATACTCTAATGAAGAGATATCAATTCGTATGTTACTGCGTATAAGAGATAGTATCGTGCTTTTAGAACAACTTGGAGATCGGATTCATGATATAGCTGATTTAATAAGAGTTTTGATTTATCAATGATCTTAATTGAATATTATAGAGATTTTAATACAAGATAGATTTCAATATAAGGTTATACCATCCTCATAATTTCCTTTAATATTCAGTATCACCAGTTATCCGATTAACTTTCAAATGACGAAATTTTGCATCAGCTTTGACAATTTCATCTGAACTCTCAATCTTCTCCACCACTTTAGAAGGAAATAGATATTTGGCTAGACGTATAATCATTTCCTTAGTCTCAATGCAATTATATAATTTTAAACTTTCAAAAGAATAAAATAATTCAGATATGAGGTCATAATTCATATCTGCTGTGAATTCTAACAACTCAAGATTTCTATAAATTCGGGAAACGATAGTACTTAATAAATCATATTCTTTTAATTTTTCTAATGATCTATTCATATAACGGCAAAACAAAACATAATAACTAGCTTCCGAGGACACAAACCCTTCTCTATATTGGGTAATCCCTTCAGAAGTAATTCTTTTTTCTATTTCTGCCATAATTTTAGTCATATTGTGTTCCATCGCCATACTTTTATTGACTAAAGTGTAAATTTTGAGAATGATGACTAATTGTGACGTTTCTAAGTTTTTTAGATAATTAGGCTCGAAAAAAGTTGCGTCAGTTTCAATTAACCGGTCAATTTGGGAATCATCTAACCATATATTCATTAGATTTGTTGATTTTAAGAAATAATATAGTCCATCAGTTGCTTCTACTAATGGGGCCTCAAATTCATCGATACCCTCTTCATATAGTTCCATGAGGAACTTCCTAATCTTATCTTTATCTAATGGGATTTTAAGATTTTTTGCTAAATATAAACCACAATAATAAAGATCGGGATTTTTTAAAGTAACTAATGGAATTGACATCAACCATTCATTAACATTATTTTTAATGTAATCCGTAATGTGAGAAAAATCAAATATTCTTTCTAAATGAAAAAAATTTATAATTCGGTGGATTAAATACAATAACTGTAGTTTCTCTTTTGGATTATTCAAATCTTCCAAAATTTCGATTTTACGTTTATTTTCACTTAACTTCTTGATGAAGGTTTCTCCTATTTCAATATACTTTCTTAATTTTTCCTTTTTACTCTCATTTTCATCAAATAAGCTTTTTAATCTTTTAATATCCACAATAAATTCAAAATTCAAGAAATCCCTAGATTTTAGCGTTAAAATGATTTCACTTGAGGTGGCATCAGCTAGATAATGAACTAATTCCTCTAAAAATATTTCATAAATGATAGGGGCTACCTTGGATTTATATAAATCATCTGCAGTATTAATTTTCTCATTGTCCTCTGGAACAAGTTCTAAAAAAGGGTCATTAAATTTATTTTCTAACTCTATTTCATCTATTCCAATAGCTTTTAACTCTATTGATACCGAATTTTTTAACTCCTTTAAAGCTTCATTAAGATTTTTATTATTTTTTAAATCTGAATTTAAAGCATTAATTATTTTTTCTTGAAAATATTGGTCAAGAGAGGTATATAGGAACTCTAAATTATCCAGATATAAACTTAAAATGTTAAATAAACCTTGATATATCATTCAATCCAGTCTCTCATATTACTTATAATTTCAAAATGATTCAAGAAATTAATACTTTTACCCTAATGTGTTTTTAAATACTCTTCATCTTTTATTATCGAATGTATTTCTAAAATTGATTGTGCAAACTTCTTGGCTGTGTCTTCTCCCTTTATTAAGTTCTATTTTTTTTTACAATTTTTTATCGGAGGAGATCGGCACAATGGACCGACTTGAAAATATAGCTAATAGAATATATAATATTGCAGATCAAATAGGACAATAATTTATTTTTGATTTAGACATTTTAAATAATTTTTAAGGGAAGAATTTATACGCTAGTGAACTTTATCCTTTTTAATTAATTTAATTTATTAATATGGTCTAAAATGAATGGAAAAAAGAAGTTTTATTTGTTGCTGGGAATGTTCCAAATTTTCCTAGTATTAATTGTATTCTTTTCAACAAATGGATTAATACAATTTGTATCTGCCCAGACAACCACATTTGATTACTATAACACAGCAACATCAGCTATTTTAGCAATTTCAGCCGCAATATCTGTTGGAGCTTCAGTGTTAGGGAGTGCTTTAGCAATAAAGACCGTAGGTACCGCAGCTATTTCCTCTTTAGCAGAAAGGGAAGAGTCTTTCTTTAAAGCCTTTTTGGTAGTAGCTTTAGCAGAAGCCTTGGCAGTATATGGATTGATTGTTGGTATATTACTATGGACAAAAATACCTTCTCCACCAGGATAAGCAATTAATTTTAGAAAAATTCTTTGTAAGTTAAATTTAAATATCATAAATTGGTGTTTTGTCACGAGCATTGTAATACCCTCTTACGTTTATACCTATATCAAGATAGAATTTCTACAGAAATTAATAATTGAAGAAGAAAACCTATCAGTATTGAAGAAATTCGATAATATAAAAGAGTTCATAGACTTTATTTCTCCTTATTATCCTGGAATCAAAATTTCAGAATATAGCATTGTTGAAATTGAGCAAGCTCTTTTTCATACGCTTATTAAATTAATTGGAAAGATCCTGTACTTTTCACCTGAAAATATGAAGCTTTTTTTAAAGGCATATCTTTTGAAGTATGAGATCGCTAATATAAAGCAAATAATTCTTGGATCAATTATAGGCATAAGCAAATCGGAAAAATCTGATAGAATTAATTATTTGGTTGAAGAATATTTGGAGCGTTCAGATTTTATTAAGAATCTACTCGAGATCACAGATTTAGAAGAAATTCAGCTTTATATGAAAAACACACGTTATAATAAACCCATAAGGGAAGGAATTAACTACTTTAAAAATACGAATGAAATATTTGTATTAGAGGCATTTCTTGATAAACTTTATTATGAAAATCTTCTATCGACAAAACCCTTTTATGATAAAAAAGAAAGAGCAATGATATCACTGTTCATCGATTATTCCACAGAAGTATATAATTTAAGAATGTTATCACGAGCTATAATAAATAATTTTGATAAAAATTTAACCTCTCAATTACTAATTCAAAACTATTTATTTTTAAATCAACAAAAAGTTTCTTATTTGCTAGAGATTAACGATATTGACGAGTATATTTCAGAACTGAAGAAATTTTTAAGTTCCACTAAGGAATTAAAGGAATTATATATCCCTATCAACATCAATAAAAGACACTTGAGATGGTCTTTTGAAGCAATTTATCAGAATTATTATTTTAAAAAGTTCCAATTAAAAATCGATGATTTTGAGTATTTTACAATCTATAGAATATTGGAATTAATAATTAAGAAAGAAAAAGAAATTAAATTTAACATAATGCTAAATGTAATTAGAATTATTCATGAAAAATATGAGGGTTTGAAAGATAAAAATGAAAATCTTTGAATGGGCTGAAGATTTGGAAAAAATCTATGAGGATCTCCTAAAAAAAGCTAAAGACCAAAATTTCGAGGAAATCGAAGAACTCAAGAAGAATACACAGAAAGATCTTGAAGAATCACAAAATACTAAAAATAAGTTGGTCAAGGACGCTTTAAATTCTCTTCGAGATGATGTTAGCACTGAAATCTCTCAATTCAAAGCAAATTTAGAGAAGATTTTACACGAATTTGAACGAAATTATGATCAAAATAAAAAAAATATGATTAGAAAAATCATAAAAGAGTTAGGTTTGGATTTTAGTGACTGAAGATAAAATTTATGTTATTGGTGAAGAGGAAATAATCCTTTTAATGGGTTTACTGGGTATCGAGGGCTCTATTCTTAGTAAACCAGAGGAATTCTTAGAAGAATTCAACAGATTAAAGGAAGACCCTTCTATAGGTATGATTGTGATCGCGATGGATTTATTAGATGATGATATCCAAACTTTGATAGATCATAAATTAAGAAAATTAAAACCCTTCATATTTTATTTACCTAATATCTTTAAACCAACACTCGAAGAGCAGATAGTGCTTTTCAAAGAGATAAATAAAACTATTAAAAGAATTATACAATAAGAAAAGGGATTTAACATTTCAGATGAAAAAAGCATAAAAGATCAATTTGGAAATCTTGGAATTTATTTAATTGAAGAGGCTAAGGACAAGATAAAA